>CAZNBR010000001.1:0-60456 GCA_964571315.1 uncultured Syntrophaceae bacterium
TGATCGATACGGGCAGGTTCGCCCTCACCCTCTTTGAAAAATACGGGGGAGAGAGGGTGCGCGTCTCTCTCGATGTAGAAAAACTGGAGGGGTGGGCCGAGATCAAGGCGTGGTTTCTGAAGCTCACGCCCAAGAGCGAGCAGGATACGAAGCGCCTCCTGGAGGAGTTGCAGGAGGCGGGATCAAGCATATACCGGGTGGAGCATGTCCGGGTTGCCGCCAGATATCTGGGGAAACAGAAAAAGAGCAATATCCGCCTGTGCGCGCGGTGCCGGGAGCTATTTCGGTCCGACACGGAGGATATCTGCCCCTTCTGTACGGGAGAAAAGACATATCTTTCACCCGCAAAGGGGGAGGAGCCTGCGGGAGTATGGCAGGAAAGCCCGTCCGAACCTTTCATCCACCGAGATGCACGTATGTTGTATGAGCAACTTCGCAACACATTTATCAAAATTGCCGGCGATCACGGTCTGCTGGATGAAGCGGTCGTGATAGAGTCATCGGTGCTGACACCGGCCGAGGCGATCGGCAGCCCGAACCGGAAGGATTTCCCGCTGCAGAAGGGGCGAGAGTTCCTGATGCAGGCCGAATTCATGGGCAGCGAAGGCCAAGCGTACACCGATTCCCCTTCGCGCTTTCGCGGGAGCATACAGGAAATCGCTGATCTGGAACTCTCAAATCCCGGACAGAAGGCCCTCTTTATCGCCGCCCTGAACGCCGTGGCGAGACACGTGCACCCCGATCTGAGAACCCTCCACTGCAAAAATGAAGGCCCGGAACTATGCGCGAGAAAAATTGCAGAATATGTGCAGGACCTCGGCCCGCAATCCGTGGGGATGATCGGTCTGCAACCCGCCATCCTGGAGGCGCTGGTAGGGGCCATGGGTAAGGACCGTGTGCGGTGTATCGACCGGGACGAAGAGAACCAGGGGCAGGTGAAGTATGGCATATCCATCGAGTGGGGGGATGACCGGGGACTGAAACATTTGTTTGAGAAAAGCGACCTTGTCCTGGCCACCGGATCCAGTGTCGCAAACGGATCACTCCCCGGGATCCTTTCTCTGTCCGCCGATACCGGAACGCCCGTGTACTTCTACGGCACGACCATAGCGGGGACGGCACGGCTGATGGCTTTGAATCATCTCTGCTATGAATCACGGTAAGGGGGGCTGCCTCATGCACGCACGGTTACAATCAAAAGCTCTTCACGTTGTCCTGCTTCTGATACCGGCACTTATGTCTGTCCTGTTGTGGCGGCCCGCATATGGGGAAGACCGCCAAGACACCAATACCCCTTCGATCAGTATCGCCGTCGAGTTTATGGATCATGCCGCCTGTGCCTACGTGGCGATGGAGAAGGGCTGGTTCACCAGTGCTGGTCTCAATATCCACGCCTACGAAAGCTACGAGACGGGGATGGCCCTGGCCGCAGCCTTGGCCAGGGGGGATATCCAGGCGGCGTACATATGTCTGGTACCGGCCATTAACGTATACAAAAACGCGGGGGTACCGATACGGATCGTCTCGGGAACTCACCGGTACGGGTATGGGCTTGTAGTGAATCCGGACCTGATCAAAACCGTCAAGGATCTTGAAAACCCCTCGATACGTATCGGCTGTGTCAGGAAGGGCGGCGCCGTGGATGTCCTGATGCACAAGACGATCGATACCTACCACCTTGATGAGAAGAAGGTATTGAAGAATGTCCGGCGCATGAAGCCGTCTCGGCAGATCCTAGCGATGAAGACGGGCCAGCTCGACGCGGCCTTTCTGCCTGAACACTGGGCAACAATGGCCGAGCAGTACGGCGCGAAAATGCTGCTCACGAGCCGGGACATCTGGCCCGGCATGCAGGGGAGCGTCCTGGTCGTCAGAGAAGAACTGATCCAGGCCGATCCCGAGAGTGTGAGAAAGCTGGTGGCGGTGACACAGAAGGCAACGGACTGGATCAACCGGAACCAGGAAGAGACGGCACAGATACTGGCCCGGCAATTTTCCATCGAGGCAGGGAAGTTTTCGCACAGCACTGCGGACGCGCGAAATAGCACAGTGGAGATTACACCGGAGGCCCTTCTCCGTTCAATGGAGAGAATCGAATTCCGTACGGATATCGACCCCGGCATGGTTCAGGATGTCATCAATTATATCGAGAGATTGGGCTACATACGGGATGGCGCCGACGCCCGATCGCTCCTTTCAGCACCCTTTGTGCGTAATGAATAAATCAAGGTTCGTATCGGGAGTCATACCGGTGTTGGTTCTGGTGGGATTGTGGGAGGCAGTCGTACGCCTCCATCTCGCCCCCGGCGGTTTCTTCTTTCCCTCCTTTACCGAGGTGGTCCGGGAATTCTTTTCCCTTGCCTCAAACGGCGTCCTGGGGGAAAACTTCTTGCCCTCCCTGCTTCGGGTTCTCATCGGTTTCACGGCCGGTTCGTTATGCGGTTTTATCATCGGAACCCTTATGGGGTGGAAGAAGGTCGCCGAGAATGCCTTCGGCCCCGTCATCAGTCTGCTCTACCCGATACCCGCCCTCGGATGGCTCCCCCTTCTCATGCTCTGGATCGGCATCAACGAACTGCTGCCGATTGCCGTCATATTCATTGCCTGCTTCTTCCCCGTCTGTTACAACACCATCACTGGCATCAAGGGGGTCGACAGCAATTACTTACGGGCCGCCCGAACCCTGGGCGCCACGGAATGGCACACCCTGACATACGTAATCATCCCTCTGGCGCTGCCCAACATCTTTACCGGGCTGAGACTCGTATCAGGGATGGCATGGCGGGTGATCATCGCCGCTGAAATGGTGGCGATCCCCACCGGCATCGGGAGTCTTCTCATGCAGGCGGAAAGCCTGATACGGGTCGATATTATCATCGTGTGCCTTATCATCCTCTCCGTCATGTGTTTTGTCTTCGAAAGATTCTTTATATATATGGAGCATAAAATGACCGCCCGGTGGAGATGACATGCCCGGTATCGAGCTGCGAGGGGTGAGCAATTTCATCCTGCGCAACATTGATTTGAAGATTCATGACGGAGAATTCTTTGTCATTCTCGGCCCCAACGGGGCCGGGAAAACGACACTGCTGAATGTTATTGCCGGTCTTATACAATACGAAGGCAGCGTCCTTTTTAACGGGACAAGGATCGACGGGCTGCCGCCGTACCGCCGGAATATCGGTTACGTCTTTCAGGATCTGGCCCTGTTCCCCCACCTGAGCGTACTCGAGAATGTCGCCTTTGGTCTGAACGCGCAACAGCAAAGCGGAGAGGCCAGCGAGGGGCGAATCGACAGGCTACTGCACGATTGGGGAATTGGGAATATCGCGCACCGTTACATCGGCACGTTAAGCGGGGGGGAACGGCAAAAGGTGGCCATCGCACGGGCTCTGGCGACGCAGCCACAGGCGCTGCTCCTTGACGAGCCCTTCACCAACCTTGACCGCGGAACATCCATCTATCTTCAGAGAGAGACCAAGGCGATACAGCAGAAACTGGGAATAACGACCGTCTGCGTGACACACAACCAGCGTGAGGCGGAAGAGATGGCCGGCAGGATAGCCGTTATGTATGACGGGGCTATCGAGCAGCTGTCGCGGCCGGAAGATGTCTTTTTCTCACCCGGGAGTAAGCGTGTTGCCGAATTTATCGGTTCACCCAATATCTTTCCCTGCGATACGCACCGGAGGCTTACACGAGGCCTGGCGGAAATCAGGAGCGGCGATCTGGCCATCGTTGTCCCCGACGATGGGGAGACGGTCCGGAAGGTGGCCATCCTGCCACGTGATGTCTATCTGTCAAAAAATCCCATCCCCGGTCCGGACATCAACAGATACACCGGCCGGATTGATCAGATGACTACCGCAATGGGCCACACCTTGATATGGTTGCGGATTGCCGGTCATGCCATCCTGGCCGAACAGCCGACGGAGGTTGCACAGCGGATGGGTCTCGCCGTCGGCGATCGTGTCCATGTCGCCCTGATGCTCAAGTGGATCAAGGTGCTGTCCAAACCCTGACCGACACCATTGAAATGGCTTCGACAAGAAAAGAGGGCCTCTCAGCCCGTCGGAAGACGGTTCCCCCTCCACATACCTCCGTACTCTCTCACGGTAAGATCCTGCTACTCCCTGCAAGGGGGACATGCTCATCGTGAGCACCGCGGATTTTATTATTGCATTGACATAAGATATCTCCGTCGATATATTACCAATAATTATAAAATTGGGATTGTGTTTCCTAATTCGTGTCCCTACATGAGAAAGGAGAGTTCTATGACTATGTATAAAAGAATTATAATTGTACTGGCCGTGCTGGCACTGGTGTTTTCCGCTGCAGGTGTTGCGACGGCCCAGCAGGATCCCACCGCTGCTATCGCAAAGGGGATGGTCGCTGCGGCGAAAGCGGCGGTGAAGAGTGTCTCCGCTGATGATCTGAAGGCCGCCATCGACAAGAAGGAGACGGCCATCGTCCTTGACGTCCGCGAACCGGGCGAATTCGCCGCCGGGCACCTCCCCGGGGCGATCAACGTCCCCCGCGGACTCGTGGAGTTCACGATCTTCAAGAGCATCCCCGACCTGAACGCCAAGGTCTATGTCTACTGCAAAACATCAGGGCGATCCGCTCTTGCAACCAAGATACTGAATGATCTTGGTTACAAGAATGCCATCCTTGCCGATTTTCAGTATGCAGACTGGGTCAAGGCCGGCTATCCGGTAGAACGTTAAATGAATTCTGTGGTGGGCGCCCGCAGAAAGAGTCTGCAGGCGCCCACATCCTTTTTTACCCGATACGTACCACCTCGAGGCGCGTATGGAACAAAAACAATTTACAATCTCGCGCCGCAGCTTCCTGAAGGGGACCGCGGCCACGACGGTTGCCCTCTCCATGGGAACCCTGGATTTCCGGAACTGGGCCCAGGCGAGCGAGCAGGCCCCCGTCACACGGATTCCCACCCTCTGCAACGGATGCGGGAACCGGTGCGCCATCTTCGCTTTCGTAAAGAACGGCCGTATCTGGAGAATCGAGGGCAACAAGGAGGCCAACGGAAATCAGGGGGTGATCTGCCCGAAGGGACACGGGTATCTCCACGATCTCTACAACCCCAACCGGGTCCGCGGCCCCCTGAAGCGGGTCAACGGGCGCTTCGAGCCCATCTCCTGGGAGCAGGCATACAAAGAGATCGGGCAGAAGATCAACATCCTCCTTCTGGACAACAGCCCCGACACGATCTTCTGGGTGAATTTTCCCCAGGCCAACCACGCATACGCCCTGCGGCTGATGCACGCCATAAGGAGCCCTCATTACTTCACCCATGGCTCCACCTGTTATACCGCCCGCAGCGCCGGATGGAATTTCACCACCGGCAAACTGCCGTCGAATGATCTGAAAAATGCCCGGTTCATCATGATCGTCGGCCGGAATCCCGCCGCCGGAATCGATCTGGGGCAGGTCAAGGATATCGTCAAGGCCCGGGAGAGAGGGGCTAAGCTGGTCGTTGTCGACCCCCGATGCAACGAGACGGCAATCCTAGCCGACGAGTGGCTCCCCGTAAAACCGGGGACCGATCTGGCGCTCCTGCTGGCGATGATCAACGTAATCGTCGAGGAGGAGCTCTACGATGCCGATTTTATCGAACAGCATACCGTCGGATTCAATCATCTGGAAGACGAGATTATCAACTATCCGCCCCAGTGGGCCGAGAAGATCTGCGACATCCCCGCCGAGACCATCGTCCGTATCGCCCGGCAGATGGCCGGGGAGAAACCCCGGGCGCTGGTGCATCGCGGTTACCACGGGGCCTTTGGCTCACAGTATCTGAACAGTTTTCAAACCGCCCGGGCCGTGGCAATCCTCAACAGCCTCATGGGGAACATCAACCACACCGGCGGCGTCTACTTTTCCAAATCGGCCGAACTGGGGGAGCTGCAGCCAACACATCCCGTACCGGAAGGGCCGCTCGTGCCGAAGGCCGACGGGACGGGGATGCCCGGCCGGTATCCCCTGGGCGCTTACGGGGACGGAATCTCCCATGCCATCCCCGAGCTGGCCCTGCGCGGAAAACTGAAGTGCGGTTTTGTCTATCATAATAACCCCCTCCGGACGAATCCCAATCCCAAGCGGGTCATTGCCGGGTACAAGAAGCTGGAGCTCCTGGTGGTTATCGACCCCGTTCTGTCGGAAACTGCTTCCATCGCCCACTACGTCCTGCCCGCTTCATTCCACGTCGAGGCGGATGAGGCGGTGGATACCAAGCACGCGGGCAAGCGGGCCCAGGTCACCCTGCAGCAGAAGGCCGTGGAACCCCTCTTCGATACCCGCTCCGGATTTCAGATCATCACCGAACTCGGCAAGGCAATGGGAGTTGGCCGATATTTTAATTTCACCCTGGAAGAGGCCAACGAGCTGCGCCTGAAACCCCTGGGAGTTACACTGGCTGACCTGAAGGCCAAGGGGGTGCTGCCGGTTGGAGAACCCTGGGAAGAGGGATGCGGTAAGCTTGATACGCCGTCGGGAAAAGTGGAGATCTATTCCGCCACCCTGGAGGGACTCGGGTACCCGCCGATCCCCCGCTGGGAAGCGCCGCTGGTCTCGCCGGATGAAGAGGACCCTCATTCGTTCCGCCTCATCCACGGCAAGCAGGCCAACCACACCCATGCCATGACGGCTAATACGTCCTACCTGATGGCAATCAGTCACCGTTACGATCTGATCCGCCTCTGGATGAATCGCGCCCGGGCTGAAAAGCTGGGTCTTGATGACGGAGACCTGGTGCAGCTTACATCCCTGGTCGGCGAGGGAAAGATCAGGGTCAGGCTGACGGAGGGGCTTCACCCATCCTGCGTCTGGCTTCCCAGCGGCTACGGGATATTCTCCAGGTATCTGACAACGGCCTACGACCAGGGGGTGTCATACAATGATTTCCTCCCCACGCGGTTCGATCCGGCGGTTGGGCATGCCATGTCCTCGGAAATCATCGTAACCGTGAAAAAGGCCTGAGAGGGGATACTATGCCGCGATACGCAATGGTCATTGACGAAACAAAATGCGTAGGCTGCTACGCCTGTCGCGTGGCCTGCCAGAACCAGAATCATCTGACGCCGACCGCCGCGTACAATTTTCTGGATGAGCGGGAGTACGGCACCTTTCCCGACGTTCAGCGGGAGTTTCAACCGATACAGTGCCAGCACTGCGACAACCCCCCCTGTGTTTCGGTGTGCCCCACAGGGGCCTCCTACAAGCGCACCGACGGGGTAGTCCTGGTGAACCCGACAGACTGCATCGGGTGCAAATACTGTATCGCCGCCTGTCCATACGACGTCCGTATCATCAACGAGAAGGGCTTCGTGGAGAAGTGCCGCTTCTGTATCGAATTCGTGGAAGAGGGGGGAGTCCCGGCTTGCGTGACGACCTGTATGACCGGTGTGCGCATCTTCGGCGACCTGGATGATCCCAAAAGCGAGATATCCCGGTATGTCGCAAAAAACCGCCACCACCTGCGGCACTTCAAGGGCGAACTGAACACAAAGCCCAGGATCTATTATCGGAAGGCCTGAGATCAATGACGAGACACGAGAAAGAGATCTTCTGCACCCTTGCCGCGTCGCTTCTGGCGCCGCCGGACGAGGGCCTGCTGGCCGATCTGGAACAGCAGGGACTTCGATTCTTTCTTGCCGAGTCCCTTGACGGGTGGGGAGAAAGACAGCAGGTGCTGACGGCTCTCCTCGGAAGACAAGGCCCGAAGAGGTCTCTGGCTGCCTTTCAAAAAGAATATCACCGTCTCTTCGGACCCTACCGGGGGAAGGCGGTCTCGCTGGTTGAATCGACGTATAAACCCTGGGCTAGTGACAAGAAGTGCGGTATGCTGTTCGCCGGATCGACGGGGCTTGTCATGGGAGACCCTGCGGTCCATCTCCTGAATGTGTACCGGGAGGTTTCTCTGGAGGTTCCGGAGGTCTTCCGCAGCACCCCCGATCACCTGATCCTGGAGTTCGAGTTCCTCGCCCTCCTCTATCGAGACGGAACCCCCGAACAGATTGATCGCTTCATCGCCGACCATCTCGACTGGATCCCGAATCTCAGAGAGGAGCTCGCGCTGGCCCGGCCGAAGCCTTTTTACCGAGGAGCGGTTGATCTGATCGATATATTTGTAAGGAACGAGCAGAAGCATATGAAAGGGAACCATGGACAGACGACAATTCATTGAATACGGGGTGGGGGCCCTGGCCATTGGAATTGCGGCCCTCTTCGCCGGCTGCACCTCGGCGGAGACACCGCGGGTGCAGAGACTCGGCAATGAGGATGTGCTCTGGAACGCCGCAGCGGCAACGGAAGAGACGAGCGAACCCCTGGAACTCGCCTATGCGAAGGATACCCCGTCCTTTTTTCGCGATGCATCCTTCGGCAAGGTGGACCCCAATTTCACGCCCAAGATAGGGGGCGGGTGAAGCTGATCCGGATTCGCCGTTGGCGAATCACGATGCGGATGATCACGTGCCAGTCCGATCTCGGATATTGGGTCAGAGGAGCACTATAGGCAACCAAGGAGTGGGATATGGAAGGAACGATCTTTGTGTTCTGGAACTGGACGATAGCGGTGTACCTCTTTGTCGCCGGCGTCAGCGCCGGGGCCTTTTCTGTCTCGGCCCTCGCCTTTTTCCTGGGCGAGAAGAGATATGAGGAGATCACCCGTATCGGGGCGTATATCGCCCCCTTCCCCCTGATCCTGGGAATCCTACTGCTCATCTATGACCTGGAGCGTCCCCACCTCTTCTGGAAGCTACTGATTACCTTTCAGGGCTATTCCGTCATGTCCCTGGGATCGTGGCTGCTCCTCGTCTTTTCCATTCTGAGTTTTATTTATTTATATCTCTGGCTCCCCGATCGTTTCGATCTGGTGGACCTGCTGCGCTCCGCGGCCCGGCGGTGGGGGAGAGAGAAGATCTCCCAACGGATGGATTCAAGCCGGCTCTTACAAACCCTTCATCGCAGCAATCTCAATGGCCTGCGGGCGTGGGTGGGGCTGATCGGGATCCCGATCTCCCTCTTGGTGGGAATCTACACGGGGGTCCTCCTGGGCGCCCTGGTGGCCAGACCCTTCTGGAACAATCCCATGCTCCCCATGCTTTTCCTGGTCTCCGCTCTGAAAACGGGAACGGCCTCGATCTGCCTCATCGGCTGTTTCGTTATGGGCTTCGGCGGGATGAGCCGGGAGCGGATGGAGACCAACAAGTTCGTGATCCATTCAATCGATTTCGTCCTGGTGGTCCTGATGATCATCACCATCATGCTCTTTATCTTCGGCCTCTACGTCTCCCCGCGCAGCTCCGTGGGGGCCGCGCACCTTATCATGGGCGGGCCTTATACCTTCCTCTTCTGGGGGATAGTGGTGGCGGTGGGACTCATCCTCCCGCTCTGCCTGGAGCTCTACGAACTGGTCCCCCACTTCACCCGGCAGGCGGCTCTCCGACAGCACAACCCGTGGCTGTCGGGGGTGGTGACGGTGGCCGTCCTCGTGGGCAGCTTTGTCCTGCGGTACGTCGTCGTCTATGCCGGTCAAATACCCTTCCCGCCTGTTCCCTGAGGCATCAGGACAGGAATTGTGCCCGGGGGAGAGCTTCCCCCAGGCTTTTTTGTGTTAGCGGTTACTACTTCTTTGCCGTCACCGGTATACTCTTATAGGATTCATCAAAGGCGGGCATTGTTACATACTCCTCCTGCAGCGGAAGCTTCCCATAAACGGGATCGTCCTGCCAGCCATCGACTTGGGTTGCCCGCTGCGCCGCCGATTGGAATTTTTTCCAGTTCGCGCTCCCGTACAGAAACATCTCCTGAGCGGCCATGGATCCCTCTCCGTGAATGGTGTCGACCTGCCAGTGATTACCGGTTATGTCCTTGATCAGTCGCAATATGCGAATCCGGTCCTCGGTCGGAACCCCGTCCTTTGCCGCCAGATATTTTTCGATGTAGGGCTGTATTTCGGGATTTTTCCAATCCCGGAAGGCCGGTACGGTGGTGGTCAATCCTCCGCCGATGTCCTGCATGTGCTGGCACATCTGGTGAAAATTGCTCGCATAGGTGAACTTCGATGAATTGATGGCCATTCGGTTCGGCATCAGTACATCCATTCCGAATTCGGTCATCGGATCGAGGCAGGCCTGTTTTCCCAACATCTGCACCGTTTCAGTAATATATGCCATCCAGGCCAGCTTTTTCCGGACGTGCGGGACTTTCTGGACACCGTTATATTCGGCTATCAGGCTCGCCGCCCCGGTCATGAGTTCGAGCGTTCCCGTCATCTTGCAGGTGCCGAACAGGCGGTGATAGCTGGCAAAGGCATAGGCAAGGACCTGGGAGTACTGCCACTCGCCGCACATAAACACCCGGTCCCAGGGCACAAATACGTCATCAAAGACAATCAGAGATTCCGAAGGCTGCATATGGTTCGAACTGGGATAATCAAATCCACCTTCATCACCGTACAGCCGTACAGTCGGCTCGACACCCAGGAGCTTCACCCCCGGTGCATTGACGGGAGTGGCAAAGCCAAGGGCATAATCCTGATCCGCCTCGCCATGGGTCCGGCAGGGCAGGCAGAGGAGCTCATTGGCACAGGGAGAGGCGCTGATATGCACTTTGGCGCCCCGCACCACGATACCGTCCTTCTGCCTGTCGACAATCTTCAGGTAAAAGTCCTGGTGTTGTTTCTGCTGTGAGGGGTGCAGGCTCCGATCCCCCTTGACATCCGTAATGGCCCCGGTTATCGCCAGGTCGTTCTTTTGCAGGTGTCTGCGGTACTGTTCCACACGCTCGGTATACCCGGTCCCCAAGTTCTTGTCCATGACCTGGGCGGCAACGCTAAAGGCTGCCAGCGCATCGGCGCCCATACAGTGGACTATGACACCGCCCCCGGACCTGATCCCGGTGGTATAGCATTCCCGCCTCCGTAGCATGTCTTCCGGGGTCTTCGGAGAGGTGAGCAGAAAATTGATATCCTCACCGTCCTCGTCCTGCGTCACAAAGAGATCACGAAAATCGGGATGGTTCGGCAGGACGTAGTCCATACAGGCGGTCCTGATGATGCTGCTGATCGTCGGGTGCGTCCGGACATCGGCCACCTTTTCCCCCAGGCACCATACCTCTCTGCCATCATTCAGGCTTTCAAGATACTGTTCAACCGTTTTTATCATCGTTCCACCTCCCTTTATTGCAATGACATTATTGCCATGAAACCTATGCGCGTCGACCGCGCGGGCTTTCAAAACAGGACCAGTAATGGAGATACTTGATATAGAATGGATTGTCAATCGGCTATATATGAGGAGACTCATCTTGCGTGGGATCACCTCGCGCTCATGCTCACACACGATGAATATTTACAGTGCTCACCCTTGCTTTTCTGCCATTGCAGTAACCATGGAATTTATGTAACCTGTGGCAAAAAAAGAAAGGGAGTGGCACCCATTCATGAAGAAAGAAACCAATGCTCGTTGTGGTCACTGCACGGTACCAGCGCGTGAGAAAAGCTGTCTCAACCCGAAGGGGAAGGGGGTGAAAGGATGCCCCACCCTGAATAAGGAAAAGCTTATTAAGGAGAGTCGGGAGGAATACGGCAAAAAAGAAATCGGTGAATTCGCGAGACAGGCATCCATACAGGAAGGTGAATGCTATGCGAATAGAGATCAGAAGCCATTTCGTTTGCACCCCACAAAATCCCGTATTCAGGAAATTTGTGAATTCGCGCACAAAATGGGCTATACCCGGCTTGGGCTCGCCTATTGCGTGGGTCTTGCAACGGAAGCGGCGCTCGTAGTACAGATATTGGAAGCTCAGGGATTTGATGTTGTATCGGTGATATGCAAGGTGGGATCCGTACCGAAAGAGGAAATCGGTATCCGGGACACCGAAAAGATCCGCATCGGTCACTATGAATCGATGTGCAATCCCATACTCCAGGCGAAGGTCATGAACGATGCGATGACACATTTCAACATTGCCCTTGGGCTCTGTGTGGGTCATGACTCCCTTTTCTTTCAATATGCCGATGCGCCGACAACGGTTCTGGCAGTCAAGGACAGGATTTCGGGACATAACCCTCTTGGCCCGATTTATACATCGGCGAGTTATTATGCACGACTCATGAAAAAAGGATTTTGAGTGTCATTGATGAAGCAACCCTCTCGTTTAGGAGGTTAATAAGCACGGAAGGGTTCAGAAAACGAAACATACTCGTGCAAAATTTTGAAACCAGGGGACACGGTTACACGGTAGTTACTGTGATTCCTCTAACCCATAGGGGCAGAGCGACACGCACCGGGAACAGATATGCAGGGTATGCTCGTCGAAAGCCATCGTGTTCATCAGCCTCGCTGCAGACCGGGGGCGAGTCGCCCGTAACACCGCAAACCTGATCTTCGACATCAGGGGCGTCCGGGCCGTGTAATTCAGACATCGCATGATGCTCACCCGCTTCTTCTCTGCCGAGATAGCCTGAATGGGACAGGCGTCTACACAGATCCGGCAATCCGGAGGGCAGCCGGGCTGATCGATATCGGGCATTCGAAGAAGAGGAAGTTCCGCCGTGGTCACCACGCCGCCCAGCATCAGTCTGGCTCCGTATCGGGAATGGATCAGCAGGCCATTTCGCCCGATCGTCCCGATTCCCACAGATTCCCCCATGCGAAGCTGGTTCAGGTAGCCGGCCACAGCGCCCCTGCCGTTCAAGGTCATGGGCATACAACCGAAGACGGGAACTGCCTGCGCCCCGCCCTCTTCCAGCAGGGCGGCGAACCACACTGAAAGGGTATCGAGACGGCGGTAGGAAAGGGACTGTGACCGCCATACCGTTTCGATGGTAAAGGGAAATGGCCGATACACCCCCATCGGTACGGCAATGCCAAAGCAGATCAGGCTTCGGGCACCGGGCAACAGGTCATCCGGGCGGTACCCCGGTGGTTCCTCAGCCAATGCAAAAGCCGGGCCGAAGCCCAATACGGCAACATTCTCTGAGTCGGCAATATCCTGAATCCTTCGTGCAATCGTCTTCATCGTATCCTCCCTGTACGGCTTTCCGTTCACGCAAACGGATCATCATACTGCGCTTTTCATTGCGTCTCCCCGTTTCCGCTGCAGCATCCGCCTAAGAAACCGGACCCACAGGCTCCAGCGAGCCGGTCGCGCAACGCTTCCCATCAGAGCATATTCGGCGCGATTGAGCGCGTCCTCAAGGAGGGCATCGTGGAGCGGCCCTACAATACATTTCCACTGCAGCCAGTCCTTCAGGCCACCTTCGGCATCCACGATATGGCGAAAGACAACATGGGATTGTCCGGGTACGACTTCGAAGAGGTGATCGCCCTCGAGGCCGCGGGTCAGGCCCGTGCCGTCGAATCGAAACACGATCCTTTTCCCCGGGACATAGTCATGGACGCTGTATCGTACCGCGCCATGCCCACCCCGTGCTCCCCTGCGAAGGGGTGTGTCTAATTTCATGGCAGGCCATCGATCCTTCGGCCAGAGGATGTCATCGGGTCCCGACAACGTGTCGATCAGCGCCCCCGCCTCGGCGGCAGACACGGGGAATTGGCGTTCATGAACATTGTACACCCTCATCAATCACCACCCATAACCGCGTCATAGGTTTCTCGCACAAGGTGGTCGACATATTCCGGGGGCACGGTGTCCACCTCCATATACCGTCTGACAGCGCCGTGGGGAACATCGAACAGCGCGAACACGGCACGGGAAAAGTTCTGCTCGGTGATTTGCCCGAAACGGTCTTTCACAAAGGATCTGATCCCCTCATCCAGCGCTTCCCGCAAAGACAGCGCCCGATTCCGGATCTCCTCCGGCCATCTGCCAGAGGCCAAATCCTCCTGCCGATACATGAGCAGCACCTTCCCCTCTTTGGGGTGTTTCCTCACCCACTGCGGCGTGTAGAGTGCCGCCCGGAGACCGTCGCCCTGCGCGAGCGCATCGAGAAATTCTCCCTGGAACAGATCGATGATGCGCAGCCACAACTCCGCCAGGAGGATATCGCGTGACAGGAAGCGGTGATAGACAGAACCGACAGGGGCCCCGATCTCCTCGGCAACCGCCTTGATAGTCACCCCTCCCGGTCCCCCTTCGGCAAGGAGTTTGAGGGCCGCATCGACAAACTGATCCGTTGTATACAGCGCTTTTCGTCCCATATAGGATTCCTATACTAGAATATAGATTCTAATATGTCAAGTCAATTCCCCCGGCCGGTATGATGCGTTGAGGCGAATCCCGGAGAATCAGGGACGCACGAAGTTCATGGGAGAGGTAATCCTGAGGAACTGGGGTCAGGTGCTCCGTATAGAATGCTCAGAAAAGGTCTCTGTCACTCCGTCCGCGAACTGCCTGGAGCGGCGATGCCGCGGCGTTCAAGGAGTGATCCCTCAAGCCGGTAGAGCTCGATGAGCGATTTGAGGTAGCTTGTGATGGTCTGAACCTCGGAAATCCTGCTTGCCAGAAGATCACGCTGGGCCTGGGCGACAAGGAGGGTTGTCGATTTGCCGACACGAAATTTCTCCATCTCGATGCGAACCTTTTCTTCCTGGAACGCTCGGGTGGCGGCCTTCGCCACGATCTGCTCTTTTGACCGGTTCACCTCGATATAGGCAGATCGGACATCCACCTGAACAAGCTGCGCCAAATTCATAAGAGATTCTTCGGCTTGTTCCCTGCTGAGGAGCGACCGCCGATGACGGGCCTGCGCCTTTCGATTGACAAAGGGGTACTCAAGGTTGATACCGGCCAGGATATCGTACGAACGCTCATCGATATTACGGAACGAATCGTTAAAGGAACCGGAGTACCCCGTTTTCCCGAGCGTGACAAAGAAGTCCATTTTGGGAAGTAAGCCATTTTTTGTTTTAACAATTTCAAGATCGCCGCGTTGTAGCTGCAATCGTGCCTGATTGAGGTCCGGCCTCATCCGAAGGGCCACCCGGGCATGCAAGTCCACATCATCGAGCGTCACATCAGGCACAGCGGGACGATTGAGGAGCACAATTTGGCGACCCCACAGGTTCGAACCGGGGGGATTGAGCAGCCGCAGCAAGTTCAGACGGGTTGTTTCCAGGTTGCTCCGGGCATTGATGAGGCTCTCCCTCCGGAGGGCTATTTCAGCCTCCGCGGCGGCCAGTTCCGATTCCGCCAGCGAACCGATCCTGATCATTTCTTCCGTTTCGTTTTTCTGCTGCTCAGCCAGTTTCAGCGATTCGAGGAATATTTCGATCTGCCGTTGAATGAGGCCGTAATCCCAGTAGGTCTCTTCAACCTGAGCCACCAGAAATTCTGAAAAGCCCCGCAGCTCATGTCTCGAGATGCTCGTGTCCAGCCGAGCTTGGCGTAGTGTTGCAAGATTATACTTAAGTCCTCCGCCCCTCAAAAGCGCCTGGGTGACGCTGAGCCCCACACGTGTTGCATGCAGGTCGTCACTGTAGAGGTCGGACCACGTCCGGTCCGTGGACACCTCCAGCCCTACGTCCGTCCCGGTCGGGAGATATCCCGAAACTCCCAGGGTGGCATTTTTCTGATTTTTTAGTTTTTCGCTGATCGAGCTCACACTGGTATCTTTTTTCTCTCGATCGTATGAGTATTCACCGGTGAGAACGGGATCGAAGTCGGAACGCGCTTCTTCCTCCGCTGTCCTGCTGATGGCCGGGTTAAACTTTTCGATTCTGAGAGACCGATTATTTTCAAGCGCCAGAAGAAGGGCCTCTCGCACCGTAATTTCTATAGGCCCTTCCTGTCCGGTTGTTGTGACAGATTCGGTCTCTTGTGCGGCCGGCGGTCCTATAGCCTCACGTGCCGGGGAGGCCGTATCAAGGCGTGAACCGACATCGCTGCGCCTCTCCGCCCTGTCGGGCGTCACGCAGGAAAGCATGAAAACCCATACCGTTGCCGCCCATAAAAAGATCATAACCAGTTTTAAAAATTGTTTCGGCATCATCTGAGTTCCTGCTATTTTCCCGTTTCAGTTTCCGGATTTTTTGTCAATCGGTTTTCGAAAAACAGGTAGACCGTCGGCACAATCAGCAACGTCATCATCGTGGAGCTGATGAGTCCGCCTATAACGGCACGGGCCAGGGGGGCCTGCACTTCGCCTCCCTCGCCTAATCCTATTGCCAGTGGAACCATGGCAAGGATTGTGGTCATCGCAGTCATCAATATGGGGCGTAACCGGCGGCGTCCTGCCTCTTCGATCGCCTCCCGCAGGGGAAGTTCATCACGGCTCCGCAGGAGATTGGTGTGATCCACCAGCAAGATGGCGTTATTTACCACGATCCCACCCAACATGATACAGCCGATATAGGATTGCACGTTAAACGTGGTGTTGGTCAGAAATAGAATCAGAATGACACCGATCGCGGCAAATGGCACGGAGAACATGACTATAAGAGGATAACGAAGGGATTCGTAAAGTGACGCCATCACCATGTAGACCAGCACCAGCGCCAGGATGAGACTCAGCAGGAGCTCCCTGAACGCCTTTTGCTGCTCATCGTAGTCACCGCCAAAGTTGATGCTGAAATTACGGGGCACGGCAACGGCACGGAGCTGTTCCCGAATGTCTTTGTGTATTGAGCCCATATCCCGGCCAATGGTATTTGCCGATACGGTAACAATCCGTTCCTGGTCTTTACGTTCAATTCGAACGGGGCCTCGCACCGGGGCAATTTGGACGACATTTCCGAGAACAATGGGTTCGCCCCCGGTACCAACCAGGGTCATATTCAGAATTTCGCGGAGATCGAGTTTTTCGGCCTCTTTTATTTTTACGCGAATGTCATACTCGTCTCCACCTTCCCGATAACCGCTGGCCCGGGTTCCCGTGATAGCGGTCTGGAGCATATTGGCAATCTGAGAAACCGTCAGCTTCATGTCGGCGGCCTTCTGACGGTCAACAAGGATGATCTCCTCGGGGTTGCCCGATTCCCGGGTTATCAGTGCATCGGTAACGCCCTCTACGCCCTCTACGATTTCTTTTACCCTCAGAGCAAGGGCATCGGCGGTCTGCAGGTCAAACCCACGAATATCAATCTGGATCTTCTCCGTATCGCCACCTGAAAACATCCGCAGGAGAAAAAGTCCCTGCCCTGCGCGTGTTCGAATAGTGATACCCGGCATAGTGCCGAGTTTTCCGCGCAAATCGGCGGCAATCCGCTCACTGGAGCGGTCCCGTTCGGCTCTTGGTTTGAGGGCAACCTGCATACTTCCCGTGTGGGCGCCAAGGGACCGCCAGCTTGAGCCGCCGATGCTGGCTACCATGCTTTTCACTTCCGGAACCTCACGTCTTACAATCTCTTCAATCAGCTTGAATTTTTCGGCAACAACTTCCAGCCTTGTTCCGACCTCCATTTCAGCGTCTATACGGACTTCAGCCTCATCGGTGGTTGGCATGAATTCGACACCCACCAGTGGTATCAACAGCAAACTCATCGCAAGAAGTATGCTGACCCCGATCACCACTACCCCGGTATGATCGAGTATAAAGTGGAGCAGACGTTTATAACCGTCTTCCATACCCGTAAAAACCCGGGCACTTGTGCGATAGAGTCTTTGTACCAGTGAATCCCCGGAGTAATCTCCGCCCGCATGCAGGAATTTTGCGGCCATCATGGGAACGAGAGACACGGCAACCATCAGCGCACATAAAAGGGCAAAACTGACCACCAGTGCCAGTTGTTTGAACATGATCCCCGTCATACCGCGTATAAAAACCAGAGGCAGGAAAACCGCCAACGTTGTCAGCGTACTGGCGATGATTGCGGCAGTTACTTCGCCACTCCCCTGTATGGTGGCCTCTTCGGCATCTTCCCCGGATTCCCGGTGCCGGTATATATTCTCCAGCACTACAATGGAATTATCGACCAGCATGCCGATACCGAGGGCAAGTCCCCCCATGGTCATAATGTTAAGGGTCAATCCGCCAAAATACATAAGGGCGAAGGTTGCTATAATGGATATGGGTATGGCCGTGGCGATAATGACCGTACTCATGATATTGCGGAGGAAAAAGAGAAGGACAAGTACCGCCAGAATACCACCGTACAGGGCCATTGAACCGACGTTGGTAATTGAATTCCGGATATAATCGGAGGTGTCGATGATAGGGGTAAGCTGTATCTGGGGTATGTCCCTGTTGATTTTTTCGGTTTCGTCGAGGACAGCGCGGGCAACCTCAACCGTATTCGCCCCTGATTGCTTCCGGACACCCAACCGAACACCGGGCTTGCCGTTCACCAAGATAATGCGGGTGATCTTTTTCCAGGTGTCGTCAACGCTGGCAATATCACCAAGTTTTATGGGAGCATTGTCACGAATTGCGACAATGGTTTCTTTTAATTGATCGAGACTGGTATACTGCCCCGACGTACGCATGGTGATCCCAAATTGCCCGCGGTCGATTGAACCGGCCGGGAGATTTATATTGCCCGCTTCGATATGATTGAGGATCTGATCGAGGGGCAGGCCCATGGCCTTGACCTTGCCTGCATCGAGATTGACCTGAATCTCACGTTCGTATCCGCCCCAGACGTCAAGTGATGCGACACCGGGTACCCGCTCGATCCGGTACTTGATCTGGTTGTCGATGATGTTGCGCATCTGAAGCGGGTTCATGTTTCCCGTGGCCCCGAATATCAGGATGGGAAAACTGGCAATATCGAATTTATACAGCGTGGGCCGTTCCGCATCCTCGGGAAGTTTTGGGATTGTGCGGTCCAGACGATCCCGGATATCGTTGGAGGCCGTATCAAGGTCGGTTCCCCATGCAAAGGTGACCCGTACGTTGCTGACCCCCTCCGACGAAATTGAATAAACGCTTTCAACCCCGGGAACGGCACTCATCGCCTCTTCAATGGGCCGTGTTACCAGCTCCTCAATTTCTTCCGGGCTTGCGTTTTCATAAATACTTCGAATGGTCAGTGTCGGATAGGTAATATCGGGCATCAGGTCTATGGGCAGGCGCATCAGTGAAACACCACCCAGAATCAGCACAACAAGAATTACCATGACGGTAAAAACAGGACGATGAACGGCGGCACGGGAGAGGTTCATTGTACCATGCCCCTGATAAGGGATTTTCTGATTCTTTCAATCATCGGGATCCACCGGTCCTTATGAAGATGATCCAGCTGTTTTCCCCGGCAGGGAAATCGCGGCACCATCCTCAAGAAGGTGCTGCCCTACTGTCACGACAAATCCCGAAATTGAGGGATCTGCTATCTCGGCCACATTGCCGTTGACGATACCCAGTGTTACAAGGACACGCTTTGCCTGCATCTGTTCCTTATCGACCAGGAAGATGCTCCACCGATCATTGTTTTTCACGAGGGAATCCACGGGGACGACAGTGGCCTTTTCATGGCGGTCAAATTCAATGTTCACACGGACGAACATCCCTGGTTTGAGCATTCCCTCCGGGTTGGGTATATCAATTTCAACACGCGCCTGCCTCGCGGCTTCCTTCAGGATAGGAGCGACACGGGCTATATTTCCGTTGAAGATTTTATCGGGAAAGGCATCGGTTGTAATCATAGCGGACTGGCCCGTTTTTATCCGGGGATAATCCCGTTCGATCACGTGTATGATAGCTCTCAGGCAACTGATATCTATAATTGAAACTATGGGTGTGTTCGCCGTCATCATGGCCCCTTCATCGACAAACCGCTCGCCCACGACTCTGGGAGCATTTCCGTTTTTCCACGATGCCTTGATCCGTGTGTAGTCAAGCCTGACCTGCACCGTTTTCAATTCTGCTTCTTTCTGCGCAACCTGTGCTGAGGCTACCTTTTGCCTGGCCAGGGCCACCATGTACTGTGCTTCCGCGGCATCCAGTTCCGCTTCCGAAACAATCTTTTTTTCCCTCAGTGACTGGGCCCGTTCAAATTCCCGTCGTGCAAGATTCAGAGCACTC
Source organism: uncultured Syntrophaceae bacterium (assembly GCA_964571315.1). Taxonomy (GTDB): domain Bacteria; phylum Desulfobacterota; class Syntrophia; order Syntrophales; family UBA2210; genus UBA6078. The sequence continues at coordinate 19,952 of CAZNBR010000001.1, forward strand.
CTGTTTTCTTCCGTATTGGCCCGCGCTACATCGAGTTCCGCCTTGGCCTGATCGACCTGCTGAACAACTTCATCATCATCGATAAGGGCTATGAGCTGGCCCCGTTCCACAAGGTCGCCGATATTGACAAAAATCTTCTCCAATCGCCCGGCAATCTTCGGGGCCACGACATACTGGGATTCCGGCAGAAGTGTACCGGTAAAAGTCCCGATCTCACGAATAGTGGCTTGTGTAACCGGCGTCACCTCGACGGCAACCGAAGGTTTCGAAGGTCGTTGTGATTGTATTGGCGAAAGAGAGATCTTATGGTAAATCTGCCAGCCGACAAGAATAAGGATGATCAGTATTGCAGCGCCGAGCACTTTTTTCTTCATTGATATAGCCCTATCCGGAATGAATTCTCTTGAGTTTGCCTATTTATGCCATTTTTGAATTCACGGCAAGTGTTTTTGTAGCTCTTACAAAAATCTCAGAACGGTGCAAAATAAAAACGAACGGGGCGTATTTTTCTATCTCGGCCATGCGCGTGCTCCCTCAAAATCCTTGATTGTTTTCTGAACGTTCCATCCTTTTCCCTATGCGATAGGCGTCCACTATGGAAAAGAGCCAGCAGCAGACAATAAACAGCACTGTGAGGTTGTAATAGGGTGACGTGTCCGCGGAGGAGGTCAGCGCCAGGTTTGATATGGTCTCCATATCAACCTTGTTCACCTGATTCTGCAGCTGCTCGAGGATAGCGAGCGCCCTGATGGTTGCCATCCAAACGAGGACACCTATCCCTGAAAGGACACACACCATGATGGTGATGCCCCGGCGGAGACGTTTCAGATGGATCTGCCCCGTTCCGGGGAACGCAAGTCCTGACAGAAGAGTGGCCTTTGTTGAAGGTTTCATGACATTCTCCCTTCGGGGTAGTTGGGATTAAAATTGGCGATTATAGTGTTCCTGGTGACAGCTATCAGATTTTCGATGGTATCGTGAGTATAGCCCCGCGTATCGACAGGATCTCCCACAACGACCTCGATGGAGCCCCGCTTGAACGCGAGGGTCCCCTTCGGCAGGACCTTTCTGCTGCCGTTTACCGTTACCGGAAGAATGGGGAGGTCGCTTTCCACGGCCGTCGTAAATCCCCCTTTTTTGAATGGCTGGATTGCACCGTTGGGAGATCTCGTGCCCTCGGCAAAAAACAGGACACTGACACCGGGGGGGAGACGTCGTATTCCCTCGCGGATGCTCTGCACCGCCTTGTCCCTGTCGGTCCGGTCTATAAAGATATTTTTTGATTTGTAGAGGGCGAATCCGAAGAGGGGTATAGCGCGGAGTTCCTTCTTGATGATCCAGCGAAACTGGATGCCGAGCCGCATGACGAGGGCGAGGATGTCAAAATGTGATTGGTGGTTTGATATGATGACATACGATTGCCCCGGCCGGATCTTTCCCCTGCCTCTGATCTCGGAGCGCACCCCTGTCACCTTCAGCATGATCCACGCCCACGCCTTTGAGATAGTAAAAGCAAGGTTTCCTGTGGAGCTCAGCCAGGCGCTCACCACAATCGGGATAAATACGAGAAGCATGGCAAGGCCGGCCCAGAAACTGGCCCAGAGAATCTTGAATATGCGCAGCACGATATCCATTGTGTGTGTTTTCTTTTCTGCCACGATAGCGGCTGTTAGTCAAATGATATTTAAGGACAAAATTACCCCTTCCATTCTTGCGGAGCCAACGGTAGGTTGCGCGGCAACAGCACGAGTCATGGAGCGGACCGTGGAGGACGAAACTCCCTTGAGCTTAACCCTGTTATGATTTATTATCATGAGCAGGTTTCTCAATTTTTGGCCGGCCGATGGCCGGAGAACAACAATGAAAGGAAGAAACAATGATAAAAGATCTGGTAGCAAAGAACAGGAGTTGCCGTCGTTTCCACCAGGATTCCCCCATCACCCTTGATACCTTGAGGGAGCTGGTCGACCTTGCCAGGCTGAGCGCGTCGGCGGGTAACCAACAACCGCTGAAATACCTGTTGTCCTACGATCCCGGCAAAAACGCCGATATTTTTTCAACCCTTGCCTGGGCCGCCGCTCTGAAGGATTGGCCGGGGCCTTCCGTGGGAGAGCGGCCGTCGGCATATATTGTCATCTTGGAGGATACGGGACTGAGCAACCCCTGGCTGAAGTTCGATATCGGGATAGCGGCACAGAGCATCCTCCTCGGAGCAACGGAAAAGGGACTGGGGGGGTGCATGATAGCCTCGGTACAGAGTGAGAAGCTTCGGGGAAAGCTTGCAATCCCCGAACACTTGGAGATATCGCTCGTCGTGGCCCTCGGCAAGCCGAAGGAAGAAGTGGTCGTGGAAGCGATCGGTCCTTCCGGTAATATAAACTACTGGAGAGATGACAAGGGCGTCCATTACGTGCCGAAGCGCCGGCTTGATGATATCATTATAGAATAGGGGTTGTTGGACCCTTGACAGGTTTGCAAAAAGGTTTCTCTTCCCGATATGTCTGGATCGAACTGCGTTCTTCGTCATCGGAGCATATTGGGGGATTTTTCTTGACAGGGATTCCCCCGTTACTATATTTGATTTGAAGATATAGTGCTGCAAAGTATATTCTGAGGTGGGCATATGTGTAAAGCACGGAATATGACCGATTATGAGAAGGAGTATGCCGCGTTCACGTGGGAGGTGCCCGAGAGATTCAACTTTGCGAGGGATATCGTTGACAGGTGGGCTGAAGACCCGGGAAAACTGGCCATGTGGTGCGTCGAAGGCGACGGCAGCGAATCGAAACGGACCTTTCTCGATTTCAGCATGGCGTCCAGAAGACTTGCCAACGTCCTGACCCGTCAGGGCATCAAACGGGGGGATGTGGCGATGGTAATACTGAACCGCAACCCCGCATGGTGGGAGATATTCACCGCCTGCATCCGGATGGGGGTCATCATAACACCCGGCACCACCCAGCTCACCTCGAAAGACCTTGAATATAGGATCAATGCGGCAGGGGCCGCCTGTTTCATCACGGACACCGAGAATGCGCCGAAGCTGGAGCTGGTGCTGGACCGGTGCCCCACACTCAGAAAGAAGCTGATCGTAGGGAAACCGAGAGAGGGGTGGATCACATATACCGAAGCGCTGCAGGACGCCCCGGAAGTATTTGAGACAGCAGATACGAAGAGTGACGAAGGGGCCATCGTCTATTTCACCTCCGGAACAACCGGATACCCGAAGATGTCGCTCCACACACACACCTCGTACCCCCTCGGGCACCAAGTAACGGGGAGATACTGGCTCGATCTTACGCCGGATGATCTCCACTGGAACATCAGCGACACGGGGTGGGCAAAGGCCGCGTGGAGCAGCTATTTCGGCCCGTGGTATTGCGGGGCCGCCGTCTTTGTTCACACCGCGGACCGCATCGATCCGGCAACGACCCTCTCGTGTCTCCAGCGATACCCCATCACGACCATGTGCGGCGCTCCTACCCTCTACCGGATGCTGGTCCTCCAGGATCTTAGCAGTTGTACGTTTCCGACATTGCGCCACTGCGTCGGTGCCGGAGAACCTCTGAATGCCGAGATTATCGACGCGTGGGAAAAGGCTACTGGGGTAACCATTCGAGACGGGTACGGCCAGTCGGAGACAGTGTGTCTCTGCGCCAGCTTCGCGTGCATTGAACCGCGCTTCGGCTCCATGGGGAAGAGGACACCCGGTTTTGACCTCCAGGTTATTGATGCGGAAGGGGACATACTTCCTCCGAACGTTGAAGGGGATATCGCTGTCCGGGTCAAACCGGAGCGGCCCCTCGGCCTCTTCAAGGAATACTGGAAAGATCCCGAAAAGACTGCCGCGTCACACAGGGGTGACTGGTACGTCACGGGCGACCGGGCCTATATCGATGAAGACGGGTATTTCTGGTTCGTGGGGAGGGCCGATGACGTCATACTGACGTCAGGGTATCGTATCGGTCCCTTCGAGGTGGAGAGCGCCCTGATCGAACACCCCGCCGTGGCGGAATCGGCGGTCGTCTCAAGCCCGGACACAACGCGCGGCGAGGTCGTCAAGGCCTTTATTATCCTTGCCCCGGGATTCACCGGGAGCGATAAGCTGGTCAAAGAACTTCAAGATTACGTGAAGGGCGCCACGGCCCCGTACAAATACCCCCGGAAGATAGAGTTTGTTACGGACCTGCCCAAGACGGTCAGCGGAAAGATAAAACGCATGGATCTTCGCAACGCGGAATGGGGCAGGAAGGAGCCGGACGGCTCTACATAAAATTCACCGGGTCCACATCCACCTTGATGCGCAGGATGGGATCCTTGATGTATGCCAGGATCTGCTCGGCCAGGGAGTGCAGCGCCGGGATATTCGGCCCCTTGAGAAGCATCTGCCACCGGTATCTGCCCTTGACCTTATACAGGGGGGCCTCCGCGGGTCCCAGGATGGAGACAGTTCCTCCTCCCCGCCGGGACATATCTCTGGCAACGGTATTCAATTCTTTGGCACAGCGGGCAGCCAACGCCTCGTTCATTGAGGATATGACGAGGTTTACCATACGGCTGAAGGGGGGATAGCCGAGTCCCTGGCGCATGGCAATCTCGTCATGATAAAAACCGATATAGTCATGATTCCGGGCCAGTCGTATGGCACCGTTGTCCGGGTTAACGGTCTGGACGATCACCCTCCCCGGCGAATCACCCCTGCCCCCCCTCCCCGAGACCTGTGTCAGTACCTGAAAGGTCTTTTCCGCGGCCCTGAAATCGGGGATATTCAGAGAGGTATCCGCCGACACCACCCCGACCAGAGTGACGCCGGGGAAGTCATGCCCCTTCGTGATCATCTGTGTTCCCACAAGGATATCTATCTCACCCCTGTCGAGGGATGTGAGGATCCTTTCGTATGCCCCCCTCCTCGAGGTGGAATCGCTATCCATCCTCCCCACCCGTGCGCCGGGGAAGAGTCTTGTTATCTCTTCCTCCACCCTCTCGGTTCCCATACCGTAGCTGTGTATCCGGGAGCCGCCGCATGCGGGACATACCGGGGGGGCCTTGACGCGGAAGTTGCAGTAGTGACACCTCAGGAATCCGTCGTTCATATGATGTGTCATAGAGACGGAACAGTTGAGGCATTTGAATATGTAGCCGCAGTCGAGACAGTAGAGGAAGGTGTGAAACCCCCGTCTGTTAAGAAAGAGGAGCGTCTGCTTGCCGGCATCAAGCGTCTCCCGGACAGCTTCTATAAGGGAATGGGAGAACAGAGGGGGCTTGTTCCCCCCTTCTTGTTTCATGTCGACGATATCGACTCGGGGGAGATCTCTTCCGGCAACCCGTTTTGTCAGCTCGAGGAGCCTGAAATCTCTGTTTTGCGTGTTGAAGTATGTCTGGATCGCGGGCGTCGCCGACCCGAGAATCACCGTAGCCGCCCCCTGCTTTGCCCGTACGATCGCCAGATCGCGCGCATTGTAGGGAAGGTGATCCTCCTGCTTGTACGAGGAGTCATGCTCCTCATCGACAATGATAAGCCGCAGGTCTCTGACCGGGGCGAATATGGCCGATCGCGCGCCTATGACGATCCGGGCATCACCCCTCTGTATCCTGCGCCATTCGTCATATTTCGCGCTTCGCCCGATACCGCTGTGCAGGATGGCGATCATATTCCCGTCAAACCTGTTTTGTATCCTGCTCATCAGTTGCGGGGTCAGGGTTATCTCCGGCACGAGGTAGATGGCGCCTCCCCCCAGCGCGACGATTTCCTCTATCGCCCTGAGGTACACCTCGGTCTTTCCGCTCCCGGTAATACCGTGGAGCAGACAGGGAAAGTAGCGGCGGGAGGCGATTCCCTCCACTATCTCTCCGAGCGCCTTCTCCTGCTGCTCGTTTAACCGTATGTCCGGACTTTCCTCCCCGATATGGGGGGAAGGGCCCGGGCTTCGGTAGGCCTCTCGTGTGGATATATCAAGGAGACCCTTCGTTTCCATGCGTGTTATTGTGCCCCGGACATTCTTGAATTCCGAGCGAAGCCTTGCCATATCGGTCTCGCCATTCCGCTCCAGAAATTCATAGATTTTCTTCTGTTTCTCCGTCAATGTGACATCCGGGAGAAGGGGGGATCGCAGTGCTACCCTCGTTTCCTGCTTCTTTGTTACCGTGGCCTTTCCGATCCGGTCCCCCATATTGATGCAGTGCAGGTCTTGAAGCCCCTTAAGATCACCGAGGATACCTTTTCTTCCGGCGTCTTTTTTCAGTGTATCGACTGACAGGCCCTGGGGATAATCGGCCAGGATTTGCAGTATCCTGCGCTGTGAACCGGACAAGGATCCCTCTTCTACCGTTTGATTATCAGAGAGACAGACCCACCGACTGCTTTCGACATCTATGCCGCCCGGCAGCAACGCCTTAAGGGTTTTCCCCAGGGGATAGAGGTAGTACTCCGATGTCCACCGGTAGAGAACAAGGTCCTGTGCGTTGAAAAGCGGTTCGCTGTCCAGCAGGTCGATGATGGTTTTGACGGATGGTATATCTGTCGAGGGGATCGATTCGACGATATAGCCGGTCACGTTCCTTCTGCCGAACGGCACGAGGACCCGCTTGCCGATGGCTATCTGCCCTTCCATGCCATCCGGCACGCCGTAGGTAAAGGGGCCCGCAGATGGTATGTTGATGGCTACGTTGACAAACACCTATTATTCCTTGATGTTGAGAAAGTCCATTACCGAGGAGCCGACCGCTCCCCCTTCAGGTATCTTGAAGAGGTTTTCAGGCAGATTCTCATTTATGGAGATGTTGCGCAGTATGCTGACGGCCAACAGGGTATCATTGCTGTAGTACTCTATCTTTCCGGGGAACCAAAAATCTTTGTTCATCTGACGATAATCCAGGTATTCAGCCCTCAGGACGACCGCTTCCCCACCAGATATCCCCACCCCGACGAACCGCAGGGGCAGGCCCCTTTCCCGCTCGATCCATAAACGGCTTCCCGGTGCCTGATCGAGGGCTTTTCCTACGACAAAAACCACCTTTCTGTCTATCCGGTCGATGCCGACGGTATGGGTATCCACGCCGAGGAAACTGAGGGCATTCAGGAGATCGACCACGGATTTCTGAAAAAATATGGTGGGGAAGACGGTGTCGATCCTTCGTGCACCGGGGTGTGACGTCTCAACGCCCATGGTAAAGGCTTGTCTTCCATCCTGCACGAGGATATTGTCCCCCTGCAGGAACCCTCTCTCGGATCTGAACAGGCCTCCTTCCCTTATCAGGAGTTGCTCCCTGACCTCTGTCTTCCTGTATGGATCGTCATGGATCGTGGTTTCCATGCCGATTTTTACGGTATGCACGCCTCGGTACGCCTTCAGAAAAGGCTCCAGCATCTGCTCGGCGGAGAGGATATAGGCAAATCCCGCAGGGATGAAGCAGAGAGATACGATCAGCAAAAAAATGATCTGGAATGCGGGCTTTTTCATTTTTGACGCGGGCTGTACCCGGACGGCATCGTTCTGCGGAGATTATAGGGAACAACACAACGTCATGTTGTTTTCACGGATAAGGGGTGGTGCCATCGGGGCAGATGGTGTTTGGGTAGAAAAACTCTCTATTCTCCCCTCTGTTTTTCCTGCTCCTCCTGCTTTGTCTTGCAGTCTATACAGAGGGTGGTGACCGGACGGGCCATCAATCTTTTGTCGGATATCTTTTTCCCGCACACCTCGCATATCCCAAAGGTGCCTTCGTCAATGCGCTGGAGGGCCTCCCACATCTTCTTTGCCAGTTTTCGTTCCCTGTCCCTGATCCTCAGCTCAAAGTTCCTGTCGGATTCCTGGGATGCCCTGTCCGTTACATCGGGGAAGCTCTCCGTTCCACCCGTCATTTCGGAAACGGTTTTGCCTGCCTCGCCCAACAACTCTTCAATCTTCTGCGTGAAAAGTCCCTTGAAATATTCAAGCTGCTCCGGTTTCATTGACGTCTATCCCCGCCTTCTTTGAATTAAGTGAGGCTATATATACAATGAAGCTGTTTTTGTAAAGAAAAATTACGACCCTTTTTTGTAAACGTTCGTGATTCTTTCTATTACGCTGGTTGTCGACGACGGGTGATCGGCTGAGGTTCCGTTGAACTGCGGGATAATGACGCCCCCCCCCCCCCTCTTTTCCACCGATTCGCGTCCGACGACGGTCTCTTTACTCCAGTCTCCGCCCTTGACCAGGATATCGGGTTCGATGGACTCTATCAGCGCGAGAGGGGTGTTTTCATCAAATATGGTCACATAATCCACCACATCGAGGGACGCCATTATGTACGCCCTTTCATCCCCGGGGACAATGGGCCGCAGCGGCCCCTTGATGGATCGCACCGATGAGTCGCTGTTGAGGGCAAGCACCAGGATGTCGCCCAGCCCTTTTGCCTGCTCGAGATACTTGACATGTCCTATGTGGAGGATATCAAAACAGCCGTTGGTGAAGACAATCCGTTTCCCCTCCCGTTTGAGCGCTGCAACCCTCTCCTTCAGATCTTCCCTGGAAAGTATCTTGTTCATACGCACCTCTTAAGTGTGACCCCCCACTCTCAGGCCCTTGCCAGCGTGAGCACCGCCACCTCCTTCGCGCCGCTTTGTACCAGCACTTTCGAACACTCCGCGGCGGTGCTGCCGGTGGTGTAGACATCATCTATCAGCACTATCTTGTGCCCTTGTATCCTGTTCCGAGCCTTCACTTCAAAGGCTCCCCGTACATTTGTCCTCCGTTTGCGCCCCGAGAGTTTGACCTGCGCCTCGGTGTGAAGCGTTCTCCTGAGGGCGAGAAAATCAAGGGGGATAGAAAACCGTTTCGATACCTGCCGTGCAAGGACAAGCGACTGGTTAAACCCCCGCTCCCTCAATCTCTTCGGATGAAGCGGGACGGGGATAATCAGAGAATAATCACCTATCGCCAGGGAATCGTACGGGGTCTGCGCCATCATCCGCCCCAGGGCCTCTCCCACCGATATCTTTCCATGATACTTGAACAGATGGATGGCATCGAGGAGAGCCCCCTCATATATACCCAACGACCGGGCCACGGAAAAGGGATGGCTCGCCAGGATGCATTCCTCACAGAGATGATCTGCTCCCTGCGTTATTGTAAAGGGAAATCCGCAGGAGGTGCACAAGGGGGGTGTCGTAAAGCTTACTGCGGATAAGCAGTCGGAACAGAAGGGGTCTCCTTCACCGCCGATCAGGGCGTCCCCGCATGTCGCACATTGCACGGGAAACAGCATGTCGGCAAGGCCGGAGACCATTTCTTTCGCTTCACATATCATCATTGAGAACGGTCAGCTCCTGTACGGATTCTTCGATGGCCATCCTGGGCGTATCCGCCCACAGACCCTCGATATCATAAAATTCCCTCACGGGCTTGTAGAATATATGTAGTATCACATCGCCGTAATCCATCAGTATCCAGCTTCCGGAACGTTCCCCTTCAACTCCCAGGGGGAATACGCCCGCCTTCTTCAGTTTCTGCCCGATATGATCAGCGAGCGACTGTATCTGCCGGTCTGAGTTCCCGCTGCATATAACAAAGTAGTCGGCAAAGGAGGATACATCCTTCACGCTGAGTATGACGAGGTCTTCCGCTTTCCTGTCCAGAGCCGCATTGACGCACTGGAGAACAAGTTCTTGTGGATCCAACGAAATGTCTTTAATAAAAACTACCCCCCCCTGAATTGTTGCCCGTCACCATGTAAATTAAGGGTTGTTGCTCCCTCTCCCGATACGCCGTGATATCGAGATTCCTCCGACGTGCACTGTTTCCAGCTTAGACGTGCACTCTTTCTAGCTTATAACAAGTGACCCTCACCAATGAAACGGGCTCCCCAGCATAATGGTTTCATCTCTTCCCGGTCCCACGGAAACGAGAGACATCTTTACACCGGCCAATTCTTCCAGCCGTTTGATATACCTTCTCGCATTGGCAGGAAGGTCGTTCATGGCCCTCGCCCCGGTTATGTCTTCAGACCAGCCCTCCATCTCTTCATAAACGGGCCGACACTGCCCGAGCAGTTTTGCGTCGGGGGGAACAGATTCCGAGAATTGTTCATTATCGGTCTTATACCCGACACATATCCTGATCGGATCGATCCCCGTGAGGACGTCCAGTTTTGTCAGGGCTATACCGGTTATCCCCGAGACCCTGACCGACTGTTTGACGAGGACCATATCAAGCCATCCGCATCGGCGTTTTCTCCCCGTCGTGGCGCCGAACTCGCATCCCACTTTCTGAATCTTTTTACCCACCGCTCCGGTCAGTTCCGTGACGAAAGGTCCCTCTCCGACCCGGGTGGTATATGCCTTGCAGATACCCACTACGGCGTCTATCCTTGTGGGTCCTATGCCTGCGCCGCAGCAGGCGCTCCCCGCTGCCGTGTTGGAGGATGTCACAAAGGGGTACGTCCCATGATCGATATCAAGATGGCACCCCTGCGCGCCCTCAAACAGGATGTCTCTACCCTTTTTGATTTCCTGGTCAATTATGAGGGATGTGTTTGCCGCGTATTGCCTGAGGCGATCGGCATATCCACAGTATTCGTCAAATATGGCATCATATTCTAGGGGCTTGTCGTTGTAGAACTGTGTCAGGTAGAAATTTTTCTCTTCGACATTTACGCGCAGCATCTCGCCGAATGTCTCGCTATCGAGAAGGTCGCACAGCCTGATGCCGGTGCGCGCGATCTTGTCTTCGTAAGCGGGGCCGATCCCCCTTCCCGTTGTTCCGATCTTTGCCACTCCCTTTTTCGTTTCGCGAACGACGTCCAACCGCCTGTGATACGGCATGATGATGTGGGCATTTTCGCTGATGTACAGTTTTGTATCGGGGGGAAAAAGGTTTTTTTCGCACAGCTCGTCAATCTCCCGGAGCAGTACCTCGGGATCAATCACCATACCATTGCCGAGGATGCAGATCTTCCGGTTGTGGAGGATCCCCGACGGTACCAGATGAAGTATGGTTTGCCTTCCCTCGACCACCAGGGTATGTCCCGCGTTATTGCCCCCCTGGAAGCGGGCGATAACATCCGCTTCATGAGCGTACAGGTCAACGATCTTCCCCTTTCCCTCATCGCCCCACTGGGTGCCGACTATGATTACCTGTGCCATGGTCTTCCGTCTCCGCTCAAGTAGTTGTAAGAGGCTACATCTCCATTCTGATAACGGATATGATGTTGGGCAGTCCCCGCAGCTTTGTCACGGTGTCTTTGGAAACGGGACTGTCTGTGCTCAGAACGACGAGCGCCTTCCCGTCCACCTTTTCGCGACCCAGGTGGAGTCGTGCGATATTTACCCCGTCATTGCCAAGGGTTGTGGCTATGTTTCCTATGACACCGGGTCTATCGTGGTTGTAGAGCATCAGCATGGACCCCTCGGGGATAACATCCAGCATGAACTTATTGATCCTGACGATCCGCAGGTCTTCCCGCCCGAATATGGCTCCCGCTGCGAATGAGTCTTCCTGGTCCGTCTTCACGGTAGCGGAAATCATATTTTTGTAGTCCTTCATCTCACTGCTCTTTGATTCTATGATACGGATGCCCCGTTCCTTCGCTATAAACGGGGCGTTAATATAGTTGACACTGTCCTTCAGGGCCGGCGTGAGGAGCCCCTTCAAGAAGGACATGGTGACGGGGGCCACATTATGATCAAGGATGGCGCCGCTGTACTCAATGGCAACCTCTTTGATCCCCCCGGCAACAATCTGTGCAACAAATCTTCCGACCTTTTCTCCCAGGGTCAGGTACGGTTTTATCAGGGCGAGCACCTCCGCACTGACGGAGGGGAAATTGACGGCATTCTTTATCTCGCCTGTCGTCAGACAATCCACTATCTGCTGGGCGATGGCGATTGCGACATTTCTCTGTGCCTCATCCGTTGATGCGCCCAGATGCGGCGTGCAGATGATATTGTCCAGGGAGAGGAGCTTCATGTTCTTGGTGGGCTCGTCCACAAAGACGTCAAGGGCGGCACCGGCGACCTTGCCGGAGACAAGGGCGGCATGCAGATCGTCTTCATCAATGATCCCGCCCCGTGCGCAGTTGATAACGAATACGCCATCCTTCATCTTTTCGAAGGAAGCGGCGTTGATCAGCCCCCGTGTCTCTTCCGTCAGGGGGGTGTGCACCGAGATAAAATCGGCCTTTTGGAGGACCTCGTCGAGAGGGGCAAGCAAAATTCCCATCTTCTCCGCTGCTTCATATGAGATAAAGGGGTCATAGGCCATCACATTCATGGTCAGCCCCTGGGCCCGGTTGGCCACAATGGAGCCCACCCTTCCAATACCGATGATCCCCAGCGTCTTGTTGGAGACCTCGCAACCCATAAACTTCTTTTTTTCCCACTTCCCCGCCTTTGTGGAGGCGGTAGCCTGCGGAATTCTTCGGGCCAGGGAAAGCATCATGGCTATGGCGTGCTCCGCCGTGGTGATCGTATTGCCGCCGGGGGTGTTCATGACCACGATCCCCTTCTTGCTTGCCGCTTCGACCGCCACGTTATCGAGACCTATCCCGGCCCTGCCGACAACCTTGAGGCGCTCCGCCGCAGCGATGATCTCCTCTGTTACCTTGGTGGCACTCCGTATGGCCAGCCCGTCATAGTTTTTTATTATGTCCTTCAGCTCATCGGGGGTAAGGTCTGTCATGATATCAACCTCGATCCCCGGGGCATTTTTAAATATCTCGATACCTTCTTTCGCCAGCGTATCGCTTACCAGAACCCTCTTCATGAGTCGTTGTATCCTTTCTCGTGTATTGTCGCCGGCATGTCCGGCCGATTTTCACAGACTTTCCATCCTGAGCAGACACGCCGCCTCCAGCCCCTCAACGACTGTCCTGACATCCGATGCGTCCACGGTGGGCCCACACCATATGCGAAACCCCGGAGGGGCATCCTTGTAGGAGCCTATGTCATGGGCGATGCCTTCTCTGCTCAGTCTTCCCGTAATATCTTTGACAAATGCCGACTGATCCTTATTGGACAGTGCCTGAAACCTGCTGTCCGTAACCTTCAGGCAGACGGATGTGCTGGATCGAGTATCTTCAGACTCGGCAAGAAAGTCAATCCAGTCCGTCCGACTGACCCACTCCTCCACCACCTTCAGGTTTCCCCTGCTTCTTTTGATAAGACCGGGCAGACCGATTCCCCCGGCCCACGCGAGGGCATCCAGATAATCCTCCACACAGAGCATCGAGGGGGTGTTGATCGTATCCCCTTTGAAGATTTCCCTGTTTACCGTGCCGCCCTTTGCAAGGCGGAATATCTTCGGCATCGGCCACGGAGGGTCATAGGTCTCCAGCCGTTCCACGGCCCGCGGGCCCAGGACCAGCACCCCGTGGGCGGCCTCTCCTCCCAGGCACTTCTGCCAGGAGTAGGCCAGGACGTCGATCTTTGACCACTCGATATCCATGGCAAAGGCCGCGCTGGTTGCATCGCACAGGGTCAGGCCTTTCCGGTCATCGGGTATCCATTTCCAGTCGGGAATTCTGACACCGCTGGTCGTACCATTGGCCACAAAGACCACGTCGTTCGCCCAGTCGATACCCCCCAGATCGGGGAGCTGCCCGTAATCCGCCTCAAGGATCGTGGGCCTGAGCTTCAACTGCTTGTCCACATCCGTTGCCCATCCCTTACTGAAACTCTCCCAAACGAGTACCGTTACCGGACGAGGCCCAAGGAGCGACCACATGGCTGCCTCAAAGGCACCGGTGTCGGAGCCGGGAAGTATCCCGAGAAGGTACCCTTCCGGTATCCCGAGTACCTCTTTACTCTCGTTTATCGCCCGCGCCAGCTTTTCCCTGCCGAGGGCGCTGCGGTGAGAACGCCCGAGGGCCGCCTCTTTCAACACATCAACGTTCCACCCCGGTCTCTTGGAGCACGGACCGGAACTGAAGTTTGGATTGTTCATACAGACCCCTTCTCTCATCTGTTGGCAAATTGTGCTCATACCAGAATTGCCATTGTGTGTCCATCCATAAGTGAGGCGTTTCACGATTTTCAGGGCGCCGGCCGGATGGCGGTAAGGGCACCTGAACCGCTGAAAAAATCCCCCGGGTATACCGGAGCACGGGGTTTTGAGTTGCGTAAACCGGCCAAATTGGTTAGAGTTCGTCAGCCTTACAGCCAGGGCCGATACCCCCGGAGGATAGTTATGAAAAAGATAAAGACCACCTTTTTCTGTCAGAATTGTGGTCATCAGTCCGCAAAGTGGCTCGGCAGGTGTCCTTCCTGCGGAGAATGGAACCAGTGTCTCGAGGAAGAGGAGAGGATCGCTCCGGTCGAAGGCTCCCTGGATGCAGGGTTCAATGAAGAACCCCTGCCCATCGACACCATCACGGCGGATGAAAAGGACCGACTCCGGACAGGCATCGCCGAAATAGACCGGGTACTGGGTGGAGGTATCGTGGGGGGCTCCGCCATACTGATAGGGGGTGATCCCGGCATAGGGAAATCCACCCTCCTCCTGCAGGTCATGCAGAATCTTGCCGCAAGCGGGCTGGTGGCCCTCTATGTGTCGGGGGAGGAATCGGCACGCCAGATCAAACTCCGGGGCGGACGTATAGGGGCCTCGTCGAAAAACCTGATGGTGCTTGTCGAGGTGTCGCTTGAGAACATTCTGAGGCATATACATGAGATGCATCCCGGGATCGTGGTTATCGATTCCATTCAGACGGTGTACTCATCGGCGATCACCTCCGCCCCCGGGAGTGTAAGCCAGATAAAGGAGACATCGGGGAAGCTCATCATGATGTCGAAGAAGACGGGGATTCCAATATTCCTGATCGGTCATGTGACAAAGGAGGGATCGATAGCGGGGCCAAAAATATTAGAACACATGGTGGATACGGTCCTGTATTTTGAGGGAGACTCGGGGCATACCTTCAGGATCATACGCAATGTAAAAAACAGATATGGCCCCACCAATGAAATCGGCGTCTTTGAAATGAGAGAACATGGCCTTGTCGAGATATCGAATCCATCGGCCCTGTTCCTGTCGGAACGGCCGAAGGGCGCGGCCGGGTCGGTGGTTGTGCCCAGCATGGAAGGGACACGACCGCTGCTGGTGGAAATCCAGTCCCTGGTCAGCGAGAACTCCTTCGGCATTCCCAGAAGGACGACCATCGGGGTGGACCACAATCGGGTGTCGCTCCTTGCGGCCGTTATGGAGAAGGTATGCGGACTCCACTTGGGGAATCACGATATCTTTATCAATGTCGCCGGCGGCGTGAAGCTGAACGAGCCGGCGGTGGATCTCGGGATCATTTCATCCCTGATGTCCAGTTTTCTGAACAGGCCGATCGACGCCGACACCGTTGTCTGCGGTGAGGTCGGTCTGACGGGGGAAGTGCGCAGTGTCGGCCGGATGGATGAAAGGATCAAAGAGGCGTCGAGAATGGGGTTCAACCGCTGCATCCTGCCCGGGAGCTCCTTCAGTGAGACGGTGACGGACCCACAGATGACCCGGGTTACTATCGACACCATAAAGGAATTGTCGGAACATCTCTTTGTGTAAAAAGCCTTTGACAGGACGGCATTGTAACCTTCAGGACCCTCTGCCGATGACGGGTCCCCGCCCTGTTGGGGACGATGTCATGCCCGCCCCGGATTGCTTCTGGGACGGGAAAGGGCTTCGTCGCGGGCCTGTCCATAAAATTTCTTGACAACCATTTTAATACGGTATAAGAAACCTGTTTTTTAGTCAGCTCAAAGTGTCTTTGGGCCCATAGCTCAGCTGGAAGAGCCACCGGCTCATAACCGGTAGGTCCCTGGTTCGAACCCAGGTGGGCCCACCATTTAAAGCAGGATATGTGGATTTTAGAAAAATACAGATGCCAGCAGAAACAATTATATATGATTTTTTACTGAGGGGTGCACCAAGATTTTGGTGCACTTTTTTTTGCACATCGGTCGGAAAGGGGAAGCTTTTTGAAAGAGCAGATACTTTTGTTGATTGAACTTCAAAATATAACGTTTGAGATATATAAGCTGACGACAAAGCGGGTGGATTTGCCGCAGGAAATAAAGAGGCTTGGCGAGGAATTGGAGAGCATTGCAAGGGATCTGAAGGAAGACGAACAAAGGATGGAGATGCTGAAAGCCGATCACAAGGCAAAAGAAACCGCACTGAAAAATGGTATCGAACAGGTAAAAAAGGCAAAGAGCCGCCTGCTTGAGGTCAAGACCAATAAAGAATATGAAGCAACATTGAAAGAGATAGACGCCATAGATGAGAAGAACAGCGGAGTTGAGGACGAGATAATTCATATGCTTGAGGAGATCGACAGGGTCGGCGAGAGCTTGAAAGCAAAGGAGAGTGAAACAGCCGGGCGCGGTTCCACATGCGAACATGAGATGCTGAAGATGGAAGAGGAGCTGAATTCCATCGGCTCTGAACTGGAGAAGATACTGAAAAGAAGGGACGAGGTAAGAAGCAGAACAAAAGCAAGCTTTCTCAAAAAATTTGATATCATAAAAGACAGGAAGCGTGGTCGGGCCGTTGTGCCCGTGTGGAAGGCGGTCTGCTACGGATGTCACATGAATATTCCTCCACAGATGTATAACGAATTGCAGAGGAATGATAAACTGATGCTGTGCCCTCATTGCGAGAGAATCATCTACTGGGAAGACAGGAATACCGATGCCTGAGAAAAAAGCGGTCCGGCTGTATACCGACGGGGCGTGTCGTGGTAACCCCGGGAGTGGCGGGGCCGGAGCCGTCCTGTTCGATGAAAATGGGGGCATCCTGGCAACCGCGAAAAAATTTCTGGGTACCTGCACAAACAATGAGGCCGAATATGCCGCCCTTACCTTGGGGCTGGAAAAGGCCCTTTCGGGTGGACACAAAACCATTCACGTGTTCCTTGATTCAGAACTCCTCGTACGACAGATTAATGGTATCTACCGGGTAAAAAATAACCGGTTGAAGCCCCTTATGCAAGAGGTGCAACGACACCTCGCACTGTTTGATGGATATACCGTCGAACACGTGCCCCGTTCCGAGAATGCCATAGCCGATAGGCTCGCAAATGAGGCCATCGATGATGAGTTTGACAGGGTTTAAAAGTATGGTATATACGGTATGTCAGAGCAGATCGGATGATCGCGGGTCCGCGTCAGCGGACCGGAGGAAAGTCCGAGCTCCACAGGGCGGGATGGTCGCTAACGGCGACTGGGGGCGACCCTAAGGAAAGTGCCACAGAAAATATACCGCCCCGATCTTTTTCGGGGTAAGGGTGAAAAGGCGAGGTAAGAGCTCACCAGTTTCCCGGGTGACCGGGAAAGCTTGGTAAACCCCATCCGGAGCAAGACCAAATAGGGAAACGTTGAGGGCGGCCCGTCCGAAGTTTCCGGGTAGGTCGCTTGAGGCGGCAGGCAACTGCCGTCCCAGATGAATGATCATCGCTCTTTCAGGGAAACCGGGAAGAGGAACAGAACTCGGCTTACAGATCTACTCTGACGCACATTAAAAAAGGATATGCGGCCAAAAGGCCGCATATCCTTTTTGTTTTGTTCAGGAGCGCAGTTACTTCCCCAGCGCTTTTTCTGTCTTCAGCACGTTCAGTGTTGTCTCGATAACGGTATCGGAGATGAGGGAGATGCTGCTGATACCGCATTCGACCAGAAACTCGGCAAACTCGGGGTAATCACTCGGGGCCTGTCCACAGATACCAATCTTCTTTCCCATCTTGTTGGCCTTGGTGATTGCATCCCGGATGAGATCCTTGACCGCCTGATTTCGCTCATCAAAGATATGGGATATCAGGGAGGAATCCCTGTCGAGTCCCAGCGTGAGCTGGGTCAGGTCGTTTGACCCGATGGAAAATCCGTCGAAGATCTTGCCGAACTCCTCTATCAGAAGGACGTTGCTGGGGATCTCGACCATCATGTACAGCTCTAGTCCGTTTTCCCCCTGGACAAGGCCATTTTGCGCCATGACTTCGACAACCTTTTTGGCCTCATCGACGGTTCTGCAGAAGGGGATCATCAGCTTCACGTTGGAAAGCCCCATCTCGTTGCGCACTTTGAGCATCGCCTCGCATTCGAGGTTAAACCCGGCCCTGTAGCGATCGTCATAATACCGCGACGCGCCCCGGAATCCTATCATGGGGTTTTCCTCTTCGACTTCGAAGAGCGGTCCGCCGATCAGGTTGGCGTATTCATTGCTCTTGAAATCGCTCATCCTGGCGATGACGTCTTTAGGATAGAAGGCGGCGCCGATCTTTGCCACTCCCTGCGCCAGCTTGTCCACAAAGAAATCGGTCTTGTTTTCGTACCCCAGGGTGAGGGCCTCTATTGCCTTTTTGGTCTTTTTATCATCCAGCGTGTCGAACTGTACCAGGGCCATCGGGTGTATCTTGATGAAATTGTTTATGATAAATTCCAGCCGTGCCAGTCCCACACCGTCATTGGGAATGGATGCCACGTCAAAGGCGACCTCGGGATTGCCGACATTCATCATGATATTGGTCTTGGGGCGCTCCAGGCTTTCCAGGTTGATCTTCTTGACATCGTACTTCAGGATGCCTTCATAGACATTTCCCACTTCCCCTTCTGAACACGATGCCGTTACCTCGCTGACGCCCTTCAGCTTCTTGGTCCCATCCCCCGTGCCCACGATACAGGGGACACCCAGTTCTCTGCTGATAATGGCGGCGTGGCAGGTTCTTCCGCCCTTGTTCGTTATGATGGCGGTGGCGTTCTTCATGATGGGCTCCCAGTCGGGGTCGGTCATATCGGTGATGAGGACCTCCCCCTTCTTGAAATCTTTGATGTCGCTGGCACTTTCTATGACATGCGCCGGTCCGGCGCCGATCTTCGATCCGACCGCCGTTCCCGTAACGAGGATCTTTCCCGTTTCGGCAAGTTTGTAACTCTCCAGAACATTGATATCTCGCTGGGACTGAACGGTTTCGGGCCGGGCCTGCAGGATGAAGAGCTCGCCGGTATTCCCATCTTTGCCCCACTCGATATCCATGGGTTTGAAAAATCCGGCCTTTCCCGAGTAGTGGTCCTCTATAATGGCAGTCCACCGCGCAAGCGTCAGGATCTCTTCCTCTGTGATACAGAATCGTTTCCTCTCCTCTTCCGCGACCGGGACGATCTCCACGGGATCCTCCTTCCCCGATGCGTAGATCATCTTGACCTCTTTGGTTCCCAGTTTCTTCTGGAGGATGGGCTTGTATCCCGTTTTAAGGGTCGGTTTGAACACATAAAATTCATCGGGGTTGACCGTGCCCTGGACAACCAGTTCACCCAGGCCGTAGGAACCGGTGAGGAGGACGGCATCCCTGAATCCCGATTCGGTGTCGATGGAGAAGATAACACCGGAGGCCGCCAGATCGGAGCGCACCATCTTCTGAACGCCGATGGAGAGCGCGACCGACATATGATCAAAGCCCTTGTCTTCCCGGTATGAGATAGCCCTGTTGGTAAAGAGAGAGGCGAAGCACCTCTTGCATGCATCGATCAGGGCGTCGTTGCCCCTGATGTTCAGGTATGTCTCCTGCTGTCCGGCAAAACTCGCGTCGGGCAGGTCTTCCGCCGTCGCGGAGCTTCTCACGGCCACGTCGGTATCCTCCCCATACTCCTCGCAGAGTTTCCGGTAGGCGTCGCGGATTGCCTGATTGAGATCCTCTGGAATCTGAGCATTATAGACAAGAGATCGTATTTTTTCACCTTTTTTGCTAAGGTTGTGCATGTCGTGCGTATCCAGATCGGCAAGGATATGCTCCATCTTGTCTCGTATCCCGGCAGACTCCAGCAGATACCGGTACGCATCGGCGGTCACGGCAAAGCCATCCGGGATACTGACCCCCTTGCCCGTAAGCTCTTGTATCATTTCACCCAGAGACGCGTTTTTGCCCCCAACTTGGGGGATATCATCCAACTCTATTTCATTAAACCAGAGCACAAGCTTCTTGGTTTCCATGGCATTCCTCCTCACACAGAACATTAGATTTTAACAAGCCGATTTACTAACAATTCCCTCTTTTGAAGTCAACCGCAAAGTGCGTCACTACGGAACAAAGTTGCGAGCCCGATACGACAGACAGGAGAACCCGCGTCACCTCCCTGTCCTTCGCTCACTGGTGATGCCTGGTTTTCATAATCCTCTCAGCGATCTCCAGGTCACCGACAGTGTTGATTCCCATAGCCTCGGACGGGTCGCGCAGTATGAATGATCCGGTCCTGCGCTCCCCCCTGCGGGCGATTTCAAAGATGTCGGTAAAGTAGTACTCGCCCTGGGAGTTTGTGTTGCCTATCTTTCTGACGGCATCAAAGAGAAATTTCCTCTCGGCGCAGTATATGCCCGTGTTTATTTCCCGTATCGCCTTTTCCTCTTCATTGGCATCACGCGCCTCCACAATCTTCAGGACTTCTCCGGCCTCATTCTTTACCACCCTCCCATAACTGCCGGGGTCATCAAGAAGGGCGGTCATCACGGTGATGGCGGCTTCGCGCGACCGGTGACTTTCCAGCAGGGCCTCTATGGTGGAAGGGAGAAGGAGGGGCACGTCACCGCACAGTATCAGCACCTCGCCATCGAAATCACGCAGCGCCTCACTCGCCTGCTGGACGGCGTGGGCGGAGCCTAATTGATCTTCCTGAAAGACATAGATCAGGTCTTGACCTTTCAGGGCCTCCATAACCCTCTGTGCCTGGTGTCCTACGACAACAACGGTTTTTGCTGAACCTAGCTTGTGTGCAAGCGCTGCCACATAGCATACCATGGGTTTTCCGCAGAGGGGGTGGAGCACCTTCACCAGATCCGACTTCATCCGTGTCCCCTTCCCGGCCGCCAGGATGACGGCGGCCAGGCTCCTCTGTTGCGGGTCTATCATGTGACAGTTCCTTTCTATCTGAGCAGATCCATGCCGGGAGGGAGTATTACCAGTACTTCACGGATCACCTTCATGTCGGCATCCTCGATGACAAAGGTGATTGTCTCATGCCTGAAGATATCCCTCCTCTTGGGGATTCTCCCCATCTTGTACAGCAGAAACCCGCCGAGGGTTTCATAGTCTCCCGGAAGAATTGCAACGGGCAGCAGGCTGCGGACGGTCTCTATCTTTGCCTGCGCGTCAAAGAGATATCTCCCCGGCCCGACCTTCCTATATAACACCGCGCCGTCGCTGTGATACTCGTCTTCAATCTCACCGACAATCTCCTCCAGGATGTCTTCGATGGTGACAATTCCCACAGCCCCGCCATATTCGTCAACGATAACGGCCATATGTTCTCCCCTGCTCTGTAGTTCAAAGAAGAGCTCCTTTGCCAGTTTCGTTTCAGGTATATACAGGACATTTTTTTTCGTATAATTTTCAACGCGGACTTCATCGGGAGAGAGGAGCCCCTGATCTTTCTTGTAAAGGGCCTCCATGATGTCAAAAGAATATAATATCCCGATAATATTAAAGATTTGATCGCTATAAACGGGTATCTGAGAATACCCCCTGTCGATAATAATGCAGGTGGCCTCGCTAATGGTCGTGTGTACGGGGAGGACGGTTACATTGGAGAGGGGGACCATGATCTGACCGGCTGTAGAGTCGGAAAAATTGAAGATCCTCTGGATCATCTCTTTTTCCGACTTCATGATATCCCCGCTGTCCCCATCCAGCAGGATTGATTCCAGTCCGTGCTTTGTGATGTAAGAGGCATATGCGAGATCCTTGTTCCCTGAAAACGCGGAAAGAACCCTTCGAGAGAGCCTTGAGAGCACGAAGACAAAGGGATACAGAATCCACGAGGCGATCCACAAAAACCAGGATATTTTAGGCGCCATGCGGTCCGCATTCTGTTGAAAGATGCTTTTCGGTATCACCTCTCCCACGATCAGGATGAGGGGTATCATGACGACGATGGCGAGGAGCGCACCTTTTTCGGTTCCGAACATAGACATAAACAGGGCCGTGGTGAGAGCGGTGTTGGTGACGGTGCAGAGGTTCGTGCCGGTCAGCGTCGTGGCCAGAAACCATTCCGGCTTTTCCATCAGTTTCAACGCGATGGATGCGGAGCGTGATCCCTTTTTTGCCTTGCGTCTCATGATATTGATATCGCAGGCTACCAGGGAGATCTCTCCCCCGGAGAAGAGCCCTTCAAGGAAAAGGAATACCAGAATTGGGAGGAGAAACAGGAGATCAGTCATCGTGCGACCCCCCCCTCTTCGTGATGCGTATGCTCAGTATCCGCGCCTTGTCTATTGTTTCCACCGTGAAGGTGTAGTTTTCCTCTGATATTTCATCCCCCTCCGCCGGCAGTTTTCCAAACAGGTGAAATACGAACCCCCCCGCCGTGTCAAACTCTTCCGTTGCAATCGGTATATCTACAAGTTCACTGAAATCCTCAATATCCATCATACCGGAGACCGTAAACGTATCTTCACTGATCCGGTGAAACATCTCACGGGTGTCACTGTTTTCTTCATAGATATCAACAAAAAGATTCCTGAGGATATCGTACAGGGTTACCAGCCCGGCCACACCCCCATACTCGTCAACCACGATGGCCATCTGGAGGCTCCTTCTCTGAAAATCTCTGAGCATCTGGTCCGCCCTTTTTTCCATGGGAACGAAGTAAGGCTTCGTGATCAGGTGCTGCCAGCCGTCCCCTTTCTGCCCCTTTGCCACTTCAGCCAGCAGGTGTTTGGCGTGCAGAAGGCCCAGGATGTTGTCCCTGTCCGTTCCATAGACGGGTATCCTGGATACGCGTTCCTGTATGATGTCCCGCTCTATTTCCTGTATCTTCATGGATACCGGGAGGCAGAACATATCGACTCTCGGGATCATGATATCCGACACCTTCGTGTCGGCAAGCTTAAACACCTTGTGGATCAGGTCCTTCTGGGATTCTTCCAGCGCGCCCTCCTGATGGCCCGCGTCAACCAGCGCCTTGAAGGCGTCTTCGGTCAGCGCCCCGTCCCCTGCCTGTCTCTCCTTGCTGAAGAGTAACACAAACAGGTCCGATATCTTTTCGAGGGACCAGACCACCGGCCGCAGCAGCCCGGTTAACAAAACCAGCGGCAGCGCAACAGCACTGGAAAACCTCATGGGGTGGACGACCGCGAAGTTCTTTGGTATCGCTTCGCCGAAGATAATAAGCGTGACACTTGCAACGGCTATTGCAATCCATTTGCCTTCGGCTCCGAAGAGATAGATAGAGACGGACGTCGTCAGGGCGGCTATGGCGATATTGACGGACTCATTCCCTGTAAGAATGGTGACGAGAAGTCTCCGGGGGCGCCCGAGGAGTTTCCGGACGGAGGCTGTGAAAGGAATTCTTTCCTCCTTCATCTTGTGGAGATGAAGGGGAGTAAGAAAAAACAGGGACGCCTCGGAACCGGAAAAAAATGCCGATAGGACAAGCAGGACAACCAATAAGATGAGCTTAATGGTAAGTTCGTGTTCCAATGTTTTAAATAATCTCTCGCACGTAAGGTGCAGCCTTAATGTACTCTGCTATAGGTTTTTGCTTCCCGAGGGGAGGGGAAAGCAACCAAACCCTTCCACTGCTCGCAGAGTATCCTTCCCTTTTAAAAAAGTCAACACATCAAAGGCCCCCGAATTGCCTCATATTAAATGTTACCGAAGGGGGTGAATAAAAGGGATCGTTGACTCATAATTCGATGTTACCGAACATCGACTTCCAAAAGGAGGGATAATCATGAGTCCGCGGTCCAAACGAGAGTATCGGGAGACAGTTCATATAAACGACACCCCAAATCCGATGCTGATGCGCAAGCTGTTTGGAAAAAAACCTCCCGACCTTACTGTCAAACCCGGGACAGCCTGGGCGGGCGAAGGGCCGATCCGGCTGATGTTTATAGACAAGGCACGCTTCGGCCGTAGATGAGCTTCGTGTGGTTCTGCTATTTGAGAATATCCCGAGCAATAATAAGCCTTTGAATCTCACTGGTGCCCTCATAGATGCTGGTCACCCTGACGTCCCGCGCATACCGCTCGATGGGAAAATCCTTCGTGTACCCATAGCCGCCCAGAATCTGCATGGCGTCGTAGCAGGCCTTGTTGGCCGACTCCGTGGCATAGACTTTGGCCATGGATGCCTCTTTTGCGTAGTACCTACCCTGGTCTTTGAGGTAAGCCGCTTTCAAGAGCAACAGACGGGCAGCTTCCAAACGGGTATAGTTGTCCGCGATCATCCATTGGATCGCCTGCTGGGTGGCGATGGGGCGATCGAACTGAATTCGCTCCTTGGCATAGCCCGTGGCGAAATCCATGGCAGCCAACCCAATCCCCAGCGACATGGAACCGATACCAATGCGACCTCCGTCCAGTTCATCGACCGCGATGCGAAAGCCGTCGTTCAGTTTGCCCATCATGTTGTTCTTGGGCACGCGACAGTCCTCGAAGAGGATCTCGTTTGTGGAGGAACCGTTCTGCCCCATTTTCATTTCATCTTTTCCGACAATAAAGCCCGAGAAGCTCGGCTCCACCAGGAAGGCACTGATCCCTTTCCCTTTGCTGGCTTCCTTGTCAGTCACGGCCCAAACCACGAAGACGCCAGCATATTCGGCGCTGGAGATGAAGATCTTACCGCCATTGAGCACGTAGTCGTCACCATCCAGAACGGCCGTGGTTTTCATGGCGGCCGGATCAGAACCGGCACAGATTTCGGTCAAGCCAAAAGCTCCCGCTGCATATTCACCGCTGCACAATGGCGGAAGATATTTCTGCCTCTGCTCCTCGGTCCCTAGGGATTGGATGACTTCCGCCACCATGTTGGTCACGGATGTGGTGACCGCAGTCGCGGCACAGCCCCGGCCGATTTCCGTCATCGCCAGCGAGAAAGCCACGGCACCAGCTGCGGTTCCACCATACTCGGGATCGACATTCAGTCCCATAAACCCGAGCTCAGCCAGCTTTCTCAGGTTGTTTTTCAGGATCTCCCGGTTCTTGGTTTGATCCAGCTCGGCAGCCACAGGCTCCAGTTCCCTCTTGGCAAACTTGGCCGCCGTATCTTGAATGATTTTTTGCTCTTCAGTTAGATCGAAGTTCATGAGGCCCCTCCCTGTGCATACTCGTAAAAGCCACGCCCGGCCTTACGTCCCAAAAAGCCAGCGTCCACATACTTGCGAAGCAACGGGCACGGTCGGTACTTGGAATCGGAGAATCCCTCGTACAGCGTTCCCATAATCGCCAGGCAGGTATCCAGCCCGATCAGGTCCGCCAGAGCCAGCGGGCCCATGGGATGATTCATGCCCAGTTTCATGACGTTATCGATGTCCTCGCGCGTGCCCACTCCGTGGTACAGGCAGAACACCGCCTCGTTGATCATCGGCATGAGAATCCGATTGGCGATAAAGCCGGGATAGTCATTGGATTCAGCCGGGATCTTGCCGAACTTCTTGGCCAAGTCCCAAGTCAGATGGAAGGTCTCATCGGAAGTGGCAATCCCTCGGATCACCTCCACCAGTTTCATTACCGGCACCGGGTTCATGAAATGCATACCGATAACCTGGCCCGGACGTTTGGTCTGAGCCGCAATCCGCCCGATGGGAATGGATGAGGTGTTCGTGGCTAGGATGGCATGCTTGGGGGAGATATTGTCGAGGTTGCGGAAGATATCGAACTTGATTGGCTCGTTTTCCGTTGCTGCTTCAAGAACGAAATCGGCTTTTGCCATATCCTTCAAGTCGACACTGGTCGTGATGCGGCCAAGAACGGCATCCTTTTCCTCCGCGCTCATCTTACCAGTGCCCACGTTGTAAGACAGTATCTTGGTGATCGTTTGCAATCCGCATTGAACAAATTCCTCCTTGATGTCGTTCATGATCACCTGTAGTCCGCTCATTGCCGCCACTTGAGCAATCCCGTTGCCCATCTGCCCGGCACCGATGACTCCAAAAGTTTTGACCTCCATATTGTACTCCTCCACTTCTAGTTCTGATGTCTACATTGATCGGATGGCAGTGAACTGAGAAGAATTACCGTTTAACCACCATGGCGACTGCCTCTCCTCCGCCAAGGCAGAGGGACGCCAAGCCCATTTTCTTGTCTTGCCGAATCAACTCGTGAATGAGTGTCACCAACACACGGCAACCACTCGCGCCAATGGGGTGACCCAGTGCGACACTGCCGCCATTGACGTTGACCTTGGCGGGACCCAACTCAAGCTCCTTAAGCACCGCCACCGTCGCGCCGCTGAAGGCTTCATTGATTTCGTAAAGGTCTACATCGTCACGGCTCACGCCTTCCTTCTTCAAACACTTGGGAACCGCCAGCATCGGGGCCACGAGAACGTATTTCATGTCCAGACTGGCCGAGGCCTGAGCGCCAATGGTCGCCAAGACCTCACACCCCAGTTCTTCGGCCCTTTCTCGAGCCATCACTACAACCGCCGCCGCGCCGTCGGAGATGATGGACGCGTTGCCGGCAGTGGTTACGCCACCCTTTTTGAAGGCAGGCTTCATTTTTGCCAACTGTTCAAAAGAAGTGGGTCGAGGGCATTCATCTCGATCAAAAATAAGCGGATCGCCCTTGCGCTGTGGAACGGAAACCGGAACGATCTCCTTCTGAAACCTACCGGCCTCCATCGATGCCAGCGCGCGCCGATAGGATTCGGCCGTGTATGTATCCTGATCTTCGCGAGTCACTCCATACTTCTCACTGCAAAGCTCGTTGGAGAATCCCATAGGAAAGTCATTGACGATGTCCCAAAGCCCGTCATGTTCCATGTGGTCGTGTATGGTTCCATCACCCATGCGATAGCCGAAACGAGCCTTCTCCAAATAGTACGGGGCCATGCTCATGTTTTCCATGCCGCCGGCAACCACCACATCGGCATCACCCACCTGGATGGCCTGGGCCGCCAGCATGACCGCCTTCAAGCCGGAACCGCACACCTTGTTGACGGTGAAACACTCCGCCTCCCATGGCATTTCCGCCTTGACGGCAGCTTGTTTTGCCGGGTTTTGCCCGTACCCGCAGGGCAAAACCATGCCCATGATGACTTCGTTCACGACGGATTTTTCAATGCGCGCGCGACGAATAGCCTCGTTGATGGCAATCGCACCCAACTGTGTTGCGCCGATGCCGGCAAGCGTCCCATTGAAACAAGCCAGCGGGGTCCGCGCCGCACTTACGATTACTGCCTCCCTCATGTTTCACCCCTCCCATTACGAAAATCCTTTGCAGAATGCCCCTCGGCTTGCCGTGGGGAGCTTCACTCTACTATCCTACCTATAACTATGCGTGTTGTAAAACTTTTTTCATGGCGCGCAGATTTGATGCCACGGATTCGGGGAAATGTTATGCTTCTGCATTAATTGCTTCTAGGCAAACCCCCCGCTCTGCCGGGGGACTCCCGGAGTTTGACAATTCCGGGAATATAAAGAAAACCCCCTGTCCGTGAACCGCTCAAAGTTTACGGGGAAGGAGGTTTCAATTGAACGGCAGTTGGAGTTTAAGCCATACGCCACAGGAACGCAAGTATCATGTTATATTATGTCATGTTATATTACATGGCCCGTATTCTTTGTCGTCTGTTCACCCGTGCCAGCCGGCAGATCTGTGGCTTCCAAACCCGCTGCCCTGCCATAGGGCACCCCGCCAGCGCCATCGTTAAAGAAACCATCAATGTATTGACAAAAAGGGGCACTTAGTGAAAGATTCTCTTATGAGGAGACCGCACGGGCAGCATCCTGTCCCTCGCATCCACGGCTCAAACCCGTGTGCGTGGCTCCGTGGAGCATTGAATGGAACCGCTTAAAATAATAACGGATTTTAAACCCAAGGGAGATCAGCCGCAGGCAATCGCGGCCCTTGTTGAGGGAGTTGAGAGGGGGCTGAAACACCAGGTGCTCCTGGGGATCACCGGTTCGGGTAAGACCTTTACGATCGCCAACGTCATAGAGGCACAGCAGCGCCCCGCCCTCGTCATCGCCCATAACAAGACCCTGGCGGCGCAACTCTACAATGAATTCAAGGTCTTTTTCCCGAACAACGCCGTCGAGTATTTCGTCAGCTACTATGACTATTATCAGCCAGAGGCCTACATCCCGACTACCGACACCTACATTGAAAAGGACTCAGCCATCAACGACCGGATAGACAAGATGCGTCATTCGGCCACTCGTTCTCTTCTGCAGAGGAGAGATGTGATCGTTGTGGCCAGCGTGTCCTGTATCTACGGGATAGGCGCGCCGGATAAGTACGCCAGCATGCAGATTCCTCTGGAAAAAGATATGGAGATTGGGAGAGATCATCTCCTGAAAAGGCTGGTAGAGGTACAGTATGAACGAAACGATATCGACTTTCATCGCGGCACCTTCCGCGTCCGGGGCGACGTTGTAGAAATATTCCCCGTGTACGAAGAAGAGCATGCTCTTCGGGTGGAGTTTTTCGGGGACGTGATTGAGTCTCTGTCGATTGTCGATCCGCTCAGGGGGAAGACGATGAGCAGACTCGACCAGACCACCGTATACCCGGGGAGCCATCACGTGGCAACGCGGGACACGATGATACGGGCCATCTCTGCGATACGGGAGGAACTGACGCCGCGCCTGGATTTTCTGCATTCGCAGAATAAACTTCTGGAGGCGCAACGCCTTGAACAACGAACCATGTTCGATATAGAGATGATGGAGGAGATGGGATACTGCCAGGGGATAGAAAACTACTCCCGGCACCTGACGGGACGTATGCCGGGGCAACCACCCCCCACACTGATGGAGTATTTACCCACAGATGCCCTCGTGATTATCGATGAGAGCCATGCCTCGGTCCCGCAGATAAACGCCATGTACCGGGGAGACCGGTCGAGGAAAAGTACCCTTATAGAACACGGGTTCCGCCTGCCCTCCGCCCTTGATAATCGTCCCCTTACCTTCAAGGAATTTGAGGCCTTTCCTAACCAGAGGATCTACGTATCGGCCACGCCGGCAGATTATGAGCTGGAGCAGTCGGGAAACGTTGTTGTGGAACAGATAATCCGTCCCACTGGTCTTATGGATCCCGAGATTGTGATCAGGCCGGTCGCCAGTCAGGTGGATGACCTGTTCGGCGAGATCAACCGAAGAGTAGCTCAAGGGGATCGTGTCCTGGTGACTACGCTGACAAAGAGGATGGCGGAGAATCTCACGGAACACTACCACGACATGGGGATAAAGGTGGCGTATCTTCACTCCGACGTCCAGACCCTCGACCGGGTCGCGATCATTCGTGACCTCCGTATGGGAAAGTACGATGTCCTGATTGGGATCAACCTCCTCCGAGAGGGGCTCGACATTCCTGAGGTCTCCCTGGTAGCCATCCTTGACGCGGACAAGGAAGGATTCCTGCGTTCCAAAAGGTCGCTGGTGCAGACGAGCGGGCGCGCGGCGAGAAACGTCAAGGGACAGGTCATCATGTACGCGGACAAGATTACCGCCGCCATCCAGGGCTGTATCGATGAGACGCAAAGAAGACGCCAGATACAAGAGCGGTTTAACGAAGACAATAATATCACCCCGGAATCCATAAAGAAAGAGATGCACGATATCCTCAGCTCTGCTTATGAGGCGGATTATGTAACGGTCAGCGTCGAGGACAAGATGGCGGCCTATGTATCCGGAGATGTCCCCGCGATGATCAAGAAGCTCGAAGGAGAAATGAAACAGGCGGCCAAGAAACTCGAATTCGAGAAAGCGGCAAAGATCAGGGACGAGATCAAGGAACTGACACGCATAGAGACCGAAATCGGACTATGGAAGTAAGAGACCTGTTTGACCCCGGTATTTGCGCATGGATGAAAAACTAAGACAGGAAAAGATACGAAACGCCCCGGCGCGTTCGGGCGTCTATCTGATGAAGGATGGTGACGGCCGCGTTATCTACGTCGGAAAGGCAAAAAATCTCCGAGCCCGCGTGCGTTCTTACTTCGGAGGAACAGACCTGCGCCGCATGATCCCCTTTCTGGTATCCCGGATACAGGACATGGAATTCATCGTCACGGATACGGAGAAAGAGGCCTTGATCCTTGAAAATAATCTGATCAAAAAGCACCGGCCACGGTACAACGTAAACCTTCGGGATGATAAGAATTTCTACAGTCTGCGGGTCGATACAACCCAGGACTTTCCCCGTTTCCAACTGGTCAGGAGCATCAAGAAAGACGGAGCGCGATATTTCGGACCCTACTCGTCAAGCGCCTCAATGAAAGAGACTTTTTGGTATCTGCACCGCATCTTTCCCCTCCGAACCTGCCGGGATCTTGAGTTCAAAACGAGGACGAGGCCCTGCATGGAGTTCCAGATCAAACGATGCCTTGCTCCCTGCTGCGGTCTTGTTTCCGCCGCGGACTACCGCAGACTTGTGGCCGACGCGACCCTGTTTCTGGAGGGGCGCAGCGGGAAACTTGTTCGGCAGCTCCGCTCACGAATGGACCGCTCCTCCGAAGAGATGCGCTTTGAGGAAGCAGCCCGGATACGGGACAAGATCGGCGCGATTGAGACAACCCTGGAAAAGCAGCGGATCGTATCCTCCCTTTTCAAAGACCAGGATCTCTTCGGTTCGCACCGTGTAGATGACCGATTGCAGATCTATGCCATCCATGTCAGGAAGGGGGCCATTATCGGGCAGAGAAGCTTTCCCCTTGTGAAGACACGGCTGGAAACCTCCGAGGCCCTCTCGTCTCTTTTGAAACAGTACTACAACGCGGGCGTAACCGTTCCCCGTGAGGTTATCGTTCCCGAACGAATCGAAGACGCGGAGGTTATCGAACAGTGGCTCACGGAAAAGAAGGGAGGGAAGGTCTCGCTGCTCGTTCCCCGTCGTGGGAACACAAAAGCCCTTCTTGCCATGGCGCTGTCAAATGCGGAGAATGCGCTGCGAGCCTCGGAAAAACAGGAAAACGAGCATGACGGGACACTTGCAGAGATCGAAAGTCTCCTCCTGCTGAAGAAGGTTCCCCGCCGCATAGAGTGCTTCGACATATCCAACATCGGCGGAAACTATGCAGTCGGTTCAATGGTTGTCTTTACCGAGGGAGTCCCGGACAAGTCGCGCTACCGGCGCTTCAAAATACGGACGAAAGAGGAAGCCGACGACTACGGGATGATGCGCGAAGTGCTGGAGCGACGCTATCGGGAGAGAGGGGATCTCCCCGATCTGATCATGGTCGACGGTGGAAAGGGGCAGCTCGGTGTTGCCCTTTCCGTCCTGGAGGAAAGGGGAATACAGGGGGTGGATGTCATCGGTCTGGCAAAGGAAGCGCACACCTTTTCGGCAGTGGCACCGTCTGCTGTGTCACGGGACAGAGACCGGGTCTATCTTCCGAACCGAAAAAACCCACTGTATCTTGACAAGCACCCGCGGGCGCTCTTCCTGCTTCAGAGGGTGAGGGATGAGGCCCACCGTTTCGCGATAACCTACCACCGCACACTGAAGGCACAGAAGGATTTTAGTTCCGTACTCGACAATGTTCCAGGAATAGGCACAGTCAGGAAGAAGGCGCTGCTCACCTTTTTCAGGGATGTAAAAAAAATAGAGGCCGCATCCCGGGAAGAGCTTGAAAAAGTTCCGGGAATAGGCGAAAATGCTGCGCATACGATATTCGAATATTTCCATGCCCCCGAAAAGGGGCTGGAGCTTTAATCCATAATGATCCCTCATGTATGACCCGGAGTTGCGGGCGGCAGAGAACCGATTCCCCTGACCGGCCATCTTACAACAAGACCTGTGGAGTCAAACAAACTATCATGAAACACAACCCTCCCCATCGTGTTGCGAAATTTTTGTTGCTGGTTCTGGTCATCGTTCTGGTGTCCGGATGCGCGATGAAGGAACGTCTCTACTACGCAGCTCCCACCCTTCTCCCGGGAACGCAGCGCGCCATGAAGACCGCCGGCTTCTGGGCGGGTCGTCATCCCTTTCCGGACAGGATTATCCTTGACAGCGAGGGTATAACCAGACTGAATCTGTCCGTGCAGGACGAACTGGGATTGACCCTTGATATCACCCGGCTTGCATCTCCCCTCCCGGGAGATGGTGTACGAAGCACAATACAGGACTCCCTCGGTTACTGTGCCGGGCGGCGGCTCTACCACGAAGACGGCCGTGAAATCTCCCCGCGATTTTATGCGGAGATGACAGAACATATGAACATGAGCTCTCTTCCGTCCGAAATTGACGCGCGATATGGTCTTATTGTGCGCTATACCGACCAGCGCGTCTTCCCCACCACCGTGGCCCTATACGCAAAACCCCACGACAGAGACTTCGATGAGCTTCAGAACAGCGCCCTCGATATCGGGACCCCTGTGGTTGTGGCGCACACAAGCCTGGATGGAAAGTGGTGCTACGTGATAGATCCCCTCAGTGCGGGATGGGTTCCGGTGGAAGCTGTAGCCCTGTGCACCCTGGAGGAACTGAAACGGTTCATCGGCGCGGAGCCCTTCGCCGTGGTGACAGAGGCAAAAGGAAGTCTGTTCTTAGATTCCGGTATGAGAGTGTATTACGATTATGCTAGAATGGGGGCTCGGTTTCCACTCCGTGGCACGCAAAACGGCATTGCCGTAATATGCCTGCCCCTCCGGGGGGAGGACGGATCGTTGACCGAGCAGGCGGGATACATCAGGGAAGATGAAATCCATGAGGGGTATCTGCCCTATACCCCCCGTACGATACTCCGGCAGGCATTTGAACTTCTCAACGCGCCGTACGGATGGGGCGGCATGAACGGCGAACAGGATTGTTCCCGTTTTGTCCAGCAACTCTTTGCGACGGTCGGGATATCGCTTCCGAGAAATTCTTCGAAACAGTCTCAGGCGGGGGTTCTTATCGGTGAGTATCCGGCCAATGCTGCGAAAGAGGCAAAACTGGATACAGTATCCGGGGAAGCGATCGGGGGGTGCACCCTCTTATACCTGAGGGGGCACATCATGTTGTTCCTCGGAATGGTTCACGACACCCCCTATGCGATACACAGTACCTGGGGCTATCGTGAGCCCACGTGGTGGGGAGACAGGGTCCGTGTGATCAATCGCGTCG
Source organism: uncultured Syntrophaceae bacterium (assembly GCA_964571315.1). Classification (GTDB taxonomy): domain Bacteria; phylum Desulfobacterota; class Syntrophia; order Syntrophales; family UBA2210; genus UBA6078. Next base: position 52,949 of record CAZNBR010000001.1, read on the forward strand.
CGGTGACAAACCTTTCTCTGGGAGAGGGGTCGAAAAAGGGGTCCTATCTGGAGAGAGTGCGTTCGATCAGATTGATTACTCTTCCCGACACCCAGGAGGGGTCTTAGCGCCGGCATGCAGCCGGTTTGTATTTGCTTACGATGTGAGGTGATTCCACATCACACATGTAAAGGGGAGGTGCCAAGCATGAAGGATAGAAAACTTCTTATGATTCCGGGGCCGATCGAGTTTACTCCCGAGGTAATGCGGGCGATGGCCATGCCGACAACAAGCCACGTGGCCCCGGCTTTCGTCGAGTGCATGGGGAAGGCGCTTGAACGGACGCGCGAGGTCTTCCTCTGCCCCGGAGGACAACCGTTCATCGTTGCCGGTTCCGGAACGATGGCGATGGACATGGCCGCGTGCAACGTGATCGAACCGGGGGACAACGCCCTGGTGGTGAACACGGGGTATTTCAGCGACCGCTTCGGCGCCATCCTGGAGCGCTATGGGGGGCGGGTCACTCACGTCAAGGCGGCCATCGGAGATGCCCCCTCTCTGGACCAGGTTGAGGCCGAGATCAAGAAGGCCGACTACAAGGCGTTGACGGTGACACATGTTGACACCTCCACAGCCGTCCTCACCGACATCAAGGGGCTGACCGGGCTGTGCCGCAAATACGGCATCCTGAGCATCGTGGACGGGGTCTGCTCCGTCGGCGGCGAAGAACTGCGGCAGGGAGAGTGGGGGGTGGACATCGTCCTCACCGCCTGCCAGAAGGCCATCGGGGTCCCCCCCGGGCTGGCGCTTCTTGTGGCGAGCCCTAAAGCGATAGAAAAATTCAAGAACCGCCGGACTCAAGTCGGGAGCTATTACTCCGACTGGGCAAACTGGCTCCCCATCATGGAGTCGTACGAAAACCGCAAGGCCTCCTACTTCGGAACGCAGGCGGTCAATCTGGTGTGGGCGCTCAATGTCAGCCTCGAACAGATCCTGGCAGAGGGGATGGACAAACGCTTCGCCCGCCACCGTCTCATGAGCGACGCCTTCAAGGCGGCCATGACCTCCCTGGGTCTGAAGCAGATCCCGGTGAGCGCCGACAAGGCGGCAAACACCCTGACCGCCCCTTATTACCCGGACGGGGTGGATGGCAGCGTCCTTCCGCTGATAACGCAGGTCGGCGTCATACTTGCCGGAGGTCTCCATGGAGAAATCAGGGAGAAGTACTTCCGCGTGGGACACATGGGCGTCGTGAACGCCGCGGACATCCTGGCGACCGTGGGAGCGATAGAGGCGGGGCTCGCAAAGGCGGGATACATATTCGAACATGGGGCGGGCCTCGCCGCCGCGCAGGCCGTCCTCCTGCAATAGAAGAATCGGGGACTATCAGGAAACACGCGAAAAGGGGTTGGTGAAAAAAAGCTGCCAGCCATTGCCCACGTGACGGCATGGGTCAGGCTGCGTAGCGCCTATCGGAGCTGGATCACAGCTGTATCGAGATCCATTAGACTAACCCTCCCAACCGGGCCTTAAATCTCTCCCTCGCGCTATCCGCGATTTCATAGGCTTCGAGAATATATCCTTTGAGTTGTTCACTGGGGATAGTCTTAGAAAAATTTGAGGATAATGATTTATAGCTTGCTTTGCTCCAGTTTATTCCGCTCCGATCAGCCTCGGCCATGTCGTCATATAGTGGTGTTCCCGGCAGGGGCACATAACAGTTGATATCGAAGAGGTCGGATTTGATGTTTCGCATCAACTCCAGGGTGCTCCGAATATCCTCCTGATCCTCATCCGGCAAGCCGAACATAACCGAGGCCATAGAGATAATACCGCTGTCGTAAACCATATCGGTGGCACGTTTTATTTGATCCAGACTAATGCCCTTGTCAACAGATTCGAGCACCCGTGAGCTCCCGGATTCCAGCCCGAAGTACATACCAAAGCAGTTCGCCTTTTTCATCAAACGCAGTATATCCTCCGTTACCGTGTCATATCGCGCAGTACATCGCCACATGATTCCCAGTTCTTCCGCAATTATACGCTCGCAGAATTCCGTGAGATATTTCGAATCAAACGTAAAGGTTCCGTCGCTTACATCAAGAAATAAGGGGTTATACGTCTCCTTTATCACTTTGAGTTCCTTGACGACATTCGCCACACTCCTGCGGCGGACCTTCCCCCTCCACAGCCGCCTGTCAGAACAAAAAGCACAGCGATTGGGGCACCCTCGCGTGGTCAACACATAGTGGCTTCGATAGACGGTATAGTCGCAGTCCATCACCAACTCTCGTGCTGGAAAGGGGAGGGCGTCGAGATCGTGAATCAATTCAGCTTCTGGCGTACATATGACGTCTCCAGCTTCTGTTCGATATGCAATGCCGGGAACCTCTGCCCACTTGGATCTCCCGCTCATAATTGCTTCGGTAAGCTTCAAAAGCGGTATCTCTCCTTCACCCCTGACAGCGAAATCAAAATCTGTATTCTTTAAAACATCTTGCGGACAGAACGTAGCGTGATGGCCGCCGGCGATAACTTGTATATCGGTGTCAAGATTCTTAATAAGACGGGCTATTTTTTCTACCACATTCCTTGTTGGCGTGAGATATGTGAGGCCAACAGCTTTTGGTTGCAATCTCTGTATAATGTCAGAGATCTTGATCCATACGTCGTGCGAATCATCGGCAAGAGCTTCTTCGTAGTGTTGCTGGCCTCGGGCGTAGAGCCCGACATCCAGATCCATAATGTTCCCCGGCCCGAGACCTACCAGCAAATCGCCTGTCAAAACGGCTGTGTGAATGCCAGCGGCATTCAGATACGCAGCCACACTTGTCAGACCGAGAACATATCCGCAATCAATACCAACATCCTTAAGACATTTATACGGGGGGTCAATCAGTAGAATATCCATATCGTTTTCTCCTCGTCAGAGTACCAACATTGATAGAGAGAGGCGGAGGAATGCACCACCCACGTCTCAATGATCCTTAGCGTTGTTTTGATATTTGATAAGATACTGCCGTGTGACGATGGAACATAAGCTGAATGTCCCTGTGTGTCAATGGAATAATGACAACATGCGGGGTGGTATGCGTGATGACCGTGGCGAGCATGGCTCTCTGCATACCGCTGATACTCCTTTTCAACCGATACGTCCCCCAGCTCGTCGGCAAACCGAAGATAAACGGGCCGTGGTTCAAGAATTTCATTTAAAGCAGAGGGCGTCAGAAAAGACGTGAAACAGCGGTGACGAAAAACCTCAATTGCCAATGCCTCAACTATAGAAAATTCTTGACAAAAGATTTTCAAGATGTATGGTGTTCCTTGTTTGCTGTATATGATCAAGAACAACAAAACTTCAACTCAGGGTAATCCGAATGCTGAAATCGTATCTGGAAAAGATATTCAAGATTGCAGACCAGGGTGATGCCAGAGAAGAAAGTTATTATTCGACCCTTGAGGTACTACTGGAAGAAGCGGCCCTATCCTTTGACAAGCGGAATTTTCACATCACAACACTTCCCAAAACCACCGAGGCAGGGAATCCTGATTTCCGGATATGGGACGGCAGGCAGCATATTGTAGGATATATTGAAGCCAAGGCCCCCACGATTGAAAATCTGAATGCAATAGAAGATACGGAGCAGTTACAACGGTACAGGAACACCTTTCCAAACCTGATACTGACCAATTTCTTTGAGTTCAGGCTCTATCGAAATGGCGAACTGGTAAACAGGGCGTCAATCGCACGGCCTTTTATCGTGCACAAACTCAAAACGATTCCGCCTGTCGAAAAGGAACCTGATTTTCTTAAGCTGCTGGAAGAGTTTTATTCCTTCTCCCTGCCCAAAGTCTACAGCGCGAAGAATCTGGCAATAGAGCTGGCCAAACGCACGAGCTTTTTAAAGGACGAGGTGATCGCCGAGGAACTGGCGGAGGAAGAAAAAACCGGCGAAGGCTTTATCCACGGATTTTACGAAGCGTTCAGGCAGTTTCTAATCAGCGGGCTCTCAAAAGAGGAATTTGCCGATCTCTATTCCCAGACAATCACCTACGGTCTGTTTGCCGCCCGCATGCGGTCAAAAAACGGTTTCAACAGAAAACTTGCCTATGACAACATACCCCAGACTATCGGAATACTGCGAGATGTTTTCCGGTTTATTTCGCTTGAAGACGTTCCCGCCCAAATGGAGTGGATTATTGATGATATCGCCGAAGTGTTGTTTGTAGCGGATGTAAACAAACTGCTTCGGGACTACTTCTGGGAAGGCAAGGGGAAAGACCCGGTCGTTCATTTTTATGAAACCTTTCTTGCCGAATACGATCCCAAAACCCGCGAAAAACGTGGCGTGTATTACACGCCCGAACCGGTTGTCTTCTATATTGTGCGTTCGCTCCACCATATTCTGAAGGATCAATTCGGCAGAGTTGACGGCATGGCAAGCGATTCAGTAACGGTGCTGGACCCCGCATCCGGCACACTGACCTTTCTGGCGGAGGCGGCGAAACTGGCGGTAGGTGAATTCACGTCTAAATACGGCGAGGGCGATAAAGAAGGGTTCATCAGGGAGCATATCCTTAAAAACTTCTATGCCTTCGAGCTTATGATGGCGCCTTACGCGGTGGGTCATTTGAAGATGTCTTTTCTTCTTGAAGAACTCGGATGCAGTCTTAAGAAAAATGACAGGTTTAAGCTCTATCTGACCAATACCCTTGAGATGGATGAGCTTGAACAAACCAGTCTGCCGGGCATGGCCTCCCTTTCCGAGGAATCGCATATGGCTGGAAAAGTAAAAAAAGAACAGCCCGTTCTTGTGATATTGGGGAATCCTCCCTATTCGGACCATTCGGCCAATACGGGGGAATGGATAGACCAATTACTGAAGAAAGGTTATGTGCATAAAAACGGCGTAAAAGATGACGGATATTACCGGATAGACGGAAAGCCGCTCGGAGAAAAGAACCCCAAATGGCTGCAGGATGATTACGTCAAATTCATACGTTTCGCCCAGTGGAAGATAGATCAGGCGGGCGAGGGGATACTTGGTTTTATCACCAATCACAGCTATCTGGACAACCCCACCTTCCGAGGGATGCGCCGGTCCCTGATGAACAGTTTCGATGAAATCTATCTGCTTGATCTTCACGGTAACAGCTTGAAAAAAGAAAAATGTCCCGACGGTTCAAAAGATGAAAACGTCTTTGATATCCGACAGGGAACGGCAATAGCGCTCTTTATCAAGAAAAAAGACAGGAACGGCGAAAATGGCAAGAAGGTTTTTCATTCCGAGCTATGGGGGCTGAGAAAGGACAAATACGACTGGCTCGCCGACAAAGATATCGCGATGACCGAATGGCAGGAGATAGTTCCAAAACCGGAATTTTATCTTTTCGTTCCGAGGGATGAAAAACTGCTGGAATTGTATGAAAGCTCGCCGAAGATAACCGATATTTTCCCGGTAAACAGCGTGGGAATCGTTACCGCGAGGGATAGGTTTGTTATTGATACGGACAAAGAAACCCTCAAGCGGCGCATCGGGATGTTCTGCGATGAAAAAATGCCGGATGAGTTGATTGGTGAACCATATCAACTCAGGGACAAATCCAACTGGAATCTGAAGGCAGCGAGAGAAAAGGTGAGAGATGACGGTGACTGGGAAGATTCCTTTGCCCGGATTTTATACCGGCCCTTTGATATTCAATGGATCTTTTATCACGATACACTGGTTGAACGATCTCGCCGGAACGTCATGCGGCACATGATGCGGGAGAATTCAGCGCTGGTTACACCAAAGCAGAACAAGGGTGAATTTGGCTCAATGGCAACAGATGTTATTGGAACCCACAAAACTGTAGCAGCTTATGACATTAATTACTATTTTCCACTCTATCTCTACTCCGATCCCGATCAAAAAGACCTCCTCAGCCACCTTGAAGAGTCAAAGGAAAGACAACCGAATATCAGCGAAAAGATTTTCTCCGCTTTATGCGCGGCCTATACGACACAACCCTCACCGGAGGATATCTTCCACTACATATACGCCGTCCTGTATTCCGAGACCTACCGCGTTAAATACGCCGAATTTCTGAAAACGGACTTCCCGAGAGTGCCATTTACGAAAGACGAACGCCTTTTCAGGGAGCTGGCCGTATACGGCAGGCGTCTTGCCGACCTGCATCTTATGCGGTCCCCCGAACTCGATACCCCCATTGCCAAATTCCAGGGATCGGGCGACGGGCGGGTTGAAAAAATCGGTTACGGCAAAGAGACAAACCGCGTTTACATCAATCAGGATCAGTACTTTGAGGGATTGGAAGAAGATGTCTGGCAATACCGGATCGGCGGATATCAGGTCTGCGATAAATGGTTGAAGGACAGAAAAGGAAAAATTCTGTCCCTCGATGATGTCAAGCATTACTGCAAAGTGGCAACGGCCATCGAACACACGATTACGATTCAGAAAGACATTGACGCAATATATAGTGAGGCGGAAAAGCAACTAATGGTGTTCGGCAAATAGAGACACGCCTTTCTTTATCTCCTAGCTGAAGCACCTCCCCCCGTCGACGGTATAAATCATTCCCCCGTGAAATCTTCACGAACGGTCAACCTCTCTGAGCTTCTCTCTCATGAAAGCGGATAAATTTATCCAACGCGGAGGCGCACCCCTCGATCGACGTGAAGGCCGGGATGCCCGCCCTCCAGCATAGATCCTGATTTTCGCAGGATAGTTCGTAGGATTCCTTCAGGGCCGCATAGTGAAGCAGCATGGCAACCGGTTTCCTGACCCCCTCGATATTGCTAATCATTTTTTCTACAATGGCGACGCCCCGCACCTGTTCAGGAGACAAAAAAGCAAAAATATCATAAGGGACATGGAGAAGGATGATATCGATGTCATCCCAGTCATCAAGGATCTCGATGGTCTTTCTGAACCCGTCGGCCTGATAAAAGAGCGCCGTCGTGTCGATGGGGTTTGTGTAGATATTCCCCGCCACGGGTTGCAGATCCTGGAGCCTGGATTGAATGGCCGGCGAAAGGCGGGTCAGGGAAAGATTCTTCTGCTCGAACGCATCGGCGGCGAGGACACTGATACCGCCGCCTATGCCAACCATGCCGATCCTCCGCCCCGCCGGCGGGTTCATGTACCCGAAGAGGAGCGCGAGATCGATCATCTCGTCGAGGCTGTCGGCCTGGAGCGCCCCTGATTGAGTTATCACCGCGTCCCATATCCTGAGGGAACCCGCGAGGGATGCGGTGTGTGACCAGGTTACCGCCGCCCCGGCCTCGGTTTGCCCCCCCTTCAGGATGATAGTGGGTTTCCTGTCGGCCGCCCGCGCAAGCGTCTCCCGGAACCGCCTGCCGTCTTTGATGCCCTCGATATAGGCGCCGATAACCGTTGTCTCTTCATCGTCTGCAAGATATTCGATCAGATCTGATTCATTGATATCGCAGGCATTGCCGTAACTGACGGCCTTGCTGATCGGCGCCCCCCGCCGCGGCGCCATCTTGCCGAGATAAATCGCGT
>CAZNBR010000002.1:0-57151 GCA_964571315.1 uncultured Syntrophaceae bacterium
CCAAAGGTTGCTTATGCCGCATAAAATTGACATGTTCAATTGCCGGAGTAATAATATACGACAGGTAGAATGAAACATCGGGGGCGCTCAACCGGTTCTCTCCCCTCTCTCTCAACTGGGAGATCAGATTCGCCATCTCTCTTCGCAGTCTTTCCAATGTTTCTTTCTCACCATCGAGGCGTCTTTTCATATCCGCAAATTCAAGCATCAGTTTATCCTCCAACAGTTTTCTGTAATCCAGTACCGGCTGCAATCTGAAATGAAACATATACCCACCTTCGAGCGGTTTCGCTTTATCCCGTAGAGTCAAAGAGCGCGAGGAGCTGTGCCCTGCCCTCCTCAAAACCGACCTTTTCGCTAATATCCTGCCTCAAGAATCCATTGATCATGTCTATCATTCGTATCGCATTGTCTATCTCCGGATTGCTCCCCTCCACGTAGGCGCCGATATTAATCATATCTTCCGCCTTTTTATAGACAGCTACGGCATTGATAATATCATTCGCCCTTTTTCTGTGATCTTTATCCACAATATCGATCATGACCCTGCTCCTGCTCTCCAGGATATTGATCGCAGGATAGTGATTCCGTGCGGCCAGTTCGCGGGAAAGGGTTATGTGGCCGTCAAGGATTGACCGTGCCGCATCGGCGACCGGTTCATTAAAATCGTCCCCTTCCACAAGAACCGCATAGATACCTGTGATGCTTCCGTGGCCCTCCACGCTTCCCGCTCTCTCCAGGAGTTTCGGCATCAGACTGAAGACCGAAGGCGTATACCCCTTTGTGGTCGGAGGCTCTCCGACGGAGAGACCGACCTCTCTCTGGGCCATCGCAAACCTGGTCAGTGAATCGATCATGAGGAGGACATCCATTCCCTGATCCCTGAAATATTCCGCTATGGCAGTCGCCACATACGCCGCCCTCATCCTGACCAGGGGATGCATGTCCGATGTTGCCACAACAAGCACGGACCTGGCCAGCCCCCCTTTGCCGAGGTTCTTCTCGATGAATTCGCGGACCTCCCTTCCCCGCTCGCCGACGAGTCCGATCACATTGATATCGGCTCTCGTGTTTCTGGCAATCATGCCGAGGAGAACGCTCTTGCCGACCCCTGAACCTGAGAAGATCCCCATCCTCTGGCCCTTGCCACAACTGAACAACCCGTTGATCGCCCTGATCCCGAGGTCTATCGGTTCAGTTATCCTGCTCCTCTTCAGGGGATTGATCGGATCGGCATACACCGGATATTCACCTTCCGCTTCTATCGGCCCCCCGTCATCGATAGGGTTGCCCCGACCATCAATGACCCTTCCCAGAAGACTGCGACCCACCCGTACGTTCGACTTTTTCCCCGTGGAGAGTATCCTGCAGCCGGGTCCCACGCCGTCAAGGCCTCCGAAAGGCATGAGGAGAGCCTTTTCTTTCCTGAATCCGACGACCTCCGCGGAGATTGTCCTGCCGGTGCCATCCGGGTACACCCGACACATTTCACCTATGGACGCTTCAGGGTTGTGGCCTTCCAACAAAAGACCGATGACCCCGCTCACCTTTCCATAGGTGTTGAACGGATTTGTGCCCTCGATCGTTCTCCGATATTTTTCAAAATCTATGTTCATCATACAATGTTTCTCTGATCTTATCTAACTGCCGATCCAGCCTGGCATCCACCGCCCCTGAATGCGCCTCTATCACAGCCCCCCCCCGACCGATTTCTTCATCCTTCTCAATCGGAATGTCGCCGTAACTGCCCAGAAAATCGGGGTTTGCCTCCGTTATGTAGCGGTAGTCTTCGGGGTTCATCCGGACCCTGACATCTTCCTTTCCCCGCATGGTTCTCATCGCATCTCTCAGGACAGAGAGGATAATTTCCCTGTCGGCGTTCACCTCCTTGTGTATCACCTTACCGGCTATCAGAAAGACGAGATCGAGTATCTCCTTTTCAGAACTCTCCAGCAGCTTCTCTTTCAAGGTCCCTATTTCTCTGATCAGTTTCGCAACCGATTCCGAGGCCATAGACAAATTTCTCTTGTCCCGGTCGATGCTCTCCATTAATCCGTCATAGGTCTTTTTCTCTGCGGCCTTTTTTCTCGCGGTTTCCTCTACCGCAATTTCTGGTCCTTCCGCTGACTGTCCCCCTGTTTCTTCACGTTCATCTGCCGGGGAACCGCAGAGGCCCCGAACAAATCCGGTCCGGGCTTCCTCCCGCAGATCCGTCAGCTTTACATCCTGGGCCTTTATAATCCTGCTATACGAATTCATCTTTTTGGCCACTTCCCGAAAACGTTATCTTGTCCTCAGATTCAAGCCTCTTTGCGATGTCGATAATCGCCCTCTGGCTCTTTTCCACCTCCGACAGCCGTATGGGGGGCATAAGGGATATATCTTCCCTGAGCATCTCGGCGGCGCGCTTTGACAAATTATCAAAGACCTTTTCCTTCGTTTCATCGTCGACTACCTTGAGGGCGCGGGGCAGATCTTCACGATCCACTTCCTCCAGCAGTACCCTCATGCTTCTGTTATCCAGTTTGAAGATATCATCAAACGTAAACATGCGGTTTCTGATCTCGGTTACCAGCTCCGGCTCCGTTTCCTCGAGCGATTCGAGAATTCCCTTCTCACTCGCCCGGCTCATCCTGTTCAGAATCTCCGCTATCACCTGAATTCCCCCGGCATGTTCTTCGCTCTCCCCCCCCCTGATCATCTCCGATTCAAGCGTTTTCGTCATCTCCTCAAGAAACTCGCGCGGGACGCTCCCCAGCGTCGCAATCCTCTTGATAATATTTTGCTGCCTGTCAGGAGGGAGGTTCTCCATGATCTCCGCCACCTGTTCAGGTCTCAGATACGACAGTATAAGGGCTATGGTCTGGGGATGCTCCGTCTTTGTAAAATCCGCCAGGATCCTCGGATCCGCGGTCCTCAATTTTTCAATGATCGTTCCGCCATCGGACAGGAACTTTTCCCCTTCGATGGTCTTTATAAACTCCCTTCCTCTGGTTTCTCCCAGGGCCTTCAATATAACATTTTCAACATACTTGCCCTGACCCGATATGGATCCTTCTCTCTTCCCCCTGACAAGAGCGTTAAATTCCCTGGCGGCATATTCGATATCCTTCCGAGATGACCCTGTCAGATTGTTCATCCACTTCCCGACACGTCTGATCTCATTCGTTTCGAGATTCTTCATGACACTGGCAGCCGTTTCCTCGCCCAGGGATAAAAGGACCAGCGCCGCTTTCTCTTCGTTTGTCATACCTGCTACACGTCTCCTTCGTAGAATCAAATGCCCCGTGCAAAAGCACAGGAGAGAATGCAATGGTGCCCGGCTCTTTCTTTATGCCTCGCATAAAGGGATTGACAGTTATCGGAGCCAGGTTTTCAATAATTCCGCAAACTCACGGGCATCCTGCCCGGCCAGGGTCCTCAAGTGATCTATCTCCCTGAACCCTTGGGTCTCAAGCTCCGCTCCAGCGCCTCCTTCTTCCAACCGAGCACGTTCAGCTTCCAGTTGAGGACCGCCAACACTCACAGACGTCAATCTCCTGACGCCGCCCGCGCCTCCCCCCCCCGTTGCCAGGATAAACGTGATTAAAGGGCGCAGGACAAAAAACAGGACAAGCATCAGGGCGGCCAGCGAGGCAAAGTATTTGATAAAGGGCACTGCCGCAGACAATCCCGCCCAGAAACCTCCCTGGGCAGGGGTTATTTCCAGGTCAAGTTTTCTGAAGGGGATACTGGTGACCGCCACCTGGTCTCCCCTCGCGGCATCAAAACCAACCGATTTCTTGACAAGACCCTCAAGGGTCGCTATTTCCTCTTTCGATCTCGGCTGAAATTCTTCGGCACCCGTATCGCTTTTCTTGTAAACACCGTCCACCAGCACAGCCACGGATAACTTCTCCATCTCCCCCACCGGCATGACTGTCTTGCTGACAACCCGGTTTATCTCGTAATTGACCACCTCATTCATCTCTTCGCGGCCGGCGCCAGAGGCCATTGCGCCCCCTGCGCCGGTGGGGGCGACGGTGGACTCCCCTCCCTCGACCGGCACGCTCGACTTCTTGCTATTACGGCGGAGGCTCCTCACCACCGGTTCTTCGGGGTCGTAGGCCTCCTCGGTTTTTTCCACAAGCTTGAAATCAATGGCCGCGGAAACCTTTGCCACAACCTTTCCCTCTCCCACCACCTTCTCCAGCATGGACTGGATCCTGTTCGCCAGGTCTTTTTCTATGTTTCTCTGATATTCAATCTGTGAAGAAGCCCGCCTCGAAAACGGAGAGCCGTCGCTGGCCTTGGTCGTTGACAGGATACTGCCGCTGCTGTCCACCACCATTACCTCTTCCGGAGAAAGTCCCTCCACGCTGCTGGACACGAGGGCAACGATCCCCTCTATCTGAGATGCCCGGAGCTTCCTCCCTGCCCGTGGTTTTATAATAACGGAAGCGGTTGGTTTTGCCTTTTCATCGACAAAAAGCGATTGCCGGGGTATGACGATATGGACCCTGCTCTGCTGAACCTCATCCAGACCGTTGATCGTGCGCGCCAATTCACCCTGGAGCGCCCTCTGGTAGTTCAGTTGCTGCACAAAATCGGTAACACCAAAGTTCTTATTGTCAAATATCTCAAAGCCTATTCCTCCCCCACTGGGAAGCCCGGAGACCGCCAGCTCGAGTCGTAATTCAGAAATATGTTCTTCGGGGACCGAGATGGCATCGCCGGCGCTGGACACCTTATAGGGGACCTTCTTTTCCTGCAATCTGGCGACAATCCCCCCCGCATCCTCCGTGGAAAGGTTGGAAAAAAGTGTCCCGTATTCTTTCTGATTTACGGAAACGACGAATACCGCAATGCTCACCAGGACAACAACGGTGACAGCAATGATGGATACCCTTTTCGCAGGGGCCAGGGAGTTAAAAAGCTTCCCCAACTGAGAAAAAAAATGAACCGCTGAATCCATACCATCCTCTCTCGGCAGGCATTATACCTGCATCCGCATGACCTCTTGATAGGCCTCCAATATCCTGTTCCTCACCTGCAACATCGCCCTGAACGAAATATCCGCCTTTTCCAGGGCAATCATTGCCTCATGAATGCTCCCTGAATCACTGAGTTCGACCTTTGCGACGGCATCATCGGCCTCTAATTTCAGCTGGTTGATCTCCGCGATCTTGCTGCGCAGGAGGGTACCGAAAGAATCCCCATCTCCCCTGACGCTGCCGCTTTTCCCCCCGGAATCTGAAATCGAGGGCACCAGATCGCCCCGAATCGTTATATCGTTCATCGTGAAGCCACCCCCTTATTTCCCAAGTTCCAGCGCCTTCAGCGCCATATTCTTTGTTGCGTCGAATGCGGTGACACAGGCATCATATGCCCTGTTGGCCGTGATCATATCCGCCATTTCGCTGACCGTATTGATATCGGGCATGGCCACAATGCCCTTCTCATTCGCATCGGGATGAGCCGGATCGAAGACCATCTTTACGCTCTCTTTGTCCTCTGCGATACGATCCAGCTTGACCATCCGCAGGGTATCATCAAAACTCCCCCCCACCGGTTCGGAAGAAAAGACGGCTACTTTTCTTTTGTATGCCCCCCCCTCCGGCGTGCGCGTCGTGTTAACGTTGGCAAGATTCGACACGATGGCATCCATCTTCGCCCTCTGGGCCGCAAGCCCCGATGCGCAAACCCTGAAAGTCGACAGGAATTCCATATTATTTCGCCTCCCTTAAAACAGTATTCAAGCCCTTGAATTTTCTTGCCAGCAATTCCACGGCAAGATTATACATAAGATTGTTTTCCGCCAGTTTTGCCATTTCACTGTCAAGGTCGACCCTTTCTCCGGCCTCGACCACCTCAAAATCGGCTTCACCGGGAACCCTCTGTCCGGGCAGGTGTCCTCCTTCGCTCCCGGTCATTCTCATCCCCTCTCCACTCTCGATCATGTCTTTCAGTTCATCCTTGAAGACAAGATCCTTCGGCCGGTAATTCGGAGTATCTATATTTGCGATGTTTGAGGTTATTACCTTATGCCTCTCCGATCGAAAATCCAGGACTGCGGATAACATGCCTATGGTTTTTCCAAATAGTGCGTCCATAATTATTCCTTTCAGGGTTATCAGGGATCAGGGATCGGGGGTCAGGGGATGGAAGACCTGACAGGTTGATCCCTGACATCTGATCCCTGTAAACTGTTTCTATGCAATGCCCGTACCAGAACGGGCATAGAATAACGAAAAACGCCCCTGTCTTGCATCATCTGACCCCTGACTCCTGATTTCCACCCCCTGTCTCGCTCTTATACTCATTGAGCTTATTCCGGATGGTCCGCACACTGACGCCCAGGATCTCCGATGCCCTGGTCCTGTTTCCCTTCTCACGCTCCAGGGTTTTACATATAAGGTTTTTTTCCATCTCTCTCAGTGTAGTGCCTTGCGAGGCAACCAGTTCCAATGCCGCTTCCGCCGGTTGTCTGTTCTCCTCATCTTCGTTTTCCAGATAGAGGTGCTCCGGAAGGATCGTCCCACCACCGGAGAGCAGTACCGCCCTCTCAATCACATTTTCCAGTTCCCTCACATTGCCCGGCCACCGATGAACTTCCAACATGCACGCAACCTCCTCCGATAGCGTCGGTTTCGCTGCTTTGCCGAGCCTGCTGTACTTTTCCAGAAAATACTCGCCGAGAAGAGCAATATCTCCGTTTCTCTCCCGCAGGGGGGGGATCTTGACCGGGATAACATTCAATCGGTAATAGAGATCGACCCGAAATTTTTTCTCCTCAACGCATTTCCTTAAATCTGTATTTGTCGTGGCAATGATCCTGACATCCACAGGTACAGGCCCCCCACCACCCAGCCTGTCAACCTCGGATTCCTGTATAACCCGGAGGAGCTTTGCCTGAAGTTGCATATCCATTTCGCTGATCTCGTCCAGCAGCAAGGTCCCGCCGCTGGCCAGCTCGAATTTTCCCAGCCTTCTCCGTGACGCGCCCGTAAAGGCACCCCTTTCATGTCCGAACATCTCACTCTCGAGGAGATTGTGGGGAATGGCTGCACAATTGACCCCTACAAACGGCATATGCACCCTGTCGCTGTACCGGTGTATGTGCCGCGCAATCAGTTCCTTACCCGTGCCGCTTTCTCCCTGTATCAGAATGCCTGACTTGCTCCTGGACACGCCCTTCAGGAATTCAAGAAGGGTCAGCATCGGTTTATCCTGCGTAACAAACGTTTTCCCCCGGGATAGAGAGCCCCTTGGATCATGCCCTGGTTCACCTCGCCCTCCCCCATCTTTTTTGGCCATCACTTTCCTGACAACCGCTTCCAGGTGATCCATTGAAAAGGGCTTCATGATGAAATCTTCGGCCCCCTCTTTCATCGCTTCAACCGCGGTGTTAACCGTCCCGTAAGCCGTCATGACTACAACGGGGATCTCGAAAGAAATCTTTTTAACGCCCCGCAGGACCTCCATGCCGTTTATCCCGGGCATTTTCATGTCGGTTACAACAACGTCAAAGGCATCCTCCTGAAATTTCTCCAGGGCATCCGCACCGTTCTCTGACGTTACAACCGTATATCCGCAGCTCTCCAGGGACTCGGAAAGAACCATCCTCATTGAGGGATCATCATCAACAACCAAGATCGTTTTTGTTTTCATAGCTCGCCACAACCAATGGAATCAGTAGATCCGGAAACAAGAACAGGAGAATATACACCGCCACGAAACGCTGACCCCCCTATTATCAAGCACGCAACATCCCGCACGGCGGGATTCGAGGAACAGGCCACGGATCACTTGATCTTTAGGGTCTTTCCCGGACGGTTCTCATTTTTTTATTCTGTTTTCTGAATTCCGGCTTCTGCCCGTTGTAAAAACAGGTCCTCCGCCGGCCCCTTTCAGCCGCGCTCACTCAGAATGACAGCACGCGGTGTGTCTTCATAACCCTTTACGAATGCGTGACCGTGAGTCTACGAGTCCTGGATATACGGCCCATATTTCTCAGTCCAGTCTTCATCGGCTCGGTAGTAATCCAGCACCCTCAACCAGAATTCATCACCGCCTCCCCCTTGCAATGGGCCGGATGATTCGCCGGCCACAGGCCTCTCGCCCAGTTTTGCGTATCCCCGCCCGATATTGACTATGGTCCACCTGCTGCGCTGCCCTTCGGGAATGCCGTCCAGAGACTGCTGGTACACCTGTATTGCCTGCTGGTATCTTCCTTGACGGTACAAACAATCCCCCAGCCCCTCATAAGAATTCATAACCACGGGAACGGGAGATTGCTGCGCGGCACCGCCGCTCTTTTTGAGGACCCTCCTGTAGTTTACAAGCGCGGACGCGTACATCCCCATCTCCCTCAGCGCATCGGCATATTTTTTACGGACAGCCACATCCCCATCGGGGTCCGTCCCGGAACCCAGAACGGCAGAGTAGAAACCGGCCGCCTCTCCGTAGAGCCCCTCTTCGCAAAAGATATCCCCCATCAGGGTCCTGGCAGCCGCCATCTCGTTATCAACTCCGGAGCCCTCTTTAATCAGGGCTTGCAATCTCTTCTTCGCATCTTTATACCGGCCCCTGCCATAATCGATCTGTGCCATGTCGAGCGAAAGCCCGCGGACCCTCGCATCCTTCCCGAATACCCGGATCATCTCCTCGAAGAATCCGGCCGCATGATCCAGCAGGCTCATCTCCTTCAGGCTCCTCCCGATCTGAGACAACATGCCGAAATCGCCACTCCTGAACAGAACGTCCCTGTCAAGATCAAAGTACAGATCCACTACAGAGATATAATCTTTTTTTGCATAGTGCCCGTCGATCAGGCGGCCCGCCGCCACTATGAGATTTTCCTCACCCGCTTTTCTGTGCGTCCCGTGGGGAAAGCTTGCAAGCAGGAGACGCCCGGCGTCAAATGCCTCCCGGTACCTTTTCTTTTTTATCAGGGCGGATCCCCTCCGGAAGACCGCCTCTTCCTCCATCTCGGGATCGGAAAGGTTCCTCTCCATTGCGCCGTATGCCTCGATCGGGTCCTTGTAACAGTCCATTCCCGCAAAGATATATGTCGGCACCTGAATCCCCGGATTATTGACCCCGATGTTGGCCATCATGAGTTCGCTCTCTTTGGCTTCCCTGCTTCCGGGATACCGCTCAATCACCAGACTGAGCGTCATGACGGCGGGTTGCAGTTGACCTGTCTTCTCAAAGGAGCGGGCGATCGCGTAGAGGGCATCCTTCGAATGCTTGCCGTCGGGGAAAAGATTCAGATAGACAAAAAGAACTCCCAAAGCATCGTCGTATTTCCCGGTTTGAAACCGATGTGACCCCAACTTCAGGAGGGCATCCCCTGGAATATCTTCCAGGGCGGGCCATTTTTTCAGGGCGTTATCGTACCAGGCATCAGCGTCATTAAATTGGCGCATTCGGGAATAGCAATCCCCCACGCCGAAATACGCGTCTCTGGCATGGTTGCCGTCGGGGAACCTTTGTATGTATTCCTTAAACATCTCGATTGTCTCATCAAATCTCTTTGTCTCATACAATATTGTCCCTCTCGTGTACAAAGATTCGGGGGTGTACTCTGACTCGGGATAGTTGGAATAGATATTCTTAAGCTCTATGAGCGCTTCGTAATGGAGCTTCAAGCGCCTGTAATTTTCGGCAAGCCGGTACGTAGCCTGGGCATTTTCCTTATTGAGGCCGGGGTAGTTTCGGATGATGTCTCTGTAGTGGTCAATGGCTTCCGAGATATGCCGTTTATCACCCTTTTCTCCCAAAAAATAATGGCAATCAGCTATACGTCTCAGTGCGGTCTCATCCTTTTCAGTCTTGATGATCTTCTCGAATTTATGTAAGGCATCCTCGTATCTTCCGGACGTGAAATCGTTCAAAGCGCTGTCATACAGGCTTCTGTCCGTGATCGGGGCCGCCATATCTTTGCGAGGCGGTGCACCGTCTCCGGTATTGTGTGGGCCCGTCTTCTCCTTTGCTGGAACTGGATTGGAGGGGATCTGCTTCCTCAATAAAACAGGGGGCACGAGGGCATCCTGAGTGTCATGTGTGTTCTGGCCTAACGCGGGGTCCTGTGCGTTCTTGACCAATGCGGAGGCTTTTGTGTCCCTGTTCAAAGCAGGTTCTTTCTTCTCGGGGCCGATCTTTACTATTACGAAATGCTTGATTATTCCCGTTTCTCTCAGTTTCTCCCCGGCCTTCAACGCCTCGTCCCTGCTCGTATACTCCCCCACACAGATGCGTTGCCACGTTCCCTTCCCGGGTATTTCCACCATTCTGCAGAAAGGATCATAGCCCTGCGCCTTGAGCAGGTCGCCCAATGCCGCAGCACCATCAAAATTTCTATACGAAGCCACCTGGACGCTGTACCGTCCATCTCCGGCCTCGACGCCGAAACCCTCTGCACCCGGCGAACAAATAAAGAATGCCACCAAGGCAAGGAGGATACGGACGTTACCGCGTACTGTTTCTGGTCTTAAAAAAGTCATCACTTTCGCTACGATACTATTTTTTTTCGTGCACTGTCAGTACAAAGCAATTTATATACCAAGTGTCCCGTCATCGAAAATCGCTGACCCTTCACCGGCGGAAACGCAAAATTTGTCTAAAGTTTTAAATCCTGATGCCGATTAGGCAGGTAAGAGCATTCGATCGGGGTGTATCCGCAAAGGGAGGAGTGTCGTGACGATATCGACGTATCAT
The DNA here is from genome assembly GCA_964571315.1 of uncultured Syntrophaceae bacterium. GTDB lineage: Bacteria > Desulfobacterota > Syntrophia > Syntrophales > UBA2210 > UBA6078. The sequence goes on from CAZNBR010000002.1 coordinate 10,702, forward strand.
GTGGAAGGTGTTCTTAAGGCATACAGCAAACAAACCAGAGAGGAAAACTCGATCCGGCAGGAGCCTGAGGGCTCAACCAGATATACCGATATGGTAACCCTGTCCTCCGGAGACAACAAGAAAGAGGCCTTTGAGAGGATCTCCTACAGTCTGATGGATATCCTGCTCAAAAACGAAAAATCCTTTTAAATAGCTGTCAACCCGCATTCCCGAGAAGATATGAAAGATACAAGCTTAAACCATACCATCAAGAAGTTGTCCACGATGGATTACATATATGACTCGATCGAACGCATGAGCGGTGAAAACGATGATATCTTTCAGGCGGTCGCCGCGCTTGCCCTTCAGATAACCGGTGGAAAGGGGTGTCTCCTCGCGCTGCTCGACGAGGGAAACGACAGGTGCCATTTCAGGGTTGTCGGAGGTCCTGAGGAGGGACAGTATCGGGAAGCCCATATCTCCTCCTCGCTGGATACACTATTCAGAGATGTTGTCCGGGATAAAGTGGCGATCCTCGCGGGTTCTGATGACGGATTCCCTGAGTCCGCGATCTGCGCGCCCCTGATGATACGGGGCCAGGTCTTCGGCGTACTGAGTCTGACCGGCAAGAGAAACGGGAGCACATTCACCCGGGAAGAGCTGAAATATATAAGCACCCTGGCGAAACGGGCCTCCCTGAACATGGAAAACAAGATATTATACGAAAGCGTCTACTCCAACATCACCGATATTTTTCAATCACTGGTTACATCGATCCAGCTTCGAGACCACTATACCAGAAGGCATTCAGCGAATGTAACCGAAACCGCCGTCAAAACCGCGGAGGCCCTCCACTGCTGCGAGCATGAGATTGAATCCATCAGGAGAGCGTCCATGCTGCATGACATCGGGAAGATCGCCATACCGGATAAGATACTCCTCAAAGAGGGGCGGCTGACGGATGAGGAATATAACGTTATCAAAGAACATCCGGCCATCGGGGGGGACATACTCAAAGCGGTTACGCTTATGGACACCGAACGGGAAATTATCCTCCATCACCACGAGAGATGGGACGGCAGGGGATATCCCGACGGGCTCGCGGGGGAAAATATTCCTCGTCTCTCAAGGATTCTGAGCGTGGCTGACTCCTTCGATGCCATGATAACCGACCGTCCCTACCGGGGGGCGCTCATGATGGATGTGGCGATAGACGAACTGCAAAAAAACAGCAACAGTCAGTTTGACAAAGACGTTGTGGGCACATTCGTATCGGCCCACTGCGGCTCCTGTTAGATTCCACGCAGGGCACAGCACAGCCCCTCCCGCGAAAGAGCGCGGCACACCCGCGGTATCCCATCCCCCGGCACGGAAAAATTCGGACGCGGGAAACCTGGCATAAAAAATGCTTCTTGATCCATGAGATTTATTAAAGACACGGAGTCTGAAGGCAGACGGGGGACTATGGATGCCAATGTATCTCGGGCGGCAAAGCAATAAGGGAAAAGGGTTGCATACAACGTTTCTCGGATACGGCAGCATCACCGAGCGGAGCACAGATGACGGAAAAATGACACCCCCCGGCGGATCCCGGGTATAGGGAGAGACAGTACACCATGATCGATTCAAAACGTTCTCCGGAAGTGAAAGTGGGCAGGGCAAACCGCAGAAGTTACGCGCGGGTGGATGACCTGCTGCGAGTTGATTACCGGAAGATTTCACAGAAAGAGTATGAGCGGTACGAAGGCAACCCGGACGGTATCTTTAAAAATATCTTTGGCGAGCCCCTCATGATGCCCGAAATCGGAGAGATTAATCTGGCACTGCTCTACAAGCTTATATATCAGGCAAACCTGAAGATGGACCGTATCCTGGAGATACTTGAAAGTAGAGATAATGACAGATATGCATCCGTCGGCACGGAACATGTCAATATCAGCGGTTCCGGGATGAGCTTCACCGCAAACCAGGGTTTTTCGATCGGCGATATTATCGCGCTCAAGGTCTTTCTCCCCCTGGCCTCGAGCACATGGATGACGGTACTGGGAAAAGTAATGTCGTCCACGGAATTATCCCCGAAAGAAGGATACCGCACTGCCGTTCGTTTTATAGGATTGTCCGCGGACGATCGGGAAATGATCATCAGGTATGTGTTTAAGAGACAGAGGGAACTCCTCCGGTTTACCTCCGACATGAAAGACCGGGAATCCGAGAACGCATAACACCCCGCTATAACCTTCCATCAAAGACCATCCCCACCATCTCTTCTATCTTGCCGGATAATCGCTGGAGTTCTTCCGAGGGGATCTCCCGTATGACCTCCCCCGTGTTCTTATCACTCACCGTGACAGAGATCTTATCATTCTCTTTCCCGTATGTGGAGAAGGACAGGCTGATACTTCTGTCGTCCATACGCTTCTGGATCTTTGCCGCCAACGCCTGAGCGGCTTGACGGTCAGCGGCCGGCCGGTCGGTCGACCCGACCTGCACCGGAGGGGAACCCCTGGATGCACCCCCAGCCTGCTCGGCGGGGCGAGTTTCCGCAGCTATCGGAATCTGTACGCTGGTTCCATTAACCGTAATGTCCATGACACCGCACATCCTTATATTTAAATCACAGAGCCTTGCCTATTATATCGGCATTTTTTGCTCAGACTTTAATGCCGATGCACTATTTCATAGCGTCATATCCAAAAATTTGGGCTGTCGTGTCCTGTACGCCTTGTCGGCACGGCTATGGATACCGTTCCGACCCTGTCGGATATGTATCATTTGATTCTTTATATCGTCATGCCAGAGCGTGAGCATCGCTTCACATTCTTTGGTTATCTGTCCTGCCTTTGTCGCAATATCCCCAATCATCGTCGCCAGTCTTGTGATCTTTCCCCTTGTTTCATTCGGTACCCGTGAAACAAGGGATGGGCCCTCTCTTCGTATCTTGTGTATCCGGCCGTCAATCTTGTCGATCGTATTGATACACCTCTGGCGTTCATTGATAAGCGATGCGATCTTTTCTCTGTTATTCTGAAAATCTGGCATATCCCTGAGCGATGTCGTCGCGGAAAGAAACCTTTCGAAGGCATTCAGTTTCTGTTCCAGAAGATCATAGATTCTCATTTCTTTCATCTCAATACGCTCCGGCTATCTTGGCCCTTTTCGTTTCTCCTTCTGCACTGTTCCGAACTGGATCGAAGACCGGGGCATGATCCTGGCGGGGGGCCGAACCGATCTTCTCCCATCCTGACTCGAGCTCTTTGAGCATCGCGGTCACTTCGTCAAACGCCTGCACGTCCTTTTGAAGGTCTCCTTCGGTTATGCGACGCGCCATGTATGTATAGAGGGAGTTCAAGTTGTTGGCTATTGCTCCCCCCTTTTCAAAATCAAGGGATTGCATCAGAAGGGACAGGATATCCTGCACCTTCTGAATTGCCTTTGCTTTGGCTTCGTATTCTTTGGAGGCAAACTTCACCCGTGCGATTTCAAGATTGCTTATCGCTCCCTCATAACACATCATCACCAACCTCAAGGGGTCTGACGTTGTTACCTGTGTCCGTTTGTACCTATCGATCCCATTTCCGTTTCCATACATGAATTGCTGTCCCCCTCACGTAGTAAATTTTCAGTTACATCAATGGACTCATGACCAGGCGCTGAAGGAAGCGCTGATCTGGCCGCTCAGCCAGTTGCTCTGACTCTGCAGTTGGCTCATTGCCAGTTCCATGGCCACGAAGCGGTTGATCATCGTCTCCATCTTACGCGCCAGCATTGCCTCCATATCCTCAATCCGGTCCTCATAGTTGTCGATACTGTTCTTGAGAGATGTTTGCTTAAAGGTCACATACCCGTCAGAGGTATCGGTTATGAAACCGAGTTGCCGGTTGAGCAGTTCCGCTATACCCAGGGTCAGCGTAAAGGTGGTGTTTGCCGATTCGGTACCGGTATACATGACGGAAAGACCGGCCGCATTGTTGCCGCTGGTGCTGGCAAGAGTGAGAAGCTGGCCGCTGCCGGCAGCCGCCTCGCCGTTGATGGTCCCCGCGACATTGACACCCCACACCTTCGTGGAGGCGGTTCCATTCAACCCCAGAGGGTCGCCCCCGCTGCTCCCGGCTGTGATAATGTGTCCGGTACCGTAAGCGGTGTGGGTGAGCACAAGCCTGTTATCCACGGTCTTTGACGCGGTAATGTCCATCGCATACCGCCCCTCGGTGGTGGTGAGCGTTCCGAAATCGAGCCCCGAAACCGCCGACGTATCGATATTAAACGAAATCTGACTGTCTCCGACCTGTTTTTCGGTAATAACGAGCCTGTTGCTGTCGTCCAGCCCCGCCGTGATCTCGTTGTCAAACAGGTCCTCAATACTGTCCAGCAGATCCCCAAGCGTTGCCGTGGTATTGACCGCATAGTTCCCTGAAACGGTGACTCCGCTCCGCTTCATTCCCGAGAAGGTGATGGAATCACCGTTGTCGGCCCCGCCTACGGCGCTCCAGAGGGTTGATGCGGTGAAACCGGTATCGGTATCCCCCTGGATCTGCTCCGTGATCTCATTCGCAAACTCCGAATTCAGGGCATTGACAACGTCGTCTATGTCCATTCCGGCGACATCGACATCCTCCGCCTGCCTCCCCGTGGCAAAGTCCGTAATCGTCAGCGTTACCCCCCCGCCGATCGTTCCCGCAAGGGCCGTCCCCCCCGTCACCGTCGTCTGCGTGCCCGCCGTCGTGATATTGACCGCATAGCTTCCCCCCTCGGTATCGTCCGTATGGCCGACATACTGAAACAGGGCGCTGGGGGCGGACCCGTAGGCGGTGAACAGCTTTTTCACATAGTCAAAATTCGTTTCAAGCGCCTCCGTCAGGTCGTCATCATCGATGGTCATATTGACGCTGTCATCAAGAGAAATGCCGATAAGGGGAAGCCTGTTGTAGTCACTCGACAGACCTGTAATGATTTGTGTCACGGTGCTGATCAGCTCCGCCTTGACGGAACGGAGCGTCCCGTCCCCGAACAGGGCTCCTCCTTTCTCTTCTTCATCCTCATCATAGCTGAACTGGGTGTTGATATACCCCATAACGGTATTATAGGCACCCGCCATGCCCTGGATCTTCGACTTGACGGAGGCGAGATCCCTTGCAACCTTCAGTGTAACCGTCGTGGTGTCGCTTGCCCCGACGAGATTCAGGGTGGCGCCTTCAATGATGTCCGTGATCGTATTTGAATCCTTCGTAATGACCGCGCCGTCGACGGTAACCCGGGCATCTTCCCCCGCAACCAGCTGCATCTCCCTGCCTTCGGTGGTCACGGAGATATCCCCGAAGTTGAGAGTACCGTTCCCTTCATTGTTCGCGATCAGGGTAAGGGCAAGCCGGCTGTCTCCGGCGGTACCATCGGTAATTATAATTTTTCCACCGGAAACGGTGGCCGTTGCGGTCTGCGTACCGGTTTTACCAAAGCCATCCGTAACGTTATTTATCTTATCCAGAAGCTCCTGTATTGTGTCTGTTCTGGCGATCGTATATGTAAGGGTACTGACCGTTGTTCCGTCCCCCCGTGTTCCCGAGATGCTGATGGTGTCGTTGTTTGAGATATTGTTGCCAAAGGCGCTGTCGGTGACCGTGTTGAATTTCAGGGCGGTATTGTTGGGGGTCACGATAACCGACATCTGGCTGCTCCCCGACTGGAGATCCTCTACGATCAGTCTTCCGGTGGAATCGAAAGAGGCGTCAACCGTGGTAGAGTCTCCATACAGGTCCTCCACCCAGGCCAGAAACACGCTCAGCGTCTCGCCCCCCTTACCGGCCAGGCTGTAGGTATCGCTGACGGCGACACCGTCGTGATCCTTCCCGCTGACCGTAATGGTTTCGTCATTGTCAAAATCACTGGCGTCTCCGCCCGTATCGATCCAGTTCCACTGGGTCGACCCTGAAACGTGGTCGCCTCCCTGGGCCGAAATCTCATGGTTTTCCACATCACCCCGGAGGATACCGGTGAATATCTCCGAAAAGATCGTTGCGGCCGAAACGGGATCGCCCGCTTCACCCGTTTTCATGCTGTAAAGCGCGCTTCCCGCATGCACCTCCGCGATGCTCTCGTATGTCCCCTTCTCGATACCCAGGATCTGAAGGACATTCCCGGTGTCTGAAAAGGAGGTCGTCCCGCTGATATCGATCCGGTATTTGGTCTCTCCGCTCACCGTTTCCGAAACGACGGAGGCCGATATGCCGGCCATCGCATCTATGTTTTGCGCGATGGTCGTTATGGACTGGCTGGCCAGATTGATAACCAGATCTTCTCCACCTATCTGAACGGTGGTATTCCCCGGAGCGCCGGTCAGTTCCAGCAGTGTGCCGACGGCCGTGGATGAGTTGCTGAAAAGGGCGCTTTTGGCGCCGTCGCTGGTCGGTGTCGCCGTTTCGGTGCCCGCACCGATAAAACCCATCGCCCGCAGGATCCCGTCGGAAGAACCCTCTCGGATGTCAATGCCTTCGTCACCCGTTTCGTCGCTCGTCAGCACCAGATGGTAATCGGTGGAAGAGTGCGTAACAATCGTTGCCGTTACCCGGGATGGGTCATTCCCCGTATTCAGGGCGTTAATCTTGCCCTTGATGTTTGCGAGGGTGTCGGTTCCGGCGATCTGGACCACCTGCCCCGATATCAGGATATCCCCGGACAGAGACAGCGCGGTATTTGTCGCGGTATAGCTGTTGGAGGAGATCTTTTCCGCCTCGGCAAGGTTATCGACCCTGATATTGTATGTTCCGGCGGACGCCGCGGAACTGGTGGAAACCGTGAGCAGGCTGGAAGCGGCCGTCGTCGTATTCGTGGTGGTGGAGGAGGTAAAAAGATCAAAGGCCTCCCCTGTGGTCAAGGCGGACGCCGCTGTCTTGAGAGACAGGAGCATGGTGTTCACGCCCTGCCATTCGCTCAGCTTGTCCTCATACCCCTGTTTCTGGTCCGTGAGAAGATCGACGCGACGGTATTCTATATTCATCAGTTCGTCGACCACGCTTCTCCAGTCAAAACCGCTTGCAAGACCGCTTACGAGGTTGGTGCTGGCTGGCATACATCTTCTCCTTCACCCGGGTAGGCAATTTATGACCTGTTCACTGATAGTATCGGAAAATATTGCCCGAAACTTTAAGGTCGAGTGATCAGATATTCGCCCTTCTTAAAATAATATGTCAGTAATAACAAAACATTATATGCAACATTTTTCGCCTGTCTGTTCGGCTTCCCCCCTCTTTCGGAGTCACCATTCATAGGAGTAGCAAGATATCTGCCAGACTCCGTGTTCGCTCGGGACCGTCCTCTGGGAGGGCTGCTTGTGCGGGAAGGGGGTCCCGAGTTCCCGCAGGAGATGGGACGCCGTACCCGACAGCCCATGAACGGAACGTCTCTTGAGAGTAATTGGAAAGCCCGTCCCTTGAGGGGGCGGGCTTTCCGGTTAGAAGTTTCTCTGAGCCTTCAGATCATCATACTATCCGAACAGCGACAGTATCATCTGAGGCGCCATGTTGGCCTGGGCAAGCATCGCCGTACCCGCCTGCATGAGGATCTGGCTCTTGGTAAAGGATGTCATCTCCGACGCCATATCCACGTCACGGATGAGTGATTCGGCAGCCTGCGAGTTTTCAATCGTTGCCGCGAGGTTCGCAGCCGCATAGCCCAGCCTGTTCATGTAGGCGCCGATATCACCCCGCCTGTCGGACAGCGTGCTGACGGCGCTGTTGATCGTCGTGAGCATAGTCTGTGCCTCAGCCGTGGTATCAAGCTGATCCATGACGAGACTCAGGCCCGATGTCCCTGACGTGGTGTCGCCGATGGTGATGGAGATTCGGTTGTTCGTGTCATTTTCGGCACCGATCTGAAAGGTCGAACCGGAAGAACCGGAACTGCTCACCGTGATGGTCATGGCCTCGAGATCATCTTCATCATACCCTTCGGTAGCCCCGCTCAGGTAGAAAGAGATGCCCAGCTTGCTGAAGGTATGAGTAGAGTTGGCAACATAGGAGATTTCTTCCGTAATTGTGCCGTCACCGAGGACAAGCTTGTTGTCAGCCGTTGAAGCGAAAGTGTAAACGCCGGTGTTAGCTCCCGCCGCCTCCAGAGAAGAGAGCCCGGTACGTTTGAATGTCACACTGGAACTGAATGTCCCCGCCGCACCGGTGAGCGCCTCTAATCCTGCCAGAGAACCGGTAATTGTCAGAGTAACGCCAAGGTTCGCGAAGGCGATGGCGGTGTTGGCGGCAGTAAAATCTCCGGTAAAAGCTTCCACGACGGTTGCAGTGGAATATGTCGTTGCATTCTGGAGGTACAACGTATCGGCAGCCGAATTAGTACCAAGGAACCATTCTTGTTCCTCTACACCGCTGCCCAGTGCCACGACAACAGCAGAAGACAAAGCGGCAACCCCATTCCCGCTCATGATATATGCGTCATTCGTGGTTCCAATCATCCCATCTTCGGATCCGACTCCCACTGCTCCTGTTTTCGAAGCGCCGAACGATCCGTCAAGCAGGTTCGTGCTTCCGTACTTGGTGGAGTTTGCGATTCGGTCGATTTCCGAGATGAGCGCGTTTCCTTCCGCGTTGATCTTTGCCCGCTCGGTGGACCCGACGTTTGCAGAGGCGGCCTGGGTGGCCAGCTCTTTGAGACGGGTGAGCATGTTTTCGATCTGCTCCATACCACCTTCAGCGACCTGCAGAAGGGCATTCGCCTCCGATGAATTTCGTGAGGCAACGTTAAAACTCGCTATATTCGCCCTGAAGTTTGACGAAATAGCCAGCCCGGCGGCATCATCCGCCGCCCTGTTGATCCGGTAACCGGATGAGAGCCGCTCAAGTGATTTGCTGAGCTGTATGTCATTGGTACTCAGCCAGCGATGTGCGTTCATCGCTGCAAGATTATTCTGAATTCTGAAACCCATGATTCAATCCTCCTTGATTTTTCGTTTTGAGCTTCCAGCTATCAGCTTTCAGCTTCTTTTGGCATCCTTGCCGTCTGATCAAAGTGCGGACAGCCCGTCAGGGACCGTCCGTTACGCCTATCCCTTGTTCGTATCGTCCCTCCTTTCTTTACAGATTGATGAGTATCGTTTACCTCTGGTGGGGTTATCGGAAGAAAGGGGAACAAACTTTAGGGATTATTTGACATGCACGGTTGACGAACCGGCAACCCCGAAGATTCGGGACGGGAACCCTTTTCGGTACACCCGCAACGGCACAGGATTTCTGAGCGGTTGGACCGTTACGAATCCGTCAGGGTTAGGTTTTCATGCTGGCCGATCTGTTCGAGGTGCTTCTTTGCGGCAGGATCATCTGGTTTGATGGTCAGGACCTTTCGGAAAAACTGCGTCGCACTCTGTATGTCTTTGAACGTGAGACATATTTCCCCGAGCAGGTTATAAGCGGCAGCCGGATTGCTCCCGGCTTTAATTTCCCGCTCAAGGGCATGTACGGCATCATCATACTGTTGAGTATTCAGAAAAACAACGGCTCGGCAAAGGTGAATATCCTGATAGTCCGGCTGGATCTCGAGAACGCGATCGAAGGTATCGAGTGCTTCTTTCCAATGCCCCGCGGCGCTAAAGGCCCGGCCGAGGAGAAAAAAGACAGCCGGATGACGGACACCCTTCTCAACACCTCGGCTGATCAGTTGGATTGCCTGTCCAACCTTATTTTCGTCAAGGTAGATCCGGCCCAGGTTGTGGCAGGCCCCGACATGATCCGGCATCCTCCCCAGGACCCACTCGTAGTCACGCTGCGCCTCCCCGGGGCGGTCCAGCCGGTCCAGGGCCTGTCCCCGGTTGAAGCGGAGCTCGACCAGATCCGGAAATCTGGCAACACCTTCGGCCAGAACATCGAGGGCTTTATGCGGCATTCCCGATTCCAGATACTGATCCGTCAACCCCTTGTAGGCCGAAGGATTATCAGGTTGCTGCCGGAGTTTCTCTTCTCCCAGATTCAAATAGATTTCGGCCTTTCGTGAGAGGCAATTATTTATTACCTTCCCATAATGATGGATGGGAATTTGGGTATCCACAAACGATAACCCGAGCTTCCGGAAAGATGCATTCACTGTTTCGTGAACCGTTCCGGTAAAACAGATCTGTTTTTTATTTCGAAAGAGTCTGATCAGCCGGACGGGAATGAAACCGAGAAAGCCTCGCCCTTCTTCATAATCACCGGGGTTAAGGGTCAAATTAGCGAGAGCCGGGTTGTTTTCATAATTTCTCAGAATGAAACGGTAGCCGTCCGCTTTGGGATCACGAACAAGCTCTCTGATCTTTTCTATGTCCTGCCTGGCAACGACCTCGTCGGCATCCATAATAAGAATCCAGTCGCCGCGGGCATATTCGACGGCCTGGTTGCGGTGTGTGCTGAAGTCATCTTCCCAGGGATGCGTATATACGCCGGCCCCGAATCCCCTGGCGATGTGAACGGTCCCGTCCGTGGAACCCGTATCGACCACGATCATCTCATCGACCAGCCCCTGCACGCTGGCAAGGCACCGACCCAGGACGGCCTCCTCATCTCTGACGATCATGCACAGTGATATCTGCGGTCTTTCAGCGGACATCTTCGCACCGACCTCCTGAAGTGTGCCTTGCAGATAATGAGCCCTCCAGCAACGGTTTAAACCCGTACTCGATGGCATCCATCAGGGTCACCGTATCCCTGCTCTTGAGGGCCTCCAGGCATCCCTGGAGAAGCCCCGGGATTGTTTCGATGCCATCCCGGCCCTCCGTCAGGGTGCCCCTCAGGGCCAGCCACTGACCCAGATAGTCCGAGAAACACAAAAACCCCCTCTCACACTCCCCCTCCAGAAAGGCCCGGATGATCTCATCTCCTTTTTCGAGCAAAATCCACGGGAGGTATCTTTTTTCATCCACATCCACCTTGAATCGATCTCGCCGCGGCAGGGAATCTTTTAGGTTTTCAGGATAGAGCAGGACTTGTTCCCCCTCTGCGTCGCGGGAAGTCACAAAAAGCTTCACGGCTGCGGCGGCGTACTCCCAGTTGATGGGTTTGTTTTTCTGAAATGCCTCAAACGCCTCGAATGCCCTCATAACCACCGATGGACCCATCATCTCCTTGCATTCGTGGCCCCTTTCGCAATGCTCCAGATCGGAGCAGGGGGCGCAGGGGACGTCGGAATACAGGACGAAATGTCCGGGGCCATAAGGGCCCGTCTCCCAGGGATATGCGGTGCCGAAAAAGAGGGACAGGACCGGAGTACCCACCGCCGCCGCCATATGCATGGGGCCGGTGTCCCCCGTAATGAGAAGTTCACACCTCTCAAGGACGGCCCCTGTCACCTTAAGCGATGTTTTTCCTATCAGGTTTATGAGATTATTCCCTTCTCCAACGAGTTCTTGCTCTACACGTGTAAACAACTCCCTTTCATCTTCGCTTCCGATGAGAATTACTTTTTTTTGTTTCTCATTGATGAGCCAGTTGATGACTTCCGTAAAATTATGTTCTCCCCATTGCCGGAAGGATTTGGCCGCCCCTATCTGAATCCCGACAAGGGCTCTTTCATTCTCAGTTTCAGTATTACAAATAAGCCTTCCTGCTTCCTTTCGGGCCCCGTGACCGGTATGAAAGTGCATCTGCCTGTGATTTCCGGAAGGTACTCCCGCAATTCGGCAGGCCCAGTCAACAAGGTTATATCTGTTTGCTTTTCGATCCCCTTTGATCGCAGCAAAGAGATCTTTCGATGGTTGATCCTCAAAATAAAAGCCCTTTTCCGATGAATATGTCCCGCCGACTATCTTCTCGGCTCCGATAAGATAGGCAAAAACAGCTCCCCATTCGTACTGCCGGTTGATGATAAGGTCGAAGTCTTTTTGCCTCAGCTCGCAAAGGAGGTCGTAAAGTTCATTGAATATCGATGCATATCTATCCGGCTTATTTTTCAACACATATCGATATTCCTTTTCCGGGATCGAAATGATGGCATCGACATCAGGGTTCCCCTCGATCAGCGGAGCAAACTCCTCTCCCGTCAGAAAGTAAACCCTGCTTTCCGGATATGCCTCCCTCAGCCCCCTGAACATGGGGGTCAACTGAAGGATATCACCTAATCTGTGGGTTCGGATGACCAGTATATTCATGCCGTTTCAAGCCTCACTGTATCATTTCCGAAAGCAATTTCCGGATGCCCTGGCTGAAAATCGGGGCTTTCCGCAGACGGCGCTCGAAGATGTGTTCCTCTAACATGCCCCGGATCGGTTGATAATAATCCGGATGCAGATCAGTTGCCGGGGAATATACCCGATACCGCAGGGTGCCCGGATGCAGATGATTGAAAAATTCTTTGATTGGTTCCGGATTTTCTTGGACAAACCATTGAGTTCGTGGATCTTCTAAGACGGGTTTCAGGGCAACTGATCGCAGGGCACGTTGAAACAGCCCTAAATCCGCCTCAATAATTATCAGAAGACCTCTGTACTTTTGCTTTTTTAAGGCAAGCGTATGATAACCGAGGCCAAATCCAAGAACGGTCAGAATTTCAGTTCCCTGGGGGATGAGTCTCGCCCATTGCCTGGCTTCCTTTTCCGGATTATGACGACTGTGAACATATCTCACAAGCCCTTCTCCCAAAATCTTCCTTGCCGTCACCTGTCCGTTATGAGCGGGGTGGGTCTCCCAGCACTGTTGAACCGTATGTCCTTCCAGTCTACCAGCAAGGACAGGATTTCTTTTTCTGAGAATGCTCAGATTCTTTTCTAAAAGTTCCATTTTGATATTCAATGTCTGAGTTGGAGAAGGCTATCGTTCATTTTCTTTTCCTACATACTTTGCATCTCTTTTTTTAACGTCATTTCGGTATCTTGCAGGACATTTCTCGTAAAGACAAGAAAGCTCGCCACAACGGAAAACCATTCTGTCATCTTTCTAACTCGTGCCATGGATAACATGTCCTTATTCGTGTAAATATCTTTGAGAAAGGAAAGCTCACTTGCCAGCCATACGTCATAGGCCTGAAGCGTCTGCCCTGTAATCTCATACAAAGGCCTATTGTCGTTGACAGTTGCACTCAATTCCAGCCACTTTCTTTCAACAGACAAAAGCCTACTCATATCAACGCTGGAATCCGTTTTGTCTTTTATATAGGGTTCGATTATCTCTCTATCCACTCCGTGCGCCTCATTCAGGGCCGTCTCAAAACAATCAATTACTGCTTCTACAATTTTACGTGTATCCTGCGTCTTGTGGTAAATCCTTTTCATCTCATCCTTTGTATTGCTCCGACACACAAAATGATCATAGACCTCGTTAAGGATTGTTCGAGGGTGGAATGGTTCCTGGCAGTACCTTTCGATTGCTTCTTTGAAGGGCATGATCTCTGCTCCTTTTATCTTTGCTCCTCCTTCGGTTGCATTGATACACGTACCGGGATAAGCGACTATATCCTCTTCATATATGAGTTTCATAACCTCCCAGAGTTTTTCCGATTTGACAGGCTTACCATAATTTCCTTCGATTTCGATAACGGGCTTTGATAGAATAGTCTCATCCCGTTCTCCGAATATGTTTCCTTTAACATGGGTCTCTCCGTCATCCGCGTAAGCCAAGTCCTGACCGATCAGGATTATCGGGTCACACTCAAAGAGCGTCAGAATCTTGAATGCTAAATTAGCAACAGAAATCCCGACGTTCAATGTACCTTTATCTATTTCCAGCCATTTAAAATAAGGATAATTTCTATAAGCAATGAATTTTCGTCCCTTAAAGGCATCGATCACCTCGGGCATAATGACCGGAAGGGCGACAAAGTAAATGTCTTTGAAGTTATCTACGCTGGTATAGAAAAGATCGACACCAGGTGTCCTCTCGAGAGAGGTCACTATGTGCGGCCGGATTCCCTTTTGCATCAACGGGCCAAAACTTGCGTCACAACTTATAATCAGGGCTTTATCTCTCAGCCCTTTCAAGAAATGCATATTTTTGTTCAATGATGGTCCTGCTGCCACCAAGACCCCGGGGGTTTTCTTAAATCGTCCGTACAATTCGTTAATTCCTGGATTTGAAAAAACATGCTTGAGATTTCCGAACATATTTTCAAGGCCGAGCAGTGAATCGAAGGAATCATTGCCCACCATGATCATAACCTGACGGAGAGCCTGCCTGATTGTTTTCATAACCCCTTGGTAATATGAACAATCAAGGACGATGCTCGAGGGTATTGGAACAATCTTAACGGAACGCAGAGCATATATGTCCCGTATAAAGATATCCGTGCGGAGCTTCACGAAACTATCCTCAGGATCTCCCCCTATAAAAAAATGAATGTTTGGATGTCTTAAAAGTTGTGTATAATCGCCGGAAAAGAGTGCAAGTCGGAATAATTCCACGTCTCTTTCATAGATGATGACTTCTTCTGCCCCCCACTCGTGGCTGAGCAGTCTCATGAATACATCCAGGTGGTAGCCAAGGCCAAGTCCCATAAAAAAGACAAGAGGGGCATATTTGATCTTCAGCTCTTCCAAGAATTGTTGAGCCGATTGCACAGGATCATTTACATCATAGAATAAAACCCGATCTGCTTCCCTTTCTATCAGGACATTGGGATAGCCTGTTTTTGATCTGATCAGCTTATAACTGCCGCTTCCTCTTGTTTCACCTATTTTCTTTGCCAGTTTGGGGTACTTCTCAGAGAGTGCTGTCAAATTGTTTTTAAAAAACATCTCACTTTTCATGTATCCGCTCCCTCAATCAATGTGGCCCGATTTGTATCATTCATGTTCTTCATGCTCGTATCGATGTCTCCTTCTTTTACTCTTTCAGCACGAATTAGATAGGAGAGGACCTTTTCACATATCATCGCTTCATCCTTTCTTCCTGAGCCTGCGAAATGCCGCAATAATATAAGAACAAGACGACCGACGTCAGAAAAATCCTGGATTTCAAAATCTATCTCTATTTCTTCCTGTTCGATGATCTGTCTGGAGACTTCAAAAAACGCTTTCCACTGATCAGCCCTTGCAAATGCATAAAGACCAGCCATGTGATATTTAGTATCCAGTGGATTTCTTTCGAGGGCCTGGGCAATATGGTCTATCCCCTTGGCAATCTGACCCGTCTCCAACAGAGAAAACCCACTGTAGTAGAAAATCTCCGATACAGCTTCCGAGTCCACAATGTCAAAGCTATGGTCGATCAATTTTGCCACAGCCCCATGTACCTCACCATACCGTTCCTCTTTTAAGCAAATTTCTGCCAGGGCAAGGTGAAGCGCGAGCGAGTCGGGAGAATCTTTAAGCGCTTTTCTAATGATCCTCTCGGAACAGTTGTAAAGATTCTGTTTTGTGTAAAGCATGGCAACCTTTGCTACCAGCCCAGGGTTTGCCTGTTCGAGCCTCTCAAACCACGAACAGGCCTCTTCAAGATCCCCCAATCTCAGGAAAAACAATCCTCCCTCAAGGATATCTGCCGGGCTCTCAATGACATGAAAAGATTTTTTGACTGCTTTTATCTTTCTTGCATTCCTGAATTCCTTGTTTACATTGCCATGCGTAATGTTAAACAATTGGACGGTTGCTATCTCCATATGTATATGACGGAGTGACGGTTCCACTGACTCAAATGCGGCTCCCGAAAAAAACACCTCACGCAGACGCGGAAAGAGCCGCACTCTATATTCAATTGGTTCCTGTTTGAGTAGTCTATTCAGATAAGAAGCCGACATGTTCTGGGTGGTCTCCTCAAGCGCAATCTTTAATCTGTAAGCGACATTACAGCTTCGTGGAAGGAGCTTTTTAAATAAGGCCACGTTTAATCGATCTCGGACATGAATGAATTCATCGGCGTCAAGGGTAAAAACGTAATCACTCTGTGCTTCTTCCAGAGCACTGTTCCTTGCAGCCGAAAAGTCATCGTTCCATTGCGATTCGATTACTCTCCCTCCATACTCTCTCACGATTTCCATGGTTCTGTCAGATGAGCCTGTATCCACAACGACTATCTCATCAACAATATTTTTCACTGATGCCAGTGTCTTTTCGATAGTATTTTCTTCATCTTTGGCGATCATGCACAGACCCACCGTCAATGGTCGCCATTCGTCGCCTTTAATGATAGAAAGGATAAGCTGATGAAAGGTATCTGGTTGCATCTCAATCGATTTTTCAATAAACGAGGCCGCTTTTTCTCTCTCCCCTTTAATGAGATACAATTTGCCAATGGTTGCGAAGATATCCGGATCCATGGAAAGTTCAATCGCCTTTTCATAACAGGAGATCGCTTCATCCAGTAAGAAGAGGTTCGCGTTAATTATACCACCCGCAGTGTGAATCCTCTTTGTCTCTTCACCGTTTCGGTTTCTGACCCACGCTTCGAGAAGGTCTTTTGATTCTCTGTAATCTCCTTTTCGATTGAGGAATTCGAGCATAGGAAGGTACATGGCGTCGATTCCGAAACCCCGTTCAGCGTTTTCCATAAAACCGTCTAGGTAGCCCTTATGAAGTATTCTAAAACCTATGTAAGCAGAGCTGAGCTCATCCAGATCCTCTCCGGGAGCAGGTCCGTAGTAGATCTCATTTGATAAACAACGCCTGTCATGTTCCTTCTGATCTTCCTGCTCTTGTGATTCTTTTTCTGTAGAAATAGGTTCGATGAGCAGGCTGGCGGCTGTTTTTGATCCATTGAACGGAATCTTGCGTTGATGACCGAGCAGGACATTCAGGCACTCATTAGCAAAATCTGTTCTGACTAGTCGAACCTCATCTCTTGTGACACAAGCGGAATCAACAACCCAATCATACTGCCCCAGATTGCCTATCAACTGATAGTTTTTAAGCAGAGAGGTTGTGTCATCCTTTATACGAATCCAATATCCAGCACAGGTTTTGTCGCTCAATAAGGAATAAAGCTTTTCCGGAGACGAAAAGTTGAATCGTTCATTTGTCTTCAGAAACAGCACCCACTCAGATTGCACTGTGGATTGAAGAGAATCCGGATCCACCGGATGTGCGCCAAGCTCAGCTGCTCTCGATCGAACATCTCTTGAACCGGAATCAACAAAAAAAACCTTCGCTGCCAATTTTGCAGCAAGTCTTACACAGTCGACGAACTCCGGCACACACTCATTTCCGAAAATACAAATCGATAGGACCTCTTTCAATTTTGAATTCACAGGCATTCTACTCCTCATATCTCCCCTTATTCAGGTTGCCATTCAGCCAGCTTTGCATAATGGATCATTTAACATATCCAGATTCAGCATATATGCCGGATTAACTGAAACGCCTCAGCCGCATCCAACCCTGCTACGCTTCCCCACCGTCTTGCATTAGCCCGCAGTGATTCGGAAGAGCGAGGGTGTGGAAAAGATCGAACTTCGCTTTCGTACATTAACATCGCATTAACCTTGGTCTCCAGTGTGGTATTGATGTCCACGAACATGGTGGGATGAAAAGGTGGTTGTAACTGGTTAAATGCCCACTCGGTTGAAGAGGGTACTTCAAAGGCATAGATTTTTCTTACCAGACAGTCGATCACGGGGCGTGAGGCTGTCAGCACGGCCCGATGCACTACCATGTGATCAACGTTCAAGTCGCCTCCATGATGTGTATAGATGACCTCCGGTTTCAGACGTTCTATAAGCTCTTCAACGATCTTTATTACATCGAGCAACGGTACGGTATCAAAGCGGTTGTCCGGCAGATCGTATGTGAAGAGTTCCGTTACGCCTAGTAACTCAGCCACCTTTTGGCTGCGAGCGTGAAGCGCATCGACCAGTGTCTGATCGGCCCCTTCTCTATGTTCAAAACGGGAGGTGATTCCTTCTCCCAGGATAGCGATGTAGACGGTATTTCCTTCCCGGGTCATCCTGGCAATAGTGCCTCCACAGCCGAGGACTTCATCATCGGGATGGGCGACTACGATCAACACATCCATTACAGCGCACCTCTCTTTTTGAAATTTTTGTACCAGGAAACAATGAGCGTGCATGCACTTTGAGACGCGGCCGCGACAAGGCCCTCGTATTTATTGTCACCATCAAATCGTATCTTCTCGCCACGACAATCCCTCATGACCCCTCTCGCTTCTTCGAGGACCAGTTGCGGGGCCGCTATATCCCAGTCTCTTACGATTACGTTTTTAAAGAATATATCTGCTGTACCATCGGCAACTTTGCATATTTTCAAAGAAATGCTTCCGCATTCGATGTATCTAAGAAAATTCAAGTCTTCATAGGCCGCGCGCGCGACACCCCTGGGTTCGGGGTAGTTGTCGATCAGTATTGTTGGGTTCCTGTCAGAAGAAAGATGCAGTGGTCGGCCGTTAAGGGTGGCACCTTGTCCTCGTCTGGCAAGATAAAGAGAACCGAGGACAGGAGCATAGATTGCAGCCATGCAAGGATAACTGTTTTTAATAAGTGCCGCCTGTGTAACAAAGCCTGGAAAACCACCGACAAAACTCGCCGTACCGTCAATCGGATCAATAAGCCAGTAATAGTCGGGCCGATTTCGAACAATCGTGTCCGTATCTTCCTCACTTATGATTGGAATGTGAGGTGCAATATCTTTTAACCGATTTGTGAGGGCCACATGTGCCATCTGGTCGACCTTAGCTTTAAATTGGTAACCCTCCCATGTCCCTTCGAATATTTCAGCATTGCGCCATTTTAACAGCAATTCACCGATATCATAAACAATGTTTGCAAGTTGTCTGATCATTTCTTAATTAAATATGCTGTAGGCTGACGTGCAAATGGGATGTTATGCATCGCATACTCACCGGCACCGGCATCGGCAAGAAATTCTACGAGAGCTTTCCCCTCTCCCGGCCAGAAGTTCGTTAATGCCTCGTCAAAAACTATAATCCCACCGGGGGCTAGTCGTTTTCCCACATATTCAAGTGCAACCCTGCATGGTTCGTAAAGATCGAAATCTATATAAACGAGAGAAAACATAATATGTGGATAATCTTTTTCAAACTGCGGAATGGTTTCTAGCGCATCCCCTTTAATAATGTGGACCCATTCATCCATACCGAAGAAATCAATTATGGTTCTAAGCACTTCTTCATTGCCTTTGTATTTCCCGGAAGAATCTCGGGCATCGCCATCCTCGGATGTAAATGTCTGCAAACCCTCAAAGCTGTCGAAACCATATACATGCTTATATGTATTAGGTTGGAGTAATTGAAGAACCTTCGCCATAGACATTAAATTGGCTCCGTTCCAACAGCCGAACTCAACAAGATGCCCCGGTATATTGATACATTGCTTCATAATTTCAAAAACAGCAAGATGATGGCCCATCGTCTGTATGCCGACATAAAGACCAAAGTGGTCAATAATTTGCCAGAGGTTAGGAAGATTCAACTTTTCCGATAGATCATGACGCTTTGATAAGTAAATCTGGTCGTTACGTTGAAACTTTTCTATTCTTTTTTCAGGCATGCTAAATCTCCTTTTATTTATGTGTTCTAAACTAATTCTGTAAATTGCTTATCATTGTTGAGAGCCTTTCACGACGCGATACGGCCCTCCATCCCAAAACAGAATTCGCCTTTGAAGAATCCATGCACACAGTTGGCTGCGGTACACCAGAAAAATGCACCTTACAACCCGGAACAAGTTCCGCAATGGAATCTGCCAGTATATTCAGGTTGCACGCTTCACCAGTCGAAATATTAAGGCAGTTCCATTGAAGACCACCGAAATATATTGTTTTTTCAATGGCGCTAACCACATCATCAATATGAATCACATCGAGGGGTAACGGAAGGTCCGCCTGCACATCAATCTTCCCCTTTTGTAGAGCAGACTTGCAAAACCCATAAACAACGCCTTCGGTTCGATTTTCACCGTAAAGTCCAGGAAAACGGAGTACTGTAACAGCAATGCCCTGTCGTACACCGATCTGAAGCAGCTGTTCTGCACAAAGTTTACTGGCTGCGTAATGTTCGAGGGGATCACACAGAGATTCTTCGGTAAGTATATCACGTGCAGGCATACCATAGACTGCTTGTGATGAAGCAAACACGAGATGTTTCACTCCCTTTTGAAGACAATAATCAAGAATATTTGCAGTCGAAATGACGTTCGCCAAATAAATTGATGAAACATCTTCACGTCCAGGCACGGGGGGTAGATGAATAGATTCAGAATTTGCTACTAGAGATATCTCAATACGTCCAGCCAGATGGACGAGCGTTTGTGGAACCTGCACATGCTTTTTAAGTTGCAGCATATGTTCTGGCTTTATAAGGTCAGCTTCCCATTTATGCTTCTTAATTTTCAATTCTGAACTGCGATACAATGGCACAACTTCTATCCCTTCAGATAGTAAACGGTCGACAAGATGACGTCCAAGAAAACCACCGGCGCCCGTTACAAGAATCATGATCGTTGGCCTCCAAAGATATTATCATTTCGAGAATTAAAATCAGATTCATCAATAAATTCATCGAGCGTCTGACGTACTAAAACAACACCTTCACGCCATTCACCAAAATTATAGCAATTTCTTCCGTTAACAGCCTGTTTGACGAGCCCTCCCAATTCATCTATGCCCGCTGCAGTGGTCAGTGAAATCGTCGTTGAGAATCGTGGGTTTATCTCAAAGGGAACTGGTTCTCCGGTATCCTCGTCAACTCGCAATTGCACATTAAAGGGACCATCTGCTTGCAAGCATACTTGTATTTCTCTGCAAAGCTGATCAATTTTATTGTTTTGCCTTGTAACGGCCAAATGAGTTATTCCTTTTTTACTAATAACCTCTTTAGGAACGACTGCCTGTACTTTTCCATCCCGCCAAGCAACAACAGACACAGTGAATTCAGGGCCTTGGATGTTCTCTTGAAGGATTAATTCATCCTCTGAATAAGGGCTGTTTCTAAGATAAGAATGCAACATTTCATTCGACTCAATTATTCCTAAACCGCGACTCCCTCTGCCTGTACGCGGTTTAACTACTATAGGAAATCGCATCTGATCAGGTCCTTCGCTTGCAAGTCTGGTATAGGGAACATTAATGTTGAATTTACCTAATTGCTGCATCAGTGAAAACTTATCTAAGCAAAGAGCAACGAATTCTTGCCTGGGCAACATTACAATTATACCCTCGTCCTCAAGCTTCGAAGTGGCCATCAATTCTTCATCAACAAGAGGAACGACAACGTTAACCTTTTCTTGACGGCAGATCCGGCGGAGTGTCGGCAAGAAGTTTGGAGATTTCCCAGGGGGTATTATGAATCCAGTGTCTGCTATAAATAGTCCAATAGCATATTTATCCATATCAGCGGCTAAAACCCGATAGCCATCATTGCGAAGACCTTTAATGAGTCCGGGTAATGCCGCGCCGCCAGCTCCCGTCAACATTACAGTTGTCATATGATTTATTCCTTCCCTCCAACCAAATCCCAAGAAAGTGGAGTCCCTCGCTCGATATTACAGGTAGCATAACGTCCTATGATATTATTAAAAAAGCGAACCGAAAGACCATAACCTGGACGGATAGACTTAATATTTTCGGCCGAAAACGCTTCTCCTTTGCTCATATCTTTCACTACAAAAAGAGACCGTCGAAAGACCCTGCTTGGGGCTTCACGTTTACTTGCTCCATAATACACCGAGCCTAATGCCTTTTCTGCTGTGCGCACTGCATCGACCATGGCACGAAAGTCGTGAGGTTCGAGCGAGAAAGCGCTATCCAGGCCGGGAATGTCCCGGGACAAAGTAAAGTGCTTTTCCACGATGCAGGCTCCAAGAGACACGGCAGCCACCGGTACAGCAATACCCAATGTATGATCAGAAAGCCCGGATGGTACTCCAAAGGTCTCCGCCAAGTGGGGGATGGTACGCAGGTTCATCTCTTCCGGCGGAGCAGGATAGGCGCTGTTACATTTCAACAGGGCTATCTGGGTCGCCCCCGCCTTCCGAGCCCGCCGAACTGCTTCGTCAATTTCTGCAAGATCAGCCATCCCGGTCGAGATAATTAGTGGTTTTCCTGTACTGCCCATCTTCTCAATCAGCGACAGATCGGTAATTTCAAATGATGCAATCTTATGAACGGGCACATCCATCTCCTCCAGGAAATCTACACTTGTGGCGTCTACAGCGGCAGAAAATAAATCTAATCCAACTTTGTTTGCAATTTTCTTCAGCTTGGGTTGCCATTCCCAAGGCATATAGGCCTCGCCATACAAATCATAAAGCGTCCGTCCATCCCAGAGTGTTCCTCCATCAACACGAAAATATTTTTTGTCTGACTGTATTGTGTGCGTATCTGGAGTGAAGGTTTGCAGCTTCACTGCGTCTGCACCAGCTTCTTTGGCAGCTTTAATAATTTTTACCGCCTGATCAAAATCCTGATTATGGTTAGCCGACATCTCGGCAATGATGTACGTCGGTAAGCCGAACCCGATTCTACGGCCATTTATTTCAATAAACGGTTTCATTGTTTCCTATCCTTTTTCAACCTTCAGCAGATACCGTGCGCCATCAAGTTCAAAATATGCCGGGTATCGTTCGTTATCCACTACACGAAGAAGATTAAACTGTTCCCGGATTGTCTTATCGGGATCAAATCTTGAATCGTCCGGACCACGCTTTTTATAATAAGATGATTTGCCAGACTGATCTGTCCCTCTTGAAATAATCCCGGGGTAACCTTCGACAAAAGATACACACATTTTAATGGTGTATTCAGCCTGTTTTTGCCTCAGTTCTTCTACCAGCTCTGTCCCGTTAAAATGCATTGTGTCACGAATGTATATTTTTCCACTATCTACGGATTTTTCAGCCTCAAACAAAGTTATCGGAATCTCATTCTTGCCTTCAAGAATTTGCCAGGTCAGCGGCGACCAACCTTTTCCCCGAGGCAGAGCACTTTCATGCACAACAAGATTATATTTGTTTCTTGATAAAATATCCGGTGGCACAATCTGTCCGCATCCCAGGCAAAAGACAATATCGCCTTCTTTAATTTGTGAAACATTATGTTCCCAGACAACAGTATGACCCAATAAGACAAATTCTGAGATCAAGTTTGGTATATATGCATTTATCCAGCTTTCCTTATCGGAAAGAATTGTAATTGATAAACGATGTGTGTGTGTGTTGGTTACATCATTTTCATCAATGGCTTTCTCGCCGGCTCCAAGAAACCCGACACCCTGAACAGCCCGATTTGACGGTTCATTTTCCCTTTTGACACATCTCTGAATCGTTATAGTCTTTTCTTCTTCTGCGCAAAAGAGTCCAATTCCTCTTTTCAGAAGTATTTTCCCCAATCCCATCTCTCGAAAATCTTTATCAATTGAATAATCAACCTCAACAATTAAATCCTTAATATCAAAACGGATCTGACCTATAGGAACATCATGACTGTTTAATGCTATATATTGGATACAGTTGGAATCACTTCGCTTATCAGAAAACCACATCAGATGGTCTTCCCATGCAATATTTTTAGAATTGAACGCCGCTTGCCGCACTGCAGTATCGTTTGCCCATTTCCAAAGAAGTTCACAGTCATTTTCTTGTGCTCTGCGTAATTTTATCTGCCCGGCAAGCATAGCTCTTATGATCTTTTGTCTGCCTTTGCCATTTACTAGCTTTTGTCCTTGTTCAGAAAAACGCGACCTTTTGTTCTTGTCTTGTAAAATTTCTTTTAATGCCTGGACATATTGTTTGATCGAGATATTTTCGTGCCACCCCGAATCAATAGCGGTGCCAGCCTTGTCCAATCCTTCTGCGATGCCAGCCTGATTATCGGCGACAGTTATAATTAAACTCGGCAAACCCATAAACGCAAGTTCCCAGCATGTGCTCCCTGCCGCAGAAACTGCCACGTCGGCCCATGCCATAAGCTCTGGCATGTTGCTGACGTCGGGTAAATGGTGGACGGTAAACGGTGAACAGAGAAGCTCCTTTCTAAGGCTTTCAGTATTCGGATTTACGGAACCGATGACAATTTTCACTTCAAGATCCGGATTATTCAAACTATTCAAAGCCCTTATAACTTTCAACGTCACATTATCCGGATCTGAGCCACCCATCGTTACCAGAATTTTCTTTGCCTTATCGGGAATCTCCCGTTTCCAATCCTTATACTTTAGAAATTCCCTGCGAAGTAAAGCATATTCACAGCCCAAAAGTTTCACTGTCTCCCCGTCACAGGAGTAGTTTAGACTTGGAGCATGAATGTTCTGATTGAGCAACATATCCGCGTGGTAATGATCCTGATGGGCCATGTCGTCAATAACCAGCAGTCTGTAACCATTTTTTCTTATGGCTTTCTGGTAATCCGGGGTGAAGTGGTAGCCGTCGAGGACAAGCCATGGACTTGCAGTTGATGGCTGCCGACTGATAGCTGATAAGCCTTCTAGTGTGGAGTGCAAATCACTCGGATGAGGGTGCTGTTTTTCTATCGAGATAAAATTACAGCCTTCATCAATAATACGCTGGCGCAAGGCTTTGCTATCACAGCGGCTCAGAAAAGTTACATCGCCGCCTCGATCCTGCCAGGCCTGGGCCAATGCGATACAGCGCATTACGTGGCCTGTACCCGTACGAGTGTCAGCATCGGCCCTAATTACCAGATTTTTGTGCGTTATGGTCATCAATCTAATATCTCAGTCAATCTTCTTTTTAGGCAGCATTTTATCTTCTGCCAGAGATTTCAGTAATCCTTCATTCCGTTTAATATGGATGTTGATTTTAGCTAAATCCGGCCTTTGATAAACAAGCTCCAGAACATCATTCATGCGGAAATTCCTGTTTACAGGATAAAGTTTCTCAATCACCTGCCTTACGAATTCAAAATCTTCCGGTTCATCCACCGTCCATCTCAACTGAGAGAAATTTTCATGATATGTCCAATTACCTGTTTTGAAAATCTCAGGATGATTTCTGATATATGGCGTAACATGTTCAAGTTCCGAAGGAAGTAAGGCGTGCTTATAGGCATAATCAAGCGTCTCGAAATTGAAAATCTCCGCGTCCAGGCCATCCGGAAGTGTCGGATAGAGGCAGTTGCTCGCATAGTCCAGATTTTCAGAAAAATAATATTCAATAAGCATCGCTAAAATATCCGGGTCAATCAGAGGGCAATCTGCGGTAACACGCATGATATGCCCGGCACCAAACATTGTCGCCGCTCCGTGAAAACGTTCTAAGACATTTTTTTCTGATCCCCTGAATACCTGTACGCCTTTATTACTGCCAAATATGGCTATAGAATCATCTTCAGAATTCAAAGTAGTGGCAAGTACAATATCCTTGATGCCCTTACAGCATCGCACACGTTCAATTAAATAACTCAGCAAAGGCCGCCCGAGGACTTCCTTCATAACCTTGCCCGGAAGTCTGGCAGATGTCATTCTTGCCTGGATGATTGCCGTGACTTCAGGTTCCATTATGCAAGCCTCTTAAACCCAACACCGGAAGGTTTTCCAATGAGTTTTTTATCGATATCGTTCTGCTCGATTGATCGCGCTATTTCCGCAAAAGCCTTGTCAACCGACTTAAAATAGTCCTGAACATTCTCGTCAGTATGTGCATACATCGCATAAAACAAATTAGATGCAAGAAAGCCCTGTTCCAGCATGAGTTGAATAAAATATGCCTTGATCGACTGAGCCTTATCATGGGCAAAAGCAAAATGACTCATGGGTTTCATTCCACCAACTTCTATAGACAGGCCGTGGTTACCCGCCATTTTTTTCCAGCCGGATTGTACCTGTTCGCCAAGCCAGACAAGATGTTTTCCGGCATCAACTCTTTCGTGCTTTTTAATCATCGCAATTGCCGCGGTTGGCCCTATACGCTCAGTCCAGTTGGTACTGCTGATAAATGTCTGTTGGGCTGCCTGCATAACATCAGTCTTGCCAATAACGGCTGCTATCGGATAGCCGTTCCCCAAGGCCTTGGAAAAGACAGCTATATCAGGCTCTATCGTAAAAAACTTCATGTGAGCCCCGCCGGTGTTGTATCTGAATCCAGATGAGATCTCGTCAATGACAAGCACCGCCCCGGTTTCATCGGCCAAATTACGAACCCCTTCACCAAATCCCGGCTCAGGTTCATAATTGCGCAGCGGCTCCATTACGATAGCCGCCAAATCTTTACCATGCCCGGCTACTATTTCCTCAAGCTCCATGAGATGATTGTAGCGAAAGGGAAGCGCTGTGCCCTCTAAAGCATGAGGGACACCTGCCGGGTCGAGGCCTGAGAGGAGGTGCTCTCCCAAAGCATTTTCCGTACCGAGATTGGCGGATAAATACCAGTCGTGCCAACCGTGATAGCCGCAGACCGCTACTTTATCTTTTCCTGTATAAACACGGGCGATACGGACTGCAATGGCCATGGCCTCACCTCCCGTTCGGGCGAATCTGACCATTTCTGCCCATGGATGAAGGTTACATAGAAGTTCAGCCAGATCGACCTCTTCAGGACAATTCAGAGAGCAACTTGTTCCATTTGCTATGGCACTTCGCACTGCGTCATCCACATCAGGGTCGGCATAACCCAGGATGTTGGCCCCGATACCGCCTATACTCATGTCAATGTATTTGTTTCCGTCAAGATCCCATACGTTAACACCTTTGGCCTTGCTGAAATAACCGGGCCATACTCCCAATGAAAACATGTCAGGCCTTTTGGATAATAGCTGGGTCATGCCTGGAATGAGCTTCTTCGCACGTTCCTGCATTTTCAGGCTATTTTGGATGTTCATTTTCATGAGATTTCCTTTATAAAAGAATAGATTTCAGTACATGTGTCAACAGGTCATTTCCCATACGGCCCGGTAGGATACGCATATTCTTCACTTTTCCGAAGCACGTCTATAGCAATCCTTTCGTCCGGATTATTGTTGTATTTCCCATCACCTGGTGCAAAAGATTCATGATGCGCTAATGTATAGACAGGATTCCACGTAAACATATTTTTATAGTTCATTTTATAACTATATATTCCCTTACAGTGGGAATATTCATTTTTGTATGCAAAGTTCGGGTTGAAATCTAATATGAATAAATTGCCATTGTTTTTTAACACCCTGTCAACTTCGAAAGCTATTTTGAATAATTTGTCTCTTTCACATAGGTATAGACAAAAACCCATTATTATGGTGTCAAAGAAATCGTTTTTATATGACAAATTATCTGCCGTTGATATTGTAAGCTCCGTCTCGGGATATGATTTGTTGCCATAACTGATTGCTTTTGAAGAAGGATCTATTCCTGAACACCTGCACTTATATTTTTTCCTCAAACCCTCTAATCTCCAGCCGCTGCTGCATCCTATTTCTAAGACATTTTTGGGGATTATGTCCAAGTACTCGAAACATGTTATAATTTTATCGTTTGCAATGCGTTCTTCCAAACTGACTTCGGAATCTATGAGATTTCTTTCAAACCATTTGTCACCTTCTCCATTTAGGAATATATTTCCCTGATTTGCCATGGTGTCTCCTTTTATGTAATATCTTTGGGCCAAAAACAGGGATCCAGTAACGTCTCGTCTATATCCTTAAATTCCTTTTGAATCTTTTGACCCAACGCTTTGGGCCAGGGCATATCCCAGTATTTCATGTTTTCTTTTATTTGCATCGGTGATTCTGCACCAAAAACAAGCATTGATTGAGGAAAAGTATTTTTAATGTATCCTATGCATAAAGCATGAACACTTAATCCGACGTCGCGCGCGAGAGATTGCAAGGGCTTGAGAACCCGAGCCGCAAAGTGCATATTGCCTGGAAGGGAGTAAGGATCCATGAGGAGCAGTCCCTGCAAAAAAACACTCCGAACATAAATTGTCTTCTCTCTGATTTGCGCACAATCGAAAACCCCTGCCTGTTCAAATCTTCTGTCTAAAATGTTCGTCGGTAGCTGTACGATGGTAATTCCATCTGTCTCAAGCGCCTGTATGGCTTTGGAAGGCGAATATACTGAGACACCCAGATGTTTTACCTGTCCTGATCGCACAAATTTTTCGAGGGTTCCCCCTAATCCTTTATCCCATAAGTCCAAAGATTCTTCTCTATGGAGTAAAAGACCATATACCTGTGAGATTTTTAGACGGGAAAGAGTTTCCTCCAAAGCCTGTTCCATATCTGCATGGTTTAGGTGATCAAGGTTGGGATGAAATTTGCTGATGATTTTGACATCGTTGCCTATTCCCACTGAATTCAGTGCTTTTCCAAGAACCTGTTCACTTTCACCATACGCTGCTGCTGTATCAAATTCACATATGCCGGATTCCCAGGCTGTATGTATGATGGAGATAGCTGTTTTGAGATCGGGCTTTCCGCTCCGATTCGCTATTCCATAATTCATTCCCAACTGTGCCGTGCCGAGTACAAGTCGTCTCATACGTAAAATTGGTTTAAATCTCGCAAGGGTTTTCCCCGCCCCAAGGGGCGTTCAATACTCTTAATGATACCCCGCTGCGGCGGAGAGTTGGTTTGTAGTTGTTCACCTATTGTTTCAATTACTGCTGTAATGACTCTTTCCACATCATCATCTGTCATTCCCGGAAACAAAGGGAGGGAGATGATCTGTTCATATGCTCTTTCCGCCACAGGGCACAGTCCCGGGCCGGTAAGAAATGTTTTCCTGTAAAATGGATGAAGATGCACTGGAATATAATGGACGTTTATACCGATGTTCTTTTCACGGACGATTTTAAAAAATGTAGACCGATCAATCTCGAGTTCTTTAAAATTTATTTTGACAACATAAAGATGATATGCATGAAGGATATTTGGACCGACTGAAAGAGGTGTAATTTCCGGAATGTCAACAAATACTTCGTCATAGCGTCCGGCAATCTCCTTCCTCCGAATGATCCAACCGGGAAGCTTTTTAAGTTGGCTCATCCCCAGGGCGCACTGGAAATCGGTTAACCGGTAATTATAGCCAAGATTGATCATTTCATAATGCCAGGTGCCTTCTTTTTCACGTTGGTGGTGCTCGGTGGTGATGCCGTGGTTACGAAACGTACGCATCTTCTTTGCCATGGAAGATTCATTCGTTGTTATCATTCCACCTTCACCGGTCGTTATATGTTTTACGGGATGAAAACTAAACGCGGTCATATCTGCCAGACTGCCGGTTTTCGCCCCATTATATTCTGCTCCGAGGGCATGACAGGAATCCGCAATCAGAGTCAGGTCATACCTTGAGGCAATAGATTGAATGATGTTGTAATTGCAAGGTTGCCCGGCAAAGTCTACTGCAATGATTGCTTTTGTATGTGGTGTAATTTTCGCCTCCACACATTTCGGGTCAATGAGCAATGTATCCTGCTCAACATCTGCAAAAACAGGCGTTCCTCCTTGAAACACAACAGCATTGGCTGTAGCCACAAAAGTCATCGGCGGAACAATAACCTCATCTCCAGGACCAATACCGGCAGCATACATGGCAGCATGCAACGCTGCGGTTCCGTTGCTTACGGCTACCGCCTCTTGTGCCCCCACAAAACCAGCAAAAGCCTGTTCAAATTCAGACACCTTTGGCCCAGTGGTAAACCAGTCAGAGCGAAGAACCTCCGCCACAGCCCGGATGTCGTCCTCATCAATCCACTGATGCCCGTAAGGAATGAAATGTTGCTCAGGTTCCGCTATTTGATTTTTAGGTATTTTCATTCCTTTGTCCTTTATCGAATTGCAGTGGATATACTTTCACTGTCAGGAATACATTCTTCTTCGTTAATCATGCCCAAAATGATTTTTTCATTCAGACGATGTATCGTAGAAGCAAGCTGGGAGATTGCACTATTGTCATCAATAGACGGCTCATAAATGAGTTTTCTTAACTCGTCGACACCAAGCCATTGATCATTTTTATTGCTGGAATATACAAAGCCTTCCGGTAAGTTTTGCCCCGATTTGTAATTCTGCCTTTCCCACCAGGGATAGTTTGGCAAGATGACATATAAACCATCATGCGCTACCGTGTTTCTCCCTTCCTCTTCGGTAACAAGAATTTCGTGGAGTTTTTCCCCTGGCCTTATTCCAATAACTTCGATCTCGCACTCCGGCGCTACGACTTTAGCAAGGTCTGAAATATTCATGCTGGGGATTCTGGGAATAAATATTTCCCCTCCCTGCATGTGACTGAGTGTATGAACCACCAGTTCAACGGCCTGGTCGAGAGTGATCCAGAATCTCGTCATTTCTTTGTCCGTTACCGTTATTTTCCCCGTCTTTTTCTGTTCCTGGAAGAGGGGGACAACACTGCCACGGCTTCCGATTACATTCCCATATCGGACACAGCTGAACCTTGTACCACGAGGGCCTGTGTAAGAATTCCCCTGAATGAAGATCTTTTCGGCGCAGAGCTTGGTCGCCCCATAGAGATTAACGGGGTTTGCCGCTTTATCGGTACTCAGGGCAACGACCTTTTTGACACCCGTATCAATCGCGGCATCAATAACGTTTTTCGCTCCGAGGATGTTTGTTTTTACGGCTTCAAGCGGGTTGTATTCACATGCGGGAACCTGCTTGAGCGCCGCGGCATGGACTACGATATCGATTCCTTCCATCGCTCTTTTTAGACGTTCCCCATCACGTACATCACCTATAAAGTACCTTATTTTATCTTCGCCAAATTCCTGACGCATTTCATGCTGTTTTAATTCGTCCCGGCTGTAAATCCGAATGACCTCGGGATTGTATTTCTCCATCATGACCTTACAAAAATGTCTTCCAAAAGAACCGGTACCTCCCGTCAATAAAATGGACTGTTTTGCCCAATTGATTTTTCCTGTATCTTCATTTCCGTTTCTGAGAAGTATTTTTGCCTGTGAAATGGTTTTCTTTTTTATGTGAAGCAACTCTCTGATTTGCATGAATTGTTCAACGTCTCTTTGAGAGTATCTCCGCTGTTTTCCCTGGGTCTTTTTGGGTTTTATAAATCCACCAAACTCCGCCTCCCAATAGCGGACAGTGGAAGCGGGAACCTCTACTTTTTCACTGACTTCCTGTATTTTGTATGCTGCCTTCGTATCCATATTGTTAACCATCCTTATGTAACGTATTAACTGATATTCTTCTTTTCGGCTTTGAACAGAGAAACTTTAATATAAGTTTCAGATTAACTTTAACGTATGGCAATGAAGGAGCAATAAATATGCCACGATTTTTGATGGGGAATTCACATTTAAAATCAGGATATTAAAGCAAATGGGTGCACTGTATGAAACCTTGGCAGGAAAATTTTTCCGGTCAGGGGTGTGTGGTAGTGCCCTCAATTTCCTGCAGCGTTGAGCCAAAGTGCCTCACGATTTCGAGCAATGTTTTGTACTTATTCAGAAACTCCCGGGCAAGTTTCGGAAAATCGCAGATCTCGGTTTCGTACATATGGAATTCATGAATCTCTTTCAGGATGGGCAGCGGACCCTCCAGGTTCTTTATTTCTTCTTCACCGTGTGTCAGGAGATCTATCAATTTTTGTATGAACTTGAAATTTGGTTTCTTTTTAGAGAATTCATTGAGAATTTTCCGGGAGGTATCCATCCCCCTTGTATATATCTCTTCATAGGACAGACAGGCGCTCTGAAAATCAGCAATGATATCGCCATGCTGTTCCCCAACCCCTTCGAACCGGGTACCGGAGAGTGGATCGTCGATACCCAGCCACCTGTCCCACAGGGCCTGGCCGACCGTTGCCTGTGCGTGGTTGAACGATCCAAGCCAGGGCAAAAAGCAATCCGTACGTCCACTCACCAATTCATGTCGCATCGTTCCATTGCTGTGGAAGAAAGATCTATAAATACTCGCTCCGAGAGTACCCTCAGATATGTTGTCATCCAGATCCAGTGCCAGCCTTACCCCCTGGAGGACCGCCTCGGGGGTGATGCCTTCCCTGCAGAGCGGATTGCAGCAAACGGTCGAATCCAGGCAGGGTGAGCACGGATAGGCCGATTGGACGACCACATGGCCGGGGCCGTAAGGCCCGGTAATACTGAAAAACGCCGTGCTCATAAAGATTCCAACCACTTTGGTGCCGACGGCCGAGGCAATGTGCATCGGACCGGTATCGTTGCTGACCAAAAGATCGATCCCCCTGAAAAAGGATGCCAGCTGCGGAAGTGTTGTCTTACCGACAAGATCTACGAAAGGGAACGGTGAGATCTGCTGAAACTCCTCGGCAAGCCCCCGTTCCCCCGGAGACCCGAACAGGACGATCTGGGCATCGAGATCATCGATAAGGGCTCCCCCAAGCCTTACAAAGTATTCTATCGGCCACCTCCTCGCGGCCATGTTCGCCCCGGGCTGAAGACCGACGGTGAGCCTGTCCGCATCGATACCGAGCTTTTGCAGTCGGGAGGTGCGGATCATATCCTGCTGCGGATCGGCAGGCAGGAAATTGACAACGGGTCTGTTCTGAACACCGACCATCCCCACATACAGATCGACGAGGTTTAACAGGTTGTCTTTGCGGTTTTTCGCGACGGCAAAAAGATACTTTCCCCAGTCTCCGGATACGACAATCTCGTTATTCGCCGAAAAGAGCCTCCCCCTCTTTTCCTCGGCATCGATCCGTTCCGACAGATAACTGCTGCTCCAGTCGTGGGTCAGGTTGATCAGCAGATCATACCGTTCACCGAGCTCAGGGATCATCTGAAAGAACCTGTCCAGCGCGTCCGTATGGTTTTCGCCTTTTTCACCCATAATCTCCCTGATTCCCCACCAGGGAACGGTCACCAGGCGGTCAATCCAGGGATTCCCCTTCAGCAGGACGCAGAAATCCTCAATCCCGAGGTATGTGATGGTGCCTTCGGGATCTTCTTCCTTCAGCAGCTTTACGGCGGGGAGACTCTGAATCGTATCGCCGAGCCGGCTCAGGTGGATAATCAGGATCGCTTTACTCGACATGCGGCCCTCCTGTGGTGTACTGATCTTTCAATGGATTATCTCTTCGTCCTTCTTCCAGAAGACCGACAATCTCCCGCGCCCGGTGCAGGTAGGTGTGCTCCCGCAAGACGCGAGCCTGAGCCCTCTTTGCGACAGCCTCGCGTTCCTCTTCATGGTCAAGGAAGTACTCCGCGGCCTTCGTCATCTCTTTCCAGCCGGATACGGCAATAACCTCCTGCGCCGGATCAAAGTGCAGGGTCAAAAGTTTCCGCATATCGGTCAGCTGAAAGCACCCCATCCCCGCCAGTTCAAACGTCCTCGGATTAACAAAGTCACCTTCTCCCAGCTTCCCGGGGAAGGGGGACGAGTGGAGGTTCAGGTTGATACGGGAGCGGCGATAGATCGAACGCGCCTCATCCTCGGTAATCCGACGATCGCCGATCACAACAAACGGGTTGGGATACCTGTCCCAGTCTTCACCGTAGATCTGGAAACCGCTGCCGGGAAACCGGCTCAGGAAATGAATCCGGTTGGGATAGGGCGCCCCCACGAAGGAGACCGGAATCTCCGGTTCGGTCGTTTCGTCCGAACAGCCCGGACGGGGATCGAAGGCCATGGGAAGATAATGGTAGGTGCGGCACCCCGCCCGCTCCAGTTCCTGCCAGAACGGCTCCCTCTGCAGGGTAAAAAAATGGTCAAACCAGGGCGCGATCGTTTTCCAGTACTCGAAGATTCGATAATCCTCCGTAAACCAGTAGCACAGAACGATCCTCGCTTTCTTCAGCTCCGACAGGACCGCAACGTCGTCGAGGGGAGATTGGGCAATCCCGAAGATAACATCCGGCCGGAAATCAGTAATCCTGTCAAGGAGCATAATTTTCTTCTGTATGTGAAACCGACAGGAACGCTCTTCATCCTGCGCCGCCCAGAGCTCCCTGAACTCCTGCTGCAGCGTCGAGAAATCAAGAAAGTCCGCCTCGACCCCCGCCTCCTTAAACGCCCTGTAGATCGAACCGCCTATCGGGACGGTACCGCCCAGGACGGCTCCCACCACTAGAATACGCATACAGTTCCTCTTTCCGTTTTCCTTCCTGCCTATAATCTCGCGCCCCCGACGGACGGATCGGCGCGCCCTCTGCGGCGGTACAATTGACCTCCGATGCCGCGACCGGTTTCCCTGTATCTGCCGGTGACAAAAGCGTTCGTATGACATCCCTGCACGATGCGCTCACTCCCGGGTATCACGCAAACTCCATACCCTGTGCCGGGCCTTCCGCGCAGGAACAAGGAACGGAAACCTCATACCCTATCTCGCGAAAGGCGCACTGCAGACCGAGTGCAATCTCATCAAAGGCACGGCTGTGACTATATCCGTGAGGGCTGACCACCCATATACAGTATTTTTTAGCCATCCCAAGTCTCCCTCGGTTCTGCGGATATAATTCCTGCCTGACACCTCAAAAAGACTGCCGCTCCGGGATCTCCGGTCCAGCCGTCTGTGATCACCTCGAGGGCCGCCAGCACATCATCCGTATCAATCGCCTCGAAACAGGGACTCACGGTATCGGGGGCATACCCTACCTCGGCGCACCCGCGGTGCGTCTCCAGACACGGTCCCCGGCACACCTTCCCCCGGAAGGGGGCCCTGACCGGGACGACGGACGGATAGTCGGCAACATGGGTCTCCGGCGGGAATGGTCCAAAGAGCGCAACCCCGGGAATCCCCATGGCTCCCGCGGCATGAACGATTCCCGTATCCACGGACACGAAGGCGTCGACCAGAGACAGGGCCGCGACCGTGTCGTGAAAATCATGAATAAGGCAGGAAAGATTGATGATCGGTGCATTGAAGGCGTCAATCTCTTTTTGCATGATTTTGGAGGCACCCTCATCTTTGAATAAAAGCGCCTGGTATGTATCCTGTAATCTGCTCGCAACCTGGGAAAAGAGAGACGCCGGAGCGTTCTTATGGGGGGCTCGTGATTTCCAGTTGACGCAGAGCAATTTTTTGCCGGTTTCCCTGCGAATCCGATCAAGGGCCGGTTTGATCCGTGAGACCCTTGCGGGATCGGGCCTCATCGAAGGGGGATCATTCCCCCCCCATTTGGGACCGAGGTTGAGGATCTCAAGGCAGAGATCCCTCATGGAGCGTGTGGCCGTTCGCTGATGATTCACCGGCAGCAGATTGACCAGGACGTCAAAGGAGCACAGCTGCGCCAGGGTCAGAATATTGGGGATCACCCTGTCGACATACCCCGCATCGGGATAGGGGAAATTGCTGATCCAGTTGCACCCCAGGGTGATCCGAGGAGGTTCGCCCGTGGATGCCGTCATCCGGTAAAGGGCTTGTATTGCAGGCTGGATAAGTATCATATCGCCCCAGCCGTTCAACATAAGGATCAGGACCTTTTTGCCATGAAGTCTCTGTGTCCCGTCATAGATCTCCGGCACGGCCAGGTTGTCGGGGACCGGGATTTTGTCGAAAAGGGAAATTGCAGGGATTTCGGTCATGCGGTGCTGCTGTACATGAAGCCGTGCCAGAACCAGGATATGATCGGCATCAATACTGCGGGAGCCTGTCGGTTCGAAACGTGTTACGTACCCATCCGTGTCAAACTCCAACTGAATGGATGAGGTAAGGAAACATATGCCGGGGATTGTCAGATCCATAACCATGTACCCATTTCCACGCTATATATCCCTTGTTGGACAAGGTGATCCGATATGACCCTTTGAGAAACAGCAACTTGTATGCCTCAGGCAGGATCCTTTCAATTTTTCACTTCCAGAAAAGGGCTAACTGTCCGGAGAAAGGGTTATTTCTGCACATACTGACGGTGTTGAGGATTCCCGCACGGATGTGCTCAGAAAGATGAAGGATACACCGGCCCGTCATATCGTTGACAATGAATGTCAGATAATGATCCCCGTTCCATGCGGAGAGTTCTCTCGGGGGAAGGCCCCGTTTAGAGATAGTCGCCCCTGTTGAACTTGATGGCTTCAACCGTTGCAGTGACGACCGCCCTGTTGAGGATATCCTTCAGTTCATCCCCGGCAGGGAGTGAATCCAGAAGGGGCTTGATCTTCGCTGCCTCGCCTTCCATGCTGGAAACGAGAGGATAAAACTCTTTCAGGGTGGAGTTGGTATCCCCCAGTTTCCTGTGATACTCTTCAAGAAGATTAAGGAACTGTTCCACCCGCTCTATGCCCTGTGCGGTACCAATATTCAAAATCTGATCAAACTGTATGGTCGGTATGTTTTGCACCGGCGGCAGAGTCATGACATGTCCCTCCGGCTTCGATGATGTGGCAATCTTTTCTTGGAGAATGTCATGGAATTCATTCCCCGTGGTCCGCCGGCCCGCACCGGTTTTCTGCTGTTCGGTACTTCCTGAAATGTTGTGTGGCAGTATTTTCATGTCACTCTATCCTTTCTCACGGCCATTGTGGCCTCGTATTCTTTGTATCCCTTTCCTCAGATGGGAAAACTTTACGTCTATATCGGCAAAGAATGCACATTTTTTAGGCGATACTCATCCCCTTGTGCATAGAATTCTTTTGTATACCTCGGCCAATTATCGGGGCTGGCCGAGGTGCCCCCTTCCGGCAGCGTCTTCTATCCTATTGATAATTCTATATTACACAATGACCGACCCTCCGTTTCTGCCACGCTGCTCGAATGATGGCCGGGCGCAACACCTGCCTGCCCTGTCTCGTTTCCATGGAGGCTTGTGCCTTATAAAAAGCACAGAGTGTGCCAGTATCCGCTGCTATGTGATCCCTACGGACAAAAATAGTGCCACGCTGGCACGGTATTTGATAGGTTAGGAGGCGGCAATGAATAGTTCCGTCAGGGAGGTCGTCATGAAAATTCTCTACGGGTTACATACTCGATCGTTCCAGCACGATCTGACTGCCCCTGGTGAAAGATATCCGGGGAAGGAGGTGCCCGGCAATCTGCGCTTCGATATGATCCTGAATAATGCCGCACATGCCGTGCAGAAAGAAAATGAGGCCCTTCTGGGAAAGGGCGCGCTTGAAGCCCTGATCAGGATTATTGAAAAGCAGGTTAGCGATCACTGTTTGCACTCCATACGGGCAAGCTCCGGAGGGTGGGCGTATGCGGGGGCATGGGGACCGGGGCTGCGGTATCTGTCCGGCCTGCCGGCGTCAATAAACCGACACCCGCCGCAGCAGAAACAGGATACTCCGACGGCACC
Source organism: uncultured Syntrophaceae bacterium (assembly GCA_964571315.1). Lineage (GTDB taxonomy): Bacteria > Desulfobacterota > Syntrophia > Syntrophales > UBA2210 > UBA6078. The sequence goes on from CAZNBR010000002.1 coordinate 47,725, forward strand.
GGATACCATGGATCGTATCATCAATCGTTCTTCCGAGAAACACGGGGTTGATGCAGATCTCATACGGGCGGTTATCCGGACCGAGAGCGATTTTGATCCTCGGGCCACATCGCCCAAGGGGGCAATGGGGCTCATGCAGCTCATGCCCGAAACGGCACGGGATCTTGGCGTCAAGGATCCCTACGATCCCGCCCAAAATGTGATGGCGGGCACGCGATATCTGAAGATGCTCCTGGATCGGTATGACGGCAATGCGAATACCGCGCTGGCCGCCTACAACTGGGGAATGGGAAATGTGGAGAGAAATCCCGCCGGGTTGCCTGAGGAAACGAAGGCCTACATCACCCGGGTTACTCAATACCGCGATCAGGCAACGGTGTAGTCAGGGACGCATGGGTTCCCGCTTCGCGGGGATAGACGGACACAACGCAGCACCTCCAGTCAATGACTGGAGACCCTGGTAGTGATCAATGATGAATCCTCGAGTAATTCAAAGGCTGAAAAAAGATTCTCACGTTTGTCTTTGTAGAAGTTCTTTCATACCTGTGTCTTTCATGCCTGTTGACTGCTCCGCCTCACTCATATATATTTACGACCGGGGGTGTTGTGAGAAAACGGGCTGAACGCAGATCTGATATGTATCCGCGGGTCGGAGCGGCAGCACGAAACTTCCGGTCTGTGATCATGACCGTTAATATGAAAGGGCAGTAGACGGGGGGGTGTTTTTCATATGATCACTAAGGTATATCGAGGACACGAGGAAGTATATAAGATTGCGGTCATAGCAATTTCCCTGGCAGGCGCCGTGTGCCTGATCCTTTACGCCCACGTGCTCCTCAAGACCGGTGTCCTCTTTACACACCTCTTTTATATCCCGATCGTCCTGTCGTCAATCTGGTGGAAGAGAAGGGGTCTGGTCGTGGCTGTATGCCTGGGCGGAGCCCTGATTGTGAGCAGCGCCATCTTTCTTGAGACAGATCTGTCAAACAACGTCCTCCGCGCATCCATATTTGTGTTGATTTCATCGGTGGTTTCCATTTTGAGCGAGCGGATCGCAGCGAGGGAAGAAGCGCTGAGGGAAAGCGAGGAAACATTCAGGCTCCTCTCGGAGCAGTCGCTCGTGGGCATCGCAATCATTCAGGATGACCTATGCAAATATGTCAATCAGGTATCATCCGAGATCTTCGAATATCCAGTCGAAGAGATATTGAAATGGGACCTGGAAGAATTGTCAGAAGTCGTTCACCCCGACAGCCGGGCCTTTGCGGTGGAGCAGGCGAGGGAAAAGCAGCGTGGAGGAAAAGATACCGTCATCAATTATGATTTCAGGGTAATTACAAAGACCGGAAAGGTAAAATGGGTTGACCTGTATTCGAAAACGATATCTTTCGGCGGCAGGAACGCGGACTTTGTCATACTGCTCGACATCACCGACCGCAAACTGGCGGAGGAGAAGCTGACTGAGTATTCACAAAACCTTGAAGAGAAGGTGGAAGAGCGCACCAAGGAACTCAGGGATGCTCAGGATCAGCTGATCAGGAAGGAAAAGCTGGCCATAGTGGGGCAGCTTGCCGGGAGTGTGGGGCATGAGCTGAGAAACCCCCTCGGAATCATCGCCAACGCCGTATATTACCTGAAGATGACACACCCCAATGCCGATGACACCACGAAAGAGTATATGGATATCATCTCTTCAGAGATCCGTATTTCAGAGAAGATCATCTCAGACCTCATGGATTTCTCCCGCATCAGAAAAGGGAAGAGGTCGGAAATAGATTTAAACAGGCTGGTCACACAGGCGCTGAAAAGACAATCTCCGCCGGACAACATCGAGGTTGTAAGAGAAATACCCTCCGGCCCTTTATCGATCCGTGTGAATACCCGTCAGATCATCCAGGTGTTGACAAACCTTTTGTCCAACGCCTATCAGGCAATGCCCGAAGGGGGAACGCTTACCATACATGCGGAGAACGGTGGTGACACTGTCCGGCTGTCCGTCACCGATACCGGTTCAGGTATTCCCGGGGATGATATGGGGAAGATCTTCGAACCCCTCTTTACCTCCCGTGCCCGCGGCATCGGGCTCGGCCTCACCGTCTCCCGGGACCTGGCCGAGGGGAACGGGGGCACCATTGAGGTTCAGAGCGAAGAAGGCAGGGGAAGCACCTTCACCATCACCCTCCCCGCCAAGGAGGAGGGGTAATGAGGAGGAGGGTTCATATCCTGGTTGTGGATGACGACCGCCTGATGGTCAGGACCCTTGTTGACATCCTCAGGATCAAGGGATACCATGCCCACCCCGCCCACTCGGCACAAGAGGCCCTGGAGAAGATGGAAAAGGAAAAGATAGACTGCGTCCTGAGCGACATCAGGATGCCGGGAGTCAGCGGGGTCGAACTCTGCCGTGCCATCAAAGAGAGAAACCCCCTTCTTCCGGTAGTCCTCATGACGGCCTACTCCGATGACGGACTGATAAGGGACGGGCTCAAAGAGGGCGCCATAGCGGTGCTTCTCAAGCCGCTGAATATCAACGCCATCCTTACCTTCTTCTCCTCCCTTCGCACAAAACGCTCCATCGCCATAGTCGACCATGATCCCGACTTCTGCAGAACCGGTGGAGACATACTCAGGGAAAGGGGTTTTTCGGTAACCACGCACACCGATCCCCTGAAAGCGCTGAAGAGACTCGATGGAAAAATCGACATGATCCTTCTGGGCATGAAGCCGGGCGGGGTCAATGGTCTGGATACCCTTAAGAAGATCAGGGAACAATATCCCCACATCCCGGTGATCCTCGTAACGGGCTGCCGGGAAGATATGGCGGAATCGATAGGAAGCGCCCTTGCGATGGGCACGCATACCTGTCTGTACAAGCCGCTGCAGACAGAAGAGCTGCTTGAGACAATAACCGAAGTGTATTATTGGGACCTTGGCAGAGTCCTGCAGCCTGGAAGAAAGAGAGATAGGAACAAAGGATGAAAACAAATCGAATTCTTATCGTGGACGATGACCCCAAAGTCAGGAAGATCCTCTCCGATATTCTCGGCGGCGGCGGGTATGAACCCGTAACGGCCGCTACCGGAAGGCAAGCCGGGGCCGTTCTTCAGGGGGAGACGCCCGGTATCGCCGTTGCTTTGGTTGACCTCAGGCTCGATGACATGCACGGTCTTAAGCTGATAAAAGAGATCAAAAAGGTTTCGCCCGATACCGAATGCATCATACTCACCGGTCATGCGTCACAGGAGGCGGCCATCGAGGCGGTGAACCTGGGCGCCTACGGTTTTGTCCAGAAGCCATACGAGATGGAGTCGTTGCTGCTGACCATCCGCAGGGCCTGTGACAAGCGAAGCGCCGAACTCGCGCTCCGCGAATCGGAGGAGAAATACCGCTCCCTGGCATCAACCGCCGACTTGATGTACCTCGTGGACAGGGATACCCGGTTCCTCTTTATGAACGAAGGATATCGGACACGGCACGGCGTCGCGCTTGAAGATATCATCGGAAAAACCTACGGCGAGTTGCACTCCAAGGAAAAAGCGGACAGCTTTGCCCTGAAGGTGGGAAAAATATTCGAAACGGGCAAGCCGATCCAGTATGAAAGCTACGGCAGGGATGGTCATTGTTTTCTCAAGACACTGAGCCCCGTCAAAGATCAAAACGGCAGGACACGGTCCGTAACCACGGTTTCAAAAGACATAACCTCACACAAGGAGGTTGAGGAGGCACTGCGGGAAAGCGAAGCACGGTACCGGAGCGTGTTTGAAAACACAAACAAGGCCACCGTGATTATTGAAGAGGACATGAGGATCTCTATGATGAACACCGCATTTGAGAAACTGAGCGGATATTCAAAGGAAGAAGTGGAAGGGACGATGCATTGGACGGATTTTTTCGCCCCGGAAGAGATCGACAGAATGAAGGCATATCACGGCAAGAGGAGAAAAAAGAAAGGGGTTGCACCGACAGAATATGAGTTTTGCTTTGTTGATAAGGAGGGAAATACCAGGGATATATTTGTAACGGCGGGGATGATTACCGGGACAAACAGAAGCGTGTGCTCCCTGATGGACATCACCGAGAGCAAGCGCGCCGAGACAGCCCTGCGGGAAAGCGAGGAGCGGTACCGTGCGCTATTCGACAACAATCCGATTGAGACTATAATCGTGGACCGTGAGGCAAAAGTAACGGGATACAACCTCGCGAAGAAGCTGTCCGGCAACAGACTACCCACTATTAATAAGGATGTCATGTATAAGGATTATGCCGCGAAGCACAAAAACAATATGTTCGAGGAACTGAGTGAATGTATCAGATCGGGCATATCAAAGGAGTTCCTCGAACAGGAGTATGAGGATAAATTTCTTGACATAAAGATAGCTCCATTCTCCGAGGGAGCTATCATGACATCAATAGACGTCACCAACCGCAAGCGGGCGGAGGCGCACCGAAAAAATCTCGAATCCCAGCTTCAGCAGGCCCAGAAGATGAAGGCCATCGGCACGTTAGCCGGCGGTCTTGCCCACGACTTCAACAATCTTCTCATGGGCATTCAGGGGAATGCCTCGCTCATCCTTCTGGATATGGGCCCCTCACACCCCCATTACGAGAAGTTGAGAAATATTGAACAATATGTCCGGGACGGGGCGGAACTCACCGGGCAGCTCCTGGGTTTCGCCAGGGGAGGAAAATACGAGGTCAGACCGACTGACCTGAACAAACTTGGACAGAAGAGTTCCGACATGTTCGGCCGTACCAAAAAGGAGATAAAGATACACAAGAAATACCAGCAAGACATCTGGATGGTGGAGGCGGACCAGGGTCAGATAGAACAGACCCTTCTCAACATCTATGTCAATGCCTGGCAGGCCATGCCCGGTGGCGGTGAGATCTATCTTCAGACGGAGAATGTCATTCTCGATAAGGACTATCTGGAGCCCCATAACCTCGAACCCGGCAATTACGTAAAGATATCCATTACAGACACCGGCACGGGAATGGATGCAGAAACGGCGAAGAGGGTGTTCGATCCCTTTTTCACCACCAAGGAGATGGGAAGGGGTACCGGGCTGGGGCTGGCCTCTGCTTACGGAATCATCAAAAACCACAACGGTATCATTAGTGTATACAGTGAAGAGGGCATCGGGACCACCTTCAATATATATCTGCCTGCACTGGGTGCGGCAGTCAGCGATCAGGGGTCGGTGATCAGGAGAGAACAGCCGCTGATGGGGCATGAGACGATCCTTCTTGTAGATGATGAGGAACTGATCATCGATGTCGGCGGAGAGATACTGGAGTTCCTGGGCTACACGGTATTCCTCGCACGAAGCGGGAGAGAGGCCATTGCCATCTATAAAGAAAAACAGAACACGATCGACCTGGTTATCCTGGATATGATTATGCCCGATATAGGAGGCGGAGAGGCTTACGATATCCTCAAAAAGATCAATCCCGACATAAAGGTTCTTCTGTCAAGCGGATACAGCATCAACGGCAAGGCGAGGGAGATACTGGAACAGGGCTGTGACGGTTTTATACAGAAGCCATTCAGCATAGAACAAATCTCGCAAAAAATAAGGGAGCTTCTAACAAAATAGGGGGCATTGCGCTTCCGAGATGTGGACCCTCTCGGTACACGCGGCAATTGTATCAAAAAGAAACAACCGAACGGAGGATCTTGAAGGAATGGTGTCTATGTGTCTAATTCATGCCTGACAGCCCTTCCGATCTGTTCCAGCCCAAAAGGCTTCTTTATATAAGCCCCGACACCGAGGCTCTGGGCTTCTTTGACACGCTTTGTTTCGGAGAATCCGCTGGCAATGAGGGCCTTCTGGCCGGGATGGGTCTTGAGGATTCTCTTGTATGTCTCAAGCCCGTCCATACCGGGGTCCATGATCATATCAAGAAGCAGGAGATCGGCCGAACAGGTTTTCAGGTACTTGACCGCCTCCTCTCCGCTTGGGACGGACGAGACGGCATACCCAAGGCTGCCGAGCATGCCGGAGACGATCTCTCTCTGCTCCTCCATATCATCAACAATCAGAACCGTCTCCCCTTTTCCCCTGTACACTTCGATGGGCACAAGGGTTTTACCCTTTTCCGTCTCTCTCCTGGTTACGGGGAAATATATGGTAATTGTCGTCCCCTTTCCCTCGGTACTCTGAATATCGATATATCCGTTATGATCCTTTACAGTCCCCCACACGACCGCCATGCCCAGACCCGTCCCGCTCCTTCCCATGACCTTCTTCGTATAGAAAGGCTCAAAGACCCGTTTCCTTTCCTCCTGCGACATACCGGTCCCTTCGTCAGAAACCGTGAGAGTCGCATATTCCCCCTCGCTGACCGTATCGTACGCCGCCAGGGGTCGGTCGACATACCGGCTTCCGGTAGATATGGTAATCTTGCCGCTATCGGACATGGCCTCCGACGCGTTTGACAGTAAATTCATGACCGTCTTGGACAGGTGAACCGGGGAACCCACAATATCCGGCAGATTTTCTTCAAGACTGATCTCGAACTGTACATGGGGGTGGATGGATTGGATCTTTTCATGTTCGGGTGTCTTGAAGTGATCGGATACGACATCGTTCAGGTTTACGACCTCCGCAACGGGGACCCCCCTCCTGGCCAGTGTCAGCAGATCCTGGACAATGGCCGCGGCCTTTTTCCCCGATTTCTGAATGGTCAGCATAGGTTTTCTCAGCGGGCTGTCATCCGGGATCTGCATCAGCAGCAGATCGGGGTAGCTCACAAGACCTCCCAGGACGTTGTTCAGGTCATGCGCCACGCCTCCCGCAAGGGCGCCGATGGCTTCCATCTTCTGAGCCTGCCGGAGTTCGGACTCGAGTCTCTTTTTCTCCTCATCTTCCCTCTTCCGATGGGAAAGGTCTCGATTGTAAACCACATACCCGACAAACTTCCCCCCTTTATCATAAACCGCGCTCCCCTTCCTCGATACGGGGATAACGGTCCCATCCTGACTGACAAGCTCTATCTCATCCTCAAACCAACCCCTCTCCTTCAGACTGCGCATCCTCTCTTCAAATAGGGCCTCGCTGCCATTCCAGAAAAACTGCGTCGTGTGATTTCCGATGAGATCCTCATGGTTATACCCCAGCAACATCCCCTGGGTCTTATTGCAATCCACGATATTCCCCCGCGCGTCAAGGACCTCCACCCCGTCAGGTGCCGCTTCAAACAACATCTTATAATTTTTCTTCTTTTGAATGTTTTCGTTGATCTCCCGTATCATGTTGTACAGTTCTCGGCTCTCCAATGCATTAGAGCTGTTCAGGAGAATAATGGAAAGCATCGATAGAGATACGTCGGGAATGCTGTCCCCTCCTTCTTCCAGCAGGCCGACGAACATTCCCCGTATCCGGGAACTGGTAGTCATGACATGGAGAATAAAGCGGCGTTCGTGTTGTTTTGATGAAACGATAACAGGCCGTTTCTCTCTCAAGGCCCAGGCGAATATTCCATCATCAATAAAGAAACCAACCTCTTTGTCGATATATGATTCGTAATGCGGGGGATCTGCCTTGGAGACGACAAATTCCTTGCTGTCTTCGTCCACGAGATAAAAAGCCATGGCCTTGAGTGGTATCAACGTGCGTATCCGCGACTTTGTTTCGTCCAGAATGACAGAGATGTCCTGCAGCTTACTGATACTTGTTTGAAAGTCTCCAAGAGAGGCCGCTATTTCCAGCGCGTCCAGCGTAAAGCGATTGACGTCTTCCAGATACCGGACCCGCTCTTCAAGGTATGACGTGTTTTGTTTTTTTTTGTTTTTAGTCTTCATCTGAATAGAAAAATTTAAATATCTCCTCGATGTGGCGATCCGCCTGTTTCATGATCACGTCCAGAACATTTACCGACAGCCCTATACATTCCCAGGCACCCGAATCCAGCGGCGAGACAAAGCGTTCCCCGCTCGAACCGATTCCCATGGCATTTGCCATGATATCTGCCAGATGCACAATGGAAGGTTCCAGGGGATAGCGGGATTTTTGCGGGTCATGATGATATTGAACGGCATGCTCCATCAGAACGGGCAATTTCCACCTCTTTAAAAGCAACCCGCCTGTCTCCGCATGGTCAAAATCCAGGTCTGCACATTCTATTTCGCGTACCATGCTCCGGGCGTGTTTCGCTTTCGTAAGGGCGTACACGGCGTGATCCGGTGCGTAATTGTACAGGATCAAACGGCCGATGTCGTGAAGCAGGCCGGAGAGAAACAGACGCTCCGTGTTTTGTATCCCCTGATAACTCGCGATAATCCTCGCATGGACACCACAGGAGACACTGTGCTTCCAGAACGATTTCATATCAATAATATCAGACGGAATGTCCCTGAACATGTTGATGATGGTCACCCCGGAGGCTAACGTACTCAGCTGTCTTGTTCCGATGATGGCCACTGCCCGGGATACGCTGTCAATCTTGGATGGAAACCCGTAGAACGCACTGTTGACGATTCTGAGAAGCCGCGCGGAGAGAGTGGTATCCTTGCTGATCACTCTGGCAATATCGTTTGCCGAGCTGCTGGGCTTGGCTATGGTTTCATTCATTTTCAAGAATATCATCGGCAGCGTCGGAAGCTCCAGGATATGACGCCGTATAAATTTATGAAAATCGATTTTATCGATCTCCACTGCCGTCATCTCATCCGAATCCGTATCCTCCTCAGGGCGGTCACCACGTTCGGCATCCTCCTCGCGCCGTCTCTGCATCTCTTCTGCCTTACGGAGGGTACAGAGGCGGAACAGTTCCTGGGTAGCCGGATGATCAGTGCCGGAGTAACGGAAGCGCCTGCAGACTATCTTCTCGGCCATCTCCATCAGTGCGGGATCAATCTCACGTGTGGCGGTATCTTCCACGTCCTCCGCGGCTATGCCCTCGATGTTTGCCTCAATCACCCCCCACATCTTGAGCACTCTGATGTGTCGTGCCGTGAGACCTGCTCCGCTTGCCAGGAGAAACCGGCCCCTGGAATCTCTCAAATCTTCGGCCAACGCCATCCCGGGACTTATCTGATTAATCTTAACGAGACCCATGTATTACCGAAATCCCCCTTGCGCATACCCCGCGTGATGATTTAAAATACCTGTGTAACCCCTCACATCTCTCCTCCCTTGATGGACAGCATACGTATGGTTTCATCGGTATTCTTATCGATAAACTTAAGGATTTTTGATCTTCGGCAACCCTTTGTCCGATAATTATGAAACAACTCACTGGTCTTCGCATTGGTACGTGGTCGTCTTGCTATCGTATATGTATCTTGATTCCGAAGTGTTAGATTCTGAATACGCCTTTCCGCTGAGAGATTATAGTGGGGTTCCTCTTGTGTGTCAACGAGAGAAACAAGAGCGAATTGCCTCATATTAAATGTTACCGAAGGGGGTGAATAAAAAGGATCGTT
>CAZNBR010000003.1:0-56842 GCA_964571315.1 uncultured Syntrophaceae bacterium
GATTTTATCGGGCAGACAAATCTGCAATCTCTGCTTGCCGCCCTGGGTGTCCCGGACGTGGCAGGTAAATCTCTCTATGTCTGCATGATCACGGACCGGCTGGACAGCGCGGTCTATGGGCTCGATGCACTGCATACTCACCTGGCGGATATCGAGACGGCGGTGGATGACATCCATGACACTGACCTGCCGGCGGTAAAGACGGTCGTGGACGACCTTCATGACACTGACCTGCCGGCGGTGAAGACCGTGGTTGATGCCATCCAGGCTGACATCGGCGATCCTTCAACACGGACCTTTCTCCAGTCGCTGGAGGCGATGCTGGGTAATCCCGACGAGGCGGGGAAGACGATCTTCGCCAACCTAGGAGATTTTATCGGGCAGACAAATCTGCAATCTCTGCTTGCCGCCCTGGGTGTCCCGGACGTGGCAGGTAAATCTCTCTATGTCTGCATGATCACGGACCGGCTGGACAGCGCGGTCTATGGGCTCGATGCACTGCATACTCACCTGGCGGATATCGAGACGGCGGTGGATGACATCCATGACACTGACCTGCCGGCGGTAAAGACGGTCGTGGACGACCTTCATGACACGGATCTGCCGGCGGTGAAGACGGTCGTGGACGACCTTCATGACACTGACCTGCCGGCGGTGAAGACTGTGGTGGATGCCATTCAGGCAGACATCGGCGATCCTTCAACCCGGACCTTTCTCCAGTCGCTGGAGGCGATGCTGGGCAATCCGGATGCTGCGGGGAAGACGATCTTCGCCAACCTGGGTGATTTTATCGGGCAGACAAATCTGCAATCTCTGCTTGCCGCCCTGGGTGTCCCGGACGTGGCAGGTAAATCTCTCTATGTCTGCATGATCACGGACCGGCTGGACAGCGCGGTCTATGGCCTCGATGCTCTGCATACTCACCTGGCGGATATCGAGACGGCGGTGGATGATATCCATGACACGGATCTGCCGGCGGTGAAGACTGTGGTGGACGATTTGCATGACACCTATCTGCCGGCGGTGAAGACCGTGGTTGATGACATCCATGCCGACCTTGTTACTGTGGCGGGTTACATTGACACAGAAATCGCCGATCTGGACGCGGATCTCGTCGCGGCCAAAGGTGTGATCGACGACATTCACGATACGGATCTGCCTGCGGTAAAGACGGAGATCGAAACGACCTCCCTTGGTGTGGCAGGCGGTTCTGCTGCTGCCAATCAGAGGGCTGGGGCACTGCTGCGTTACATCGCCGATAACCTATCGGCTGGTTCTACGGTAGAAATCGAAACGACCTCGTTGGATGCCACCGAGGGTTCGATAGCCAACGCTTCGAGGGCAGGTCTGCTCCTGCGTTACATCGCCGATGGACTTGCTGGCGGGACGGATGCGGTCAACCGACTGGCCGGGAAATTACAGATCAAGGCTGCCACTGTTGATCTCGCCCAGGCGGCGGGGTCCTACGATCTGTTCACGGGGACGACGCAGGATGTTGTCCTCGAAAAGCTGACCTTCCGGCTGCCGGCTGTGGATGTATCGGACGACGCCAATATTACGTCGATCAGCATCCAGTCAGACGACGCGACGCCGCAGATCCTGATCTCGTCCACGCTGGGCGTCAAGGCGAATCTTGCGAGCGAGGCGCAGATCTCCTGGACGGGAGCCGTACTGTTAAAGGCAGGAAAGAAAATACAACTGACGATCGCAGGCGGTGCGGCGGATGCTGCTACGGTTTGCGATGTGGTCACAGAACACCGGGCCGCAACTAATGGCGGATACTTGGCTTAGCCGCCAAGAAAGGAGGACGAAACATGGCAAATGGACTGAACGGTCAGGAGGTCTCGGCAGGAGCAACAAGTTTGCCCAGTGAGGCGGACAAGACGCTCTCCGGAACACCGAAGGTTTTTACCGTAAAAGACGACGTCGGGGCGGATTATTACCAGAAATTCTATCCGACGAAGGCGTAAGGCGTAAGACACTTGAGGACAGTTTGAAGCTGTCCTCAATAAACATTGAAAAGGAGAAAAACATTGAAAGGTTATCCTAAAGTAATCGCAACAAAAGCGGATTTCGAGAACCTGCTGGCCGATCCAGGGTTTAAAGCCCAGGCGCTCGTAGATATTAAAGCGGTCGTGGACCTGGATGACGATACTATGGAGAGGGTCGTCAGTTACGACATGGATGAGGCAGGGAAGATGATCAACGTTGTTACGGAGACCGTCCCGGCGCTCATGCCGAAATGGCGACGCATGGGCTTTGCATCGCGAGAGGCCGCACTGGATCTCTATCTGCAGAATGGAGGTGAATAATCATGGCAAATCGACAAGTAACACTGGACGTCAGCGACAACATCATCGCCGCTGCGGTTATGTCTCAGAATTTTTGGGCGATAAAGAATCTGCGGCTCATTGAACCGCACGCCGCCGGGGACAACACATGCGTGGTTGTTAATCCCGGTGCAAATTACGTTCCCATCGACATTGGCGCTCATTGGTTTTTAATGGACTCCGCCGTAGAAGTTGACTCTGTTGACGATCTGGACACCGGCGCTCTGGCGGCGGGTACTGACTATTACGTTTATGCCTGTACGGACGGCACAACGATTTCATTCCTGGTTTCAGCCAACTCAACCAACCCAACCGGCTTCGATGCTGCTCATTCCCGCAAGATCGGAGGATTTCACACGCTGTGTGTTGCTGTAGGGGCTATCGGTGGACACACACTTACCGGATACGTCGCTAATGATATTCTGCCCGCATCTGTGTGGTGTCTGAAGCACCGGGCAAAGACCTTGGTCAATGTCGGAATGGTGTATGACAGCGGGATCCAGAAGTGGGTGGACATATATATGGCCTCCGGAACAGGGACGGGTACAACCTCCGCCAACGGCGCGACCGCCTCCGACACCCGCGACTGGAATGACTTCGTGGATGATGGTCATGCGGTGGGTAAACGGCTACCGACAGATGCAGAATTCCAGAGATTTGCCGCGGGATCAAACGAAGAGACCAATATTTCAACAAGCGCAGACCCCGTTACCACTGGCGGACATTCCGATACGGCCGCTCGTCGAATGATCTCCAACATTGGGTGCGAGGACTGCTGTGGGGCCTGGAATCAGTGGCTGGATGAGCAGTCTGCGATGTACGATGATGCAGTTGCAGCGGGATGGTATGACCTGCCCGGTTCCAAAGGTCAATTATACCGTCCAGTGGACACAAATGACGTTAAGCTGATCGCCGGGGGCAATTGGGTCAATGCCGCGATTGCCGGTTCTCGGTGCCGGGATGCGGGTTACTATCGCTGGACTGCGAATGCGGCTCTCGGCGCGCGCTTCGTTGCGGAGCCGTTATAACACGGGATACGGCTCACGGCGCCGTGAATACGGCGCAAAAGGACTGAGGGTTACAGGCTATGAAGTCAAATCGACCGAGGCTGATCGCCGGGGGCAATTGGAACAATGCCGCGAATGCCGGTTCTCGGTGCCGGAATGCGAATAACTATCGCTGGAATACGAATACGAATATCGGCGCGCGCTTCGTTGCGGATACAGGACTGCGGAAATGAGTAATACTCCTGGCTGGATTTCATGGCCTTGTCTCTGGAAATCCAGAGGCAAAACACATATCGGAGGCGTCGGGCAACCAGTAGCGCAAGCGAACCTTGTCCGTCGCATTTTATAAAACGGATAGAATAATGAAACGACACAGTAACTTATATCAAGTAATCACAAGCGAAGAGAATGTGCGGGAATCCTGGTTGGAAGCCCGGCGGGGCAAATCAAGCAAAAGTGCAGTGCGTCGTTTTGAGCGGGATCTGGATCGGAATCTTCAGCAGATCCGGGAATTACTGATCAACAAAACTTACAAGCCATCTCCCTACACGACCAAGATGATTCATGAGCCCAAGACGCGGCTCATCTACATCCTGCCGTTCGCGCCGGATCGTGTCATCCATCATGTGTTGATGCGGGTAATCGAGCCGATCTGGGAGGGATTGTTTATTTCCGATTCCTACGCCTGTATCAAAGGCAAAGGATTGCACGGGGGCAGCAGACGGACTATGGAGTTTGTCCGCAGGAATCGATATTGCCTGAAGATGGACATCTCGAAATTCTACCCGTCAGTTGATCACGACATCCTCTATGATATCATTCAGCGCAAGATCAAATGCGTTGACACGCTCTGGCTGTTCCGGAAGATCATCTACAGCATCCCGGACGGGAAGAATGTCCCGATCGGAAACTATACCAGCCAATGGATGGGCAATCTCTATCTGAACGAGCTGGATTACTTTGTCAAACATTCCTTGCGCGTCAAGGATTATGTCCGATACTGCGATGATTTCTGCCTGTTCCATAATGACAAAAAGCACCTGGCCCGGCTCGCTTCCGAAATCGAAACATTCCTGGCCGATACCCTGGCTTTAAAACTCAGCAAGAACTCAGTTTTCCCCGTTACTCAAGGGGTTGATTTCCTGGGCTATCGACACTTTCCAACCCACATACTGTTGCGGAAATCCACGACAACAAGAATACGCCGGCGGTTACGCAGATTGCCATCAGCACTAGCGGATGGTCACATCAGTTTTGAATATTTCCGGTCCTGCATCGCTTCCGTCAAAGGGTGGATGCGCTGGGCTAACACACACCATCTACGACTCGCCATGGAATTAGCGGCGCTGGAAAGGATTGTGGAAAATGGAGGAATCGCCAAAGCGGTTTAAAGATTTTGCCAAAGAGCATGTGCCACTGGATGGCGCGAAACTGAAAATTGACGATATATTGAATAAGGAAATAATGGTGATCGGATTCCGAGTCAAAGATAGTAAGTTCATCAAGGCTAACGCACCGACATGCCTGACCATACAGTTCACGCTGGGTGATGAACGACACATAGCATTTACCGGGAGTCAGGTGTTGCTCGATCAATGCAGGTCCTACGAAACCGAGATCCCGTTTCTGGCCACAGTAAAGAAGGTGGATAAGTATTATACGTTTACGTAATCGATGGGGATATTGGGATTAATGAATAATCTCTAAAATACTATACTGCGAAGGAGAACTATCAATGAATCTTTTTACAAAAATTGAATTATCGTTACTGCGGATTTTTGTGTATGCCATTATTTTGGCCCCTTTGTGCCTATGGGGAGTAAGAGAAAGCGTTGACGTGGAGCCTGTGGTGACAACATGGAATATGTATATAACCCCTATAGCGGTGGGAGTATCCACTGCTGTGATAATGATATTTATCAGCCGCCTATTTAAGCGCCAGGATAGCAAGGACGAAGAAATTAAAAAATTGTCAGCGGAAAAAGAGACACTCAAGGAACAAAATATACATCAGTGGCGTGAAACATATACCGATACTCTATGTGCGATAAAGAATTCTGTGGACAGGATTGAAACAGCCCTCAATGAAAAGGTTGACAAGGAGGATTGCATCAGGGAATCTGGAAATCAATGGAATGCTATTAATAAGTTAAGGAAAGCATAATCATCGGCCATAGTAGCGTCGCTGATTGTAAGATATTCCAATGGAGGTGAGAACAATGAGCAGAAAAATTGATGAATTAACACCCGGTATGCAAATTAAATATTTCAAGTTTGATGCAGCGATGAAAGCGGCAGGAATTCCGTATATGATTACATGTACTTCGCGACTCGTGAAGGAGCAGATAGCACTTTACGCGCAAGGAAGAAACACTCTTGATTATGTCAATACTCTTCGTCAAGCAGCAGGGATGCCGTTTATCACGGAAAAGGAAAATAGGAAAGTTACCTGGACTCTAAAATCCAGACATCTTATTGACTTGGATGACGAGAATATAGAAAACGACAAATCGGAAGCATTCGACATAGCGATTACAAAAGACGGGAAGCCAGTCTGGGATGTAAAGGTGGATGTAGACAAAGATTCTATCCCTGACTACGAAGAAGCAGCAAGGATAGGAGAATCGGTTGGACTGATTGCGGGAGCCCGGTTTAAAAATAAGGACTACCCACATTTTCAAGACAGTTAAGGAGGAACAATCATGGGAATCATGGGAATCAATGTGGACGTTGGAACAGTATTTAGCGGACTTGGCACGCTGGCGAAGGATATTCGCTCAGCTATAACCGGGTCTGAACCTATTGACGCAAATAAGGCGGCAGAGCTGTCCGTCAAAGTACAAGAGCTTGAAATGGGGATTGAAAAAACAAGAATCTCCGTAATGCTTGCCGAAGCGGGATCCGCGGACCCCTGGACATCGAGGGCGAGACCCTCTTTTTTGTATGTGTTTTATGTCGTTATCATTGTCCTTGTCCTGGCTGCGCCACTTGTCGGGGTGTTCTTCCCTACACAGATGACACAGTTTTACGTAAACGTTGCAGCAGGATTCAAGGCTATTCCAGAGGCAATGTGGGCGACTTTTTCCGTGGGCTATTTGGGGTACACGGCGGCACGGCAATATGGGAAATCGAAAGGTTCTGATCAATAAAAACACTTGGACCTTTACCTGTGGTGAGTTTATTGCTCTATATATAGTTGATTATAAATAGTATTATACTAAAGCGCATAACTCTTAATCAGTAGGTTCGGGGTTCGACTCCCCGGCGGCTCACCAATAGTAAGGGGTTGCGAGTATTCGTAACCCCTTTTTTCTTACCACACTCACCACATCTCACCACGGACGTTTTTTTGTGGTGACTTATGATGATGAAGGAGGAGGAGATTACTTATTGAGGTGATCTACGGCTTGTCTCATGGTTGCCATTGATACGTGCGCGTAGATCTGTGTGGTAAGAACAGATCGATGCCCGAGTAGCTTTTGAATTATTCTTATGTCGGTTCCAGCATCAAGTAAATGACTGGCAAAACTGTGTCTGAATTGATGTGGAGTGACTTTCTTTTCTATCCCCGCATTCTTTAATGCCGTCTTCAATGGCGTGCGTATGTCTGTCAGGGCCCCGTCCAGCTCCTTACCATTTTTTTTCGTCATCCGCGACGGGAATAGCCATTTGCCAGTCATGTCTAAATCGGCCAGTATCGCTCTCAGATCGTCCACAACGGGCACAATCCGCTCCCGGCCTCCCTTTCCCCTTATCCGCAGGTAACTCTTGTCCTGGGCTAAATCTGACGGTTTCAGATGCGTTACTTCATCCTTCCTCAACCCGCAGTAATACATTGTGGCAAACAAGGCTCGAGTTGTTCCGGGCATGGCGGAAAGAATACTCACCACCTCACCACAATTCAAAGTGCTCGGAAGCTTCTTCTTAAATGGCAGAGCTTCGAATTTTTCCGGCAGGGAGCATAGGTTTTGCTTTGCTCCCCATTTGATCATGGCGGAAAGGCAGAGCAGTTCAAGGTTGATTGCCCGATTGACTGTGGGCCTTGTCGTGGTTTCCTTCCTGTGTTTCTTGTAGGCGGTAATAATGTTGCTGTTGATGAAATCGGGCTGCATATTGCCAAAAAAGGGCAGTATGCGATTCCAGAACATCATCTTTTTTTCTTTCAGGGTTTTTGGCGACTGCTGCATCTCAACCCATTTGAGGTATTCTGCCGCGATCATGTCGCAGGTGTGGGCCCCGTGTTTCGCGGGCTTGTGGAATTGCTTCTTTAATTCTCTCTCATAGGCAAGGGCTTCATCGCGCGCGCCGTGATAGGTGAGCATGTGCCGGGGGCTGTCCCTTCCGCCCTCTCGGAAATCGATGGTATGCTTATTTGATGACTGTGATCGGACTGACATTTATCCTACCCAGTCTTGCGCTTCTGTCTCTCGTAGAGATTTGGATTCGATGGATACGATCCGGCTCATTATAATTTTATCCTTTAGTTGGCGTTCAGCTTTTTTTTGATTTGTCCCAAGTCCAGTACACGGCGGCAAAAGTAGCCATGCTTACGATGATCCGCAACCAAGCAGCCTCAGGCCAAGCTTCTTTTACCAACGTATAAATCACCACTCCCAAAAAAAAGACACCCAACGAAAACAGCCACTGTTTCATGATTTTCCCCTTGTTCTCTCTTTATCTTGGGATTGTCTTTATACAGTCACCGGTAGCCCAGTCCCACTTCACGCATTCATCATCTGATGATAAATCCATATAGAGTCCAAACGAACTCAAAATTAAGACTGCGAATATAATAAAAACAGGCACCCCAATCAAACACCCGATGTAAGCCCACCCACCCGATATTTTGAATCGGCTGACGAGAAAAAAGAAACCAACATAAGATCCTATGACAATCAGAAATAATGGCATGTATTACTCACGCATGTATTACTCACGCTTATCTTTTTCCATTCATATTAATCTGGGCGCTGGCGATACTCCCAACTGCAAGGTGCGCAGCAAATTTCCTTAATGCGTCTTAAAACATACATGGAAAATGTTTTTTTCACACCGGAACTCTATTATGCGGTTGAACCGCCGCCGGTATGATGGTTTAAATTTCTGATCCTTTTTTCTTCTTTCATTTTTTTTGTTTTCGTCACGCCTCGTCACTGACGTCTCAAATGCGTCGATATTCTGCAACAGTGCAGTAGCCGTTTTTTCATCTCCGGACTCGAGTATTTTTTTCACCGCCTTACATGCCTTCTGAGTTTCCTCCGTCCATCCGCACATGAAATTCTCACCGGGATCAACACCGGTTAACAGCCAATCGAAAGAGCAGTTAAATATCTCACATATCTTAGATATTGCATCGAAATTTGGGTTGATTCCCGGTTTTTTCCATCGCGTGAAAGCATCCCTCTGACTAATTTTATCGTTAAATACACGTTCAACACCCTGACAATGCATATCAGTTAATAGCCTTATATTATTAAGGAATGTATTTTTGTTATATTTCATACAAATTTCTCGTATATTTTGCTTGACACATACAATATATTTGTGTACTTATTCATTTCATCGTCATTATTTCTTTAAATCTTTAACCAAGGAGGTCGGTCATGAACACGTGGCAACGTTTTCTCGATGAAACCATTCCTTCCCGCGAAGAGCAGGAAGAACTCCGGCATTTTTTTGGAGAGCATCTCATGTGTCGCCCCCAGCCGGAGACGTCCGCAGCATCGTTTGATACAGACCTGAGTTGAGCCATGCGCGGATTCCCTCTTTCTGTCCACGCAATTATCTTCCGAAAAACCTTTCAGAAAGGATTTGAATAAATATGTCTGATCTGGTCACAGGGCACCTCCCTGACATCAATGAGCTTAGAAAAAACATTAAAATAAGAATGATCGAGCTCGGTCTCGATAATCATAAAACTGGCGGATATCGTGGACTCCTTCCGCAATTGAGTGAGCATACGGGGAGGCGCATCAGCGCGCAGATGCTTTCCAACGCGATCACCGGCTACCAGTCCGGGAAATCGGCTCACGATCTCCTGGCATCGATGAAAGAGATTCTGGATTCTCTGCCGCAGGAATAGGGCTTAATCATTCTATTGGTGTAATTATACACGAAGATAATGGGGAAATCAAATATTTGTCGATTGGTGAGGAATCTGTCTTATGAAATGTCATACTAAAGATACCGAAAGCCCACGGAACACGTACCGGATGTCACCGGAGGTGAAAGCCGCTCTTATCGCCGATTTACAGTCGAGCCCGAATCTGT
Organism: uncultured Syntrophaceae bacterium; assembly: GCA_964571315.1. Classification (GTDB taxonomy): domain Bacteria; phylum Desulfobacterota; class Syntrophia; order Syntrophales; family UBA2210; genus UBA6078. The sequence continues at coordinate 9,608 of CAZNBR010000003.1, forward strand.
GCATAGATAAGTCGCTGGCTTTGGAATACGACTACAGCGAAAAGTCTATTGAGAAAATCAGGCGTGATCATACACATATCAGATTCACATCGGGTAAAAACGACCACCTGCCGCTGGCTCTCAAAGAAACGCTCATAACGCTGGTTGATCCATCAAAAAAATTGAATCTGTCTGAACTCGCCCGGGTGCATAACTGCCGGGAGTCAACGCTATCCGGCATCCGGAGAAAATATTACGGCCGGCAGCGCCAGGCCACCCTCCTCGCTGCCGATCGGTTTCCCTACCTCTCAATTCTCAGGCGTGCGCTGGAACCCTACCGCATCGCCGCGACAAACCTTGGCATGCCGCTCGACGACGTGCTGCAGGCGTTCGCGGAATACAAAAGAATTCAAAAGATATTCGGGGCCACTGCCATGGAAGACGGAGATAACATCTCCGCCGGACGTGTCCCAATTTTAAACACATGGAAGGAGGAAGCCATATCATGTTCAGGTTAGACAAAGACGTTATCGTCCAGAGCGCCATAGAGAAGAAAAAAGAGGAAATGCTGGGGGACTTGATGGTCTCCGCCGGTACACTCAAAAAACGCGCCTGGGAATTTCAAAACAACTCCTGCGAGGAAACGCTGGACAACCTCTGCGAGTGCATGGCCGCCATGGTCTTAACGCTGAACCAGGCCATCGTCGTCACGTCGGTACACAAGACCTTCAACCATTTCAAAAAAAAGATGGCGACACTCAAGGCATCTACGAATGCGTGTACAGAGGCTGTCTCAATCAACACAATACCACACACCCAAGCTGAGGGTGGGGAGGCACAAAACCATGTTGCTGCATCTTGAATCGATCAGACAATCGCCCTGGCATAAGGTGCTCAGTATCGCTGATTACCTCTGGGTATGGGCCTGTCTCATGATCATAGCATCGAGCCTGGTTGTTTGTCTCATAGGCATTGCCTGTGAACTGTTGAAACAATGGGGGATGGCATGAATTCCTACCTGAAAAGAAACGAAGTAAAAGAAAACCGGTGGCATACATGGCTTATCGTGCTGCTGGTGGTACTGGCACTTATCTATTATTCACCGGGCCTTCTTCGATTCTTTTCTTCACTCATCACTCCTTTACAGGGGCCGACCCTGTGCCTCGGCGAAAGCGGAAACAGGGCATTTAAAATGGTGCCGCAACAGATGGCACACAGGTGCAACAATGCGCTTAAGAAACAAGTATTGCGTGACCCTGAACATCGCCGGAGAGGTATTTGACATATATCTCCATGCCAGCGATCCGGACCGGGCTGAAACGCTCTCCCGGATCCGCGTTGCAAAACAAAAGGGTCTGATCCCCAGCCCCTGGGCTGTCAGGGTCAGTGATTGCAGGGTCAGATTAATTGAACATCGGGTCCAGTCATAGGGAAGGGCTCGATACCGAAAGTCTTTAAAACGGCCTATCCAGCGCCACAGGGATAGGCACTATGAAAGGCACTACCGCAATGAGTAATATCGAAGAACAGATGCGCACCATGGAAAAGAAAATTGATATCGTCCTGGGTATCCTGGGCTACGGCAGGACAAAGTCACACACCCAGATACAACGAGAGGCAGGGGAGACGGTTAAACGGCTGCATTTGATGGCCTTACAGAGAGAAAAGAAGAAGGAGGCTAAAGGTGACGATGGTAATTAATCCAAAGGAAAACCAAGATAACCAAGAATGGCAGGGCAAGACGGGTCCCGGAATATACGAGGTCACCGGCGCCGCGATCGGGCAGCTGGTGGACGTCAAGAACAAAGCATATGGCCGGGCGTTTGACTTTGCCGGATCCATCCTCGCAATTCTTTATCCCAACGGCATTCGACCCGAACAGTATAAAGACCTGGGCGCGATGATCCGCATTCTCGACAAATTCTTTCGTATTGCCACTTCCAAAGATGCTCTGGGCGAGTCGCCCTGGACAGATGTCGCCGGTTATGGGTTGCTAATGAATCGGGGTTATCTTCCACCAGCTGGAGAAGCTATTGTCCGGGGACAAAATGATGAGCGATGATAATTCGAGGAAAATGAAATATCTGGAGATTGTCACGATCGGCCAAGGTCCGGATCTGGCCAAGGGCATGCTGACTGTAACCATCGCATTGAAGGATGACAAGGGAGAATCATATTACACGCACCTGGTCACGCGAGACAATTATGCTCACTCAACCCGGAAGACTATAGAGCGGCTAAGTCGGGTGAAATTTCCGCCAGTGCCTGATTCTGGTAACGAAATTGTCAAAATCAATCAAACGAAATGAAACAAATAAAGATCAAACCCGGAATCGTCATTTTGTCCCCCTGGTACAACACCAGGGAGGCGGCGGCGCACTGCGGTATGGCCCGGTCGACATTCATGTATAAGGCGCATATCACGGGACTACCCAGCGCAGGCGACGTGAGGAATAAACGATACAAGGTTGAAGACCTGGACCGATGGATCAGCAATGGTTTTCGGTATCCGGGAATGGAGAATAGCAGCAGCGGCTGAATGCCGTGATCATTAATAAGTTAAAAAAATAAGGAGGTCGGAAATGAATTTACTGCCAGGACAAGATTACATTATTACAGAAAATTTGACGTTAAAGGTCGAGGATTCGAAGGATCAAGGCGCAATAGGTGGATTTCACACACTGTGCGCTGATGTCGGAAATATTCCCGGTCATCCGTTAAGCGGATTTTATGCCGGTGATCCGATACCATATTCGCTGTGGAATCAGCATCACCGGGCGGGATGTAAAAGCAATGCCGGAATGGTGTATGACGACGTTCGAGATTTGTGGGTTGATATCTACCTTTTTTCTTCCGCAAACCGAAATATCATCCATGAAACATTGGAGAATTACAAGGATATCGGAATGAGGTGTGGGAAGCGGTTGCCCACCCACGAGGAATTCTCATCACTCGCCGAGGGCTCCAACGAATTGACTAATATCCGGGGAAGCAAATACACTCCCATATCTGGTGGAAATATCGATACCCAGGGACGGCGGATGATCAGCAATATCGGATGCGAGGACTGTGCGGGACTGATATGGCAATATCTGTTATCTTTAGATCCAGCCGATCCCGAATATACGCTGTTCGCCGGGGGCTATTGGAACGATGCCGCGAATGCCGGTTCTCGGTGCCGGAATGCGAATAACTATCGCTGGACTGCGTATACGAGTCTCGGCGCGCGCTTCGTTGCGGAGCCGCTTTTTCCGCGAGAACGACGCATACAAGAAAACAAAGAACTATAGAGCGAGTATCATCGCGCTTTTTCCTGCACCATTCGCAGACGAGGAGAGTCGGCATTGCTATTATACTCGCTATTTTTCAATCCGGGAGAGGTGTGTGAAATCCGCAATAAGTTAAAAAAATAAGGAGGTCGGAAATGAATTTACTGCCAGGACAAGATTACATTATTACAGAAAATTTGACGTTAAAGGTCGAGGATTCGAAGGATCAAGGCGCAATAGGTGGATTTCACACACTGTGCGCTGATGTCGGAAATATTCCCGGTCATCCGTTAAGCGGATTTTATGCCGGTGATCCGATACCATATTCGCTGTGGAATCAGCATCACCGGGCGGGATGTAAAAGCAATGCCGGAATGGTGTATGACGACGTTCGAGATTTGTGGGTTGATATCTACCTTTTTTCTTCCGCAAACCGAAATATCATCCATGAAACATTGGAGAATTACAAGGATATCGGAATGAGGTGTGGGAAGCGGTTGCCCACCCACGAGGAATTCTCATCACTCGCCGAGGGCTCCAACGAATTGACTAATATCCGGGGAAGCAAATACACTCCCATATCTGGTGGAAATATCGATACCCAGGGACGGCGGATGATCAGCAATATCGGATGCGAGGACTGTGCGGGACTGATATGGCAATATCTGTTATCTTTAGATCCAGCCGATCCCGAATATACGCTGTTCGCCGGGGGCTATTGGAACGATGCCGCGAATGCCGGTTCTCGGTGCCGGAATGCGAATAACTATCGCTGGACTGCGTATACGAGTCTCGGCGCGCGCTTCGTTGCGGAGCCGCTTTTTCCGCGAGAACGACGCATACAAGAAAACAAAGAACTATAGAGCGAGTATCATCGCGCTTTTTCCTGCACCATTCGCAGACGAGGAGAGTCGGCATTGCTATTATACTCGCTATTTTTCAATCCGGGAGAGGTGTGTGAAATCCGCGCAATCGGCGCCCAGGGGAAAAATCCCGGCTGGGAGGGTTTTGCCAGGTCGGTTGTCTCAGGATACTATGATTCTCCAGAGGCTTTCGAAACAGGGGCTGGAATTCTTGACAAGGCCCAGAGCCGCGGCGTCTATTTCACCATCAATCCCGGAAACCCTGCGCTTATTGCGCGGGCAGTCAATCGTTTAAAAATTCCGAAAAGCACAACACAGGACGCGGACATCGTCTGCATTCGGTGGCTGCCGATCGACCTGGATCCAAAACGACCCGCGGACATTTCCTCGACGGAAACTGAGGTTCAGGCAGCAACGGCCGTCGGAAAAGAGATCGCCAACTGGCTGGAAGGTGATCTCGGCTTTGGAAAGGCGATCCGGGCCTATTCCGGGAATGGTTTCCACTTGCTCTATCGCCTTCCGGACCTGCCGAACAACGAAGAAACCCACACAATCATCGTCGCCGCGATGGCGGCAATTAAGACCAAATATGACAGTGATACGGTGGATATTGATCCGGCCGTCGTGAATCCAGCCCGGATCTGGAAGTGCTATGGGACCACAGGAAGAAAGGGCGATCCCACGACTGACCGTCCACACAGAAAATCACAATTATTCCCAAAACAACCCTCCGTTCTGGCCGACGTGCCAATTACAAACCTGGACACTTTGAAGAAACTTGCAGCGCTGGTCCCGCAGACTTCGACGAAGAGGAGTTCTCCGCAGGCTACTGCCGCGGAAGCGGCTTCTACAAAAACAGCCGGTGCCGTGCCTTTTAAGGACGGCACGCTGGGACCAATCAACATGGAGGCATATCTGGGCCACTACGGCATCGGCTACACGACAAAGACAAAGGGTGCACAGACGCTCTATTGCCTCGATCAGTGTTTATTTAATCCGGATCACGACCAGGGCCAGGCCTCAATCATGACATCGCCGACCGGGCCGCTGATCTACCAATGTTTCCATTCCTCCTGTAAGGACAAGCGGTGGAAGGATGCCCGGGCACGGATATCCGGTGACAAGCCTATATCGGAATTCTGCGCCGGATTTGACCCGAATTGGACACCACCAAAACAATCAGGAACGGGTGCTATGGCTGACATCCTTGTCCGATCGGAACTGTCCGTGCAGAGCACGGCGGCAGTGAAGGTACCCGAGAAGATGGATCCAGCGGAGTTCTTCGAGAAACGAGGGAAGCGGCCGGTATTCGTGCCGATGTATCTGGCACGGTATCTGGCCGCCTACCTGGAGCCTCTTGTCCATACTGCAGGTGGTTTCTGGCGCTACGAAAAAGGAGTATGGAAGCCTTTTGCAGACACTATTTTATCGCAAATCATGGTGGCTGTGATGAAAGAACGTGTGCAGGCAGACATGATGACAAATACCTTGAAGATTCTTCGGGGACTGATTAACCGCGAAGAAGATTCGTGGCCCAAAGACATGAACCTGATCAATGTGAAAAACGGGATGCTGGACATCCGGACAATGGAACTGATTCCACACGATCCAAAATACGGAAGCCGGACGCAGTTGCCGGTCAACTACAACGCATCGGCCTTCTCACAACAATGGTGGGATTTCCTCAAGGAGATCTTCCCGGAGGATGAAAATTCCGCGAAGAAGTGGCTCCTGCAACAGTTTTTTGGCTATTGTCTGCTACGCGACTGCCGGTATCAGAAAGCTTTGTTTTTGTACGGGACGGGCGCGAACGGGAAATCCACTGTACTATATTGCCTCCAGGCGATGGTCGGGAGGGAGAATACATCGTCACTTTCTCTGGCGGATCTCACGCAGCGTTTTAAAGCGCAATTCCTGCGCGAAAAATTGATCAATCTGGCAACAGAGACGAACACACGGGATCCCCTGGCCACTGAACTCCTGAAGGCAATCATCTCCGGTGATCCGATCACGGCGGAGCAGAAATATGGGGAGCAATTTCAATTTCGTCCATTCGCGAAGTTTATCACGGCAATGAACGATGCTCCGGTGATCCCGGATAAGAGTTATGGATTCGGTCGAAGGATCATTGTGCTGACCTTCGAAAAACGCTTTACCGATGAGGAGATCAAGCCGCGGATGGCCGATTCCCTCATCGAGGAGATCGAGGGGATTTTCAATTGGTCGGTCGAAGGATTGAAGATTCTGTTGAAAAACGATGGGTTTCTTATTCCTGATTCAGTTGGTAAAGCTACAAACGATTTCATGGAAACGCTGAACCCCCTGCTGATCTTTGTAAATGAAATGTGTGCGGTCCATGACGCCGAATCCGTTCGGACCATGGACTTATGGGATTGCTATGCAGAATGGTGTGCCGACGGGAAGAACCGCCCTCTGGGCCGGAATCGCTTCCTTGACCAGGTGCGGCAAACCTTCCCACGGGTTAGCTCCGCAAAAGTGGGCGAAGCACGGGTGAGGATGATGGTTGGTATCGGCCTGACGGCACATGCCCAAACATGGACGGAGGAGAGAAAAGCGCGCTTCCGCAGGCGGGATTAGAATGAGAGACAATCATTGCACTATGCAAAACCGCATCATAACAACTGAAAGGAGTAAAAAAATGGAAGGAGAATTCAGACATATTAACCTGGCAGAGATCACGCCCAACCCTATGAACCCGCGCAAACGGTACAAGGGCGCCGCCTTCGACGAACTGGTTCTATCCATATCCGAAAAAGGCGTCATCGAACCCATAGTCGTGCGGCCTGCAAAGGTCGGATTTCAGATCGTGGCAGGGGAGCGTCGCTTCAAGGCCTCCATCATCGCCGCCCAGAAAAACGGCGGGAAAGAGTCGGCGACGATCCCGGCCATAATCCGCAATTACAACGATGACGACGTCTTCGACGTCATGGTCATCGAAAACCTGCACCGGGAAGATCTCTCGCCCCTCGAGCAGGCACGCTGTTTCAAGAAATACCTCGACAAAAAGGGGCATGAAGCCCTTCCCGAACTGGCGGAACGAACCGGAATCAACATCTGCTATATCCGGCGGCGCATCAGGGTACTTACCCTGCCAAAAGAAATACTGAAAGACTGGGACGATGAAACACTGCTCTACGGCCACCTGGAACAATTCATGAGACTCGATTCCAAAGACGAAATTCTCAACTTCTATGAGGAACTAAAAGACCACTGGGGCGGATTACCCACTGTGAAAGAACTGAGGGACAGAATAAATAACAGATCACCGCAGTTAGAGTGGGCCCTCTTTGACCGGGAAGCGGCCGGCTGCACCATATGCAACTTCAACTCCGATATCCAGCTGACCCTCTTTGCCACCGATAACGGCGTCGACGATGCCATCTGCACCAACGCCCCCTGTTTCAAGGCAAAGCAGGCCGAATGGCTCACGGCCAACTGGAAAAAGACCGGCACATACAAACAAAACAAAACGACCGGTTTCCGCTTTAACGACGACGTACAGCACGACATGTACAACGTTCAGCATAACCCGAAAAAGGTGTGTAAGACATGTCAGTCATTTCTGACAGTAATCGGCCTCGACGGAAAAGGAAGGTTTCCTTCAATGGCCTGTTTCGGCGATGAAGAATGTTTCAAAACAAAAGAAAACCTACAAGATGGAGAATCAGGGAACGCGGCTAAAGGACCGCCCGATTGGCACGGCACATATTTCCGGGAAAAATTCTATCGGCAGCGTATCCCCGAAGTAACAGCGGATCTCACCTTTGACGAAAAGATACAGCGCGTCTTGCTCCTGTCGGTGCTCCACTCCAACGCCGAGGCACGAGACACATTTTTAAAGCACCACTGTGGAAAAAAAGGATGGTTTAGAAATTACCAGATATTTGAAGAAATCAAGGGAATGTCTCCAGACGATGTGCGTGCGGAACTAAAAACCGCTGCGATCAGTATACTCCTGCAGGAAAACATGGGGTCCGCCGCCAGGCATCACGCCGGCGCCTTCTTCGGCATCGAACTCGAAAAAGAATGGACCATGGACGAGGAATATCTCGGTAAAAAGACAATCAAAGAGATCCTGTCACTCGGCGAATCCCTGGGCATATTCGCCGAACCCACGGTAAAGGCCTACCTGGAAGAGACGCTTATAAAGAAGCAGGGCAGGTTTGACACCTGCAAAAAGAGCGAACTGATAGACTGCATACTCAAATCAGGCGTGGACCTGACAGGCCGCCTCCCCGAAGAAATCACAGTCAAGAAAGGAGGTAAAGACAATGGGGAATGATGCCGCCATGGCCATTTCGGATAGATACTGGGATAAGCCCTGGTCATTGGTTGATGGTTGCACACCCTGTTCCCCGGGGTGTGATCATTGCTGGAGTGCGAGTATGGCGCATAGGTTTAAGCGAGAGGGTGAACCTGGACATAGCAACGGCGTGTTGACAGATGCGCAGGGAAGTTTTGCCGGGTCTATAGTTTTATATCCCGACCGTCTTAGTGTACCCCTGAAACGCAAGAAGCCGACGGTGTACGCTGTGTGGAATGACCTGTTCCATGGGGATGTGCCGGAGCAATTCAGAGATCAAGCATATTCGGTCATGTTCTGTGCTTCACAGCATACAATTATAGTTCTGACAAAACGCCCAGAGGAAATGCAACACTACCTCAACTCACGCCCACACGATTCACTGACTCCAGAACGACGCATCATTAAAAATGAATTGGGGTGGGATGATTGCCCTTATTCCGTACCATGGCCCCTTCCCAACGTCTACCACGGCCTCACCGTCTGTAACCAGCAGGAAGCCGACGAGAAGATTCCCATCTTTCTGCAAGTTCCCGGCAAGAAATTTCTGAGCATTGAACCTTGTTTGGGGGAGATTGATTTACAACAGTCTTTCTACAAATCTCTGATATTACCCGAATCAGAGGGATTTGTCGGTATCGATGCCGTAATCCTCGGCGGCGAAAACGGAGCCGGTGCACGGCCCATGCATCCTGATTGGGTTCGGGCTGTGAGGGACCAGTGCGCGGCGGCAGGAGTGCTGTTCTTCTTTAAACAGTGGGGGGAATGGACCCCTAATTGCCTATGCGACACCAAAAACCCTCACGCCGTTATTGATAGACCACTAGGGAAACCTGGGGTTATGTTTCGTTGCGGAAGGAAGTCTAAGGAAAGCCGCCGTATAGATGGTCGGACCCATGACGATCTGCCGTGGAGAAAGTCATGAGCGATAAATATCACACTCAATTTGCAAGACAGCTATTTGAGGTTGAGGCACGTAACAACTCCGCGGTATGCGACAGGGCTATAAAGTGCGCGGGGTGGGAGAAAAACCCGGCAAGGAATCGTTCAAATTCTGCCCTCATTGCGGCAAAGAAAGAACGTGGAGGGGATAAATGAAACGGGAAGAATTTAAGTGGCTGCAAAAACTGGACAAGGCCGTCGATCTGAACTGGGATGACATGACGGAATGGGAACGGCGATTCATCGAGGACATTCTGGAGCGGTTCCATCAGCACGGAGAACGCACAATAATCAGCCCGAAACAATGGGAAATCATAACCAGGATATCGGAAAAGGTGGTGTGATGGGCAGCATGCAACGACTGAAGAAAAAGACAGAATTACGATACCGGAAGGGTTCGTCGAATCCTTGCGATAATTGTTCCTATTGCGGGCATTACGTTTCTAGGGGGGCCTGGATTACGGAAACGCGAATCGAACCTCGCTGCAAAATCATGGGGTTGAAAACGTCAAACCGATATCGTGTGCGCCCCGATTACACATGCGATGCTCAGGAGACATATTATTCCCCTAAGTTTTTGTTCCCAGGCGAAAAAGCGGCACTTGACGGCACATGCAGCCGCCCGGGAGACGAAGGACGGCTGCATGGCATGGGCATGGGCAGCAAAATCAGAATGGATAAGGAGGTCACAGGATGATGACAGAGAAACCATATAGCAGTATAGACGAAACCTGCGCCCACATAAGACAGGTTGGCACGTATTTAATGATTATCGAACATCACTTACGGGTTAGAAAATGCGAACACGATTATTCTAAAAAGAACCCACCTGAATTAGACATATTCGATATTTACACTCCTAAGCTGAAGGGTACAACCTATGGTAGCGATGAATATAAACAGTATCTCACTGAAATGAAGCCTGCCCTCGACCACCATTACGCACATAATCGACATCATCCCGAACACCACAAGGACGGCATTAATGACATGAACATGATTGACCTCATGGAAATGTTCTGTGATTGGTTGGCGGCGACAAAGCGACATGCTGATGGGAATATAATGAAATCCATTGAGATTAACGGTGAGAGATTCGGAATTTCCGAACAGTTGAAAGCCATACTCAGAAACACGGTTAGCTATTTGGAGGATAAACACCGGTAAACCGGTTAGAAGCCCATGCACCCATCTCATATAATACTATACGTCCTCGGCATTGCGGGCGTTATCCTGAACAATCATAAGCGCCGCGAATGTTTTTATGTCTGGCTGATCTCGAATGCTGGATGGATGGTAGTCGATTATCAATCTGGTCTTTATGTACAGGCAATGCTTTTTTTAACCTATTTTGCCTTGGCCGTTCACGGACTATGGAAGTGGAGCCGGACATAATTTCCTCTGCCACGTTCCGCGCCAAGTAACCTGCCAGGTCGGCATCATCCTGGTAAGCTTGATCATATATCCTGAATCGTCATCGCGCGAGTGTGCGTGTTTCTGGGCTTTTTTTTTCAGCCCGGAACCCCCGGCCCCTTTTATTTCCCTATAAACCATTAAAATCATTAAGTATAGGCGTTTCTTACGATTTATCCACTTTATTGCATTTTATAACATACTGATATTATTCATTATGAGCGCTTGTAAACGTTTTTTTCAACAAATACCTTTACCAGTATTCACTTCCTCCCATCGCAGATACACCTGATAAAGTATAAGAACATGAGAACGGTATAAAGGGTTTCTCAAAAAAAACGTTTACAAGCGCTCATCTCACTCCTGGCGGATCTTCCGAAAATGACTACTTTGAATGATACGTGTGTGAATAAATTTGAATTTCGCGCGGGGAACATGCCTTCCACCCGGAGCTCCAGGGATAGTTATTCACCCGTGGCAGCCAGCCGCAAAGCAATCGATGGTCTTTTATTGGGTTGAGGGGGACCGGGGAGGAAAGAGAAATATTGAATAATGATTTGTGATAGATAGCGACAATTCACACCGGTAAAGGATAAATACCTTTCTCCTGGAGGGACAATGGGAAATACGCGGTGTATATTCTAACCGATCGCCTATAAATAATACAAGGGTGTATAATATATACTTGACAATAATATACTATTAATGGTACTTGATAGCCGTGAATAGTAAAACAAAATAGTGTTTAACGTCAGTATTCAATAAACATGGAAGAAGGAGGCATGTTATGAAGAAAAAAGATGTTACCCAGAACGTGACGGCTAGGACCTGGGCTTATCTTAGGGTAAGTACGGATAAACAGGATGTGGCCAACCAACGGTTGGAGATTCTGAAGCTGGCAAATGAGCGTAAGGTGGGCTCGGTTGAATTTGTCGAGGATCCCGCAGTCACCGGGCGCGTCTCCTGGCGGGACCGGAAGATAGCCCGCGTGCTGAAAGAGATGGCAGAAGGCGATACGTTGATCGTTGCGGAGCTCTCGCGTCTCGGCCGGTCAATGTATGAGATCATGGAAATCCTGTCTCTGGCAGTGACGAAGGGTGTCCGGATTTACGCGGCCAAAGGTGGCTGGTCTCTGGATGACACAATCCAGAGCAAAATACTGGCGATGGTTTTTGCGATGGCGGCGGAGATTGAGCGAGATTTAAACGTACAACGTACACAGGCGGCGATGGCGACAAGACGGGCAATGGTATCTCGTGGTGAAAGCTGGGTATCGAAGGCGGGTAATGTTGTCAGCAGTCTTGGTAGACCGAAGGGACTGGGACCATCAAAACTGGATAAACATGAGGCGGCGATTCGGGAACACCTGGACCTCGGCGTTCCGGTTCGGAGGATTGCCGGGGATCACAGCACAACGCCTGCAAATCTACACCGCTGGTTACGGAAGCACCGGATAGGAAAGAACGGAAAGGATCTGGAATAGTATCCTGATCAAAAAGAAAGGTTGAAGGCCGGGCAAGCGCCCGGCCTTTTCTTTTGATAGAGGTCGCACGGGTAGCCATGACCAATGACACTGACAGCCGATCCCCCAAAACCCAAAACCGCCTGACCGGGACTCCCTCCCCCCTCATCATCTCCATTTGTATAGAAATTTTTCAACTTTTCAAGGCGGTAAGTCCCTGACCTGCCTGGCAAGAGGAGAGGCGGAGCGATACGGATGAGCAGGTTTATAAAGAGAAAAGGGGACACGGGGACTCTTAGTTTTAATAACCTGTCAAGAATTATTTTCACTATTTTAAAGTCCGATGGCGTCCGATGGCGTCCGATGGCGTCGTCACGGGCAGCCGGGAGCTTTATCCCTGGAAAGCTGTGTTATAATGAGACCGTATAACTTTCTCCTACGCATGGAGACCGTTACAGCAGTCGCCGACCCTGCTGGTCTCCATGCGTATCTAAAAATCAGAGCACTAAACGAGAAGGTACCTTTTTTATGGCAATAAGTAAAATCGAAAAATTGGGACTGGTTAAACGGATCGAGGATTTAATCGCACAGGGGACCAGATCATCCGAAGCTATTTCCGCAACCCTTAAGTCTGAGGGTTTCAGTATATCCCAGCCTACCATTTCTCGTTATCTGAAACGCACCCGTGAGGAGCGACGTGAAGAAACACAGAAAATCCTTTCTGACCACGTCCAGGAGCATGTACCTGCTGATCTGACGGCGCTAGAAACGATGGAGGCGCAGTGTCTCCAGTGGGCGCACGAGGATAACGATGCCTTTGCCCATCGGCTGGCGGGGCGGAACATCGCAACGAAACTGGATGAATGGGTATCAATAATCCTCAGTGCAAACCGAAATTCAGTTAATGGTGATAGTGAATCACTGGAAACTGCCCGCTTCCTGGCCGTAAAAGAGATTATGGCACAGGCCCTCGGCTTTATCGCCGATGAATTCGCAATCCAACGTGCTCGTCTCCTGGCCATGCAGCGGGCTTCTTCTATTATCGAGATGAAACTCCGTTACGCCGGGCTGATGGGTGAGAGGGAGGGTAACGTCTTCATCCTTGGCAGCGAAGACCGGCTGGAGAAAGATGACACAGGCCGCTTCCTGGTGATCAAGGGAGGCCGCGACTGATGGCCCGTGAAGACCTCGTTTTCGACCTGACACCAACACAGACGAAATTCGTCCACAGCCGAGCGAATATCGTACAACTGGTCGGCCCGATGGGAGAGGGAAAGACCTTCACGGGACTTGTCGGGATGATCCATCATGCTGCCCGGTGCGGCATCAGTCTGCAGGCGGCATGGATACGTGATACATTAGAAAATATCAAGACCTCTACCGTTCAGAGTGTGACCGAAGTCTTGGGCGACTGGGCCATATTCAAAGACAATTATAAAAAACTTCATATCCGGACTAATCCACCCGTCGATGTGGACATGTTCGGCATCGATGACCCGGCATCGATCTCTAAACTTCAAGGCCCGTTATATGGATGCATCACGCTGGAGGAACCCGCTCCGATTCATGAACGTGCGAACGCGGGGCTTCCCAAGGAGGTTTTCCTCATGGCGATCGCCCGCGCCGGCAGACAGAAAGGGTCCTTTCCCCGGCTTCAGGTGATCCACAACCCCGGCGATGATACCCACTGGACGAGTGACCTGATTGACGACCCTCATGAATACATGGTCGCCGAGGACGGCACGATCATCTACAAAGATACCTTCTTTATCCCCAAGGGGGAGAATACCCACCTGACCGCCATTCAAAGGGCGATGAACCAGGCCGCGTTCAAGGACGACAAAGGGAAATGGGCGAGATATGTTGAAGGAGAGGTCGCGACGGTAATGGAGGGCAAGAAGGTCACACCGCCCTACAACCCGTCCATTCATTTGTCGCAGAAGATACTCCCTGTCTATCCCGGAATACAGTGCATCCGCGCATGGGACGGCTATCACCACCCGTGTTGCGGCATCGCACAGTATAACCCCTCCGGGCAACTGGTTGTCCATGATGTTCTCTATGCCGAAGGGGTTGGGGTTGAAGAGTTGATCGAGGAGCAACTTCTTCCGTTACTGGCCACGCCAAAATATAAAGGAAAGATCCTCGAAGATTGGCGGGATATGGGAGACCCGTCCATGGCGACAGCCGACCAGAGCAGCCGTAAGCGATCGGCAGCCAAGGTGATACGGGACATGTTGAAGACCCGTTTCGAACCCGGCCCTACTCGCTGGGCGAACCGGATCGATCCGACCAATTTTCATCTAAAGCGTCTCATCGGAGATGGCCGACCAGCGATCATTCTTTCCGCGTCGGCAAAGCTTCTTCACCGGGCACTCAAAGGAGGCTGGCATTGGAAAGTGGACAACTCCGGGAATATTATGGGCACGACGCCGGTAAAGGATGAATATTCTCATCCGGGCGACATGTTTCTCTACCTGATTTCAGTTCTGATGCCCTACGATGCAACGCGGGCCCGGAAGCGCACGGCTCCACAGGCGGAGATGAACCGTATTTTAAGTTACGCGGCAGGCGGCAGATCCGGCCAGGCCAGCATCCCGCGTCACTAGAAGGAAGTGATTATGAGCGTTAAGGGAAAGAAAGCCCGGTATTTTGAGGTGAAAGACGGCGGACCATATGACGCTCCGGGAGAATCCTCGGAGATGTTTAAGTGCACCGATTGCGGCGCGGAGACGCACCCCGAAGAGGGCTGGAATGGCGCACCGGACCCGCATAGGTGCCACCCGAATTGCCGGGCGAACCATGGAGACTGGAAAATAGGCAGCGTGTCGCGCACATACAAAAAGAACTTTGACAGGATTTTCCCCAACGCGCCGGGCGCGGGGTTGTAAAAATAGGCAGGCAGACCATAGACAGAAAGGAAGATAGAAAAATGATAATTAAATTTAGAGAGAATGATTCATGGGTTATCTTCGGAGAAATTGACCATATCGTCTACAAGGAGGCTTTTACGGTCGATGAAGAGAAAGGCTCGGACGATAAGGCTTTGTTTTTTCTGGCGGATAAAGATGACAAGGAAGCACATAAAATGAGGGTTGAATTTTTTACAAAGAATATGACGGAGGCAACAGTAATCTTTGCATATTCACCCATTTACCTGATGAACGATGAGGGCCGAACGGTAGAGACCTTTTAAAAAGGCACTGCCTGCTTTTTTTCCAAGGACCGGAGGCTATCGATGATGACAAAGACAGGATATTCCCGGCTGCGCCGGGAGCAGGGTTGTAATTTGAAGGATGGAGGACAATATGCCCACGGTTAATATGTGTATCGGCAACATTGGCAGTGGAAAATCGATCCTGGCCCATAAATTGGCATCTATGGGGAGTGTCGTTTTTAATATGGATGCTTTCCAGATGATGGTTGCAGGTGGTGAATATGGATCTTATGATTTTACCAAAAAGGACATATACCAGGAAGCAGAAAATGTAACGATCAGAAAAGCTCTTGAGGCAGGGCTATCCGTTGTTATCGACCGCACAAATATGGACAGAAAAAAAAGAGAACGGTTCATAAAGATCGGACAAGAATACGGTGCTAAAATAGTCGCCTATCATTGGGGAGCAGGCACAGAGAAGAACATCCAAAACCGAATTAAGGATCCCCGCGGAATCCCCGAAGCCAAGTGGCGGGAAGTCTACAATTTTATGCAAAAATCGTATGAACCGCCATCATTGGAAGAAGGAATATCGGAAATAATCGAAGCACCTCAATGTTACAGTTTTTATGCCTTTGATTTTGACGGAACCATCGTTACTAACAAGTTTCCTGAGATCGGGGAAATAATCGATGGAACCGTCGAAAGGATGAATCGCCTCTATACCGATCTAGCAAACATCATTATCATATGGACCTGCCGGAGCGAAGACTACACAAGCCAGATGAGACAATTTCTCATCAAGAGGAAGATTCCTTTCGATTTCATAAATGAAAATCCTATTTTCGACACCGGGTCGAGAAAGATCTTCGCGCATGAATACCATGATGATCGGGCTGTAAGGTGGAAGGGTAATGCTGATAAATAATGGGTGAACCTGTCACCCGAGATGGAGGACAAGGTCAAAGTACGTATGGAATACTACACTGATAAGGGGAAGAGTTGATGGGACTCACAGACCCAAGAACCGAAGAATTGTTGAAGCGCGCCAGGGAAATCACCCGGTCGCAGGACCAGGTTGTGACTCCTGCACCAGACGAGAAGGAACTTGCCGAACGCGAGGAGGCCGCGAAAGCATACGCGGGCGAACAGGAAAAGCACTTCGTCGATTATCTGCAAGACTGCGTGAAACAATCGACGACTTCTATGGAGGATATCCGCTCGACTCAACTGGCCTGCTACGACGTCTATAAGGAAAACCGTCCCGTCTCTTACAGTAAAAAAGAGCCCTGGCAGTCGCAGATCGTCATTCCGAAGCCATTCGCAACGGTTCAGTACGGCGCGGCAGCGGTAAAAAAAGCATTCACGCCAAAGTTTCTCACCGTCCGTAATCCGAAAGATGAACGCGCCGGAAGGTTCTGGCAGAAAGTGATGGACGATCAATTAAACGAACAGGCAGCGAATTTTCAAATCCGGTTCACCGACGCAGTGACGATGTCGCTTGCAATCGGCGTCTCGATGGAGATGATTCCACGTTTTGTGCCTGGACGTGGGCTTGAGTATTGCCTGGTAGAGCCGTGGAAGATCCACCGCGATCCGGATTCGATGAGCCGCGACAATCAGTCCGGCATTTACTGGATCCACCAGGAATACCTGGATTGGTACATCCTGAAGGAAGGCGAAAGAAAAGGGCAGTATCGCAAAGTGGATCGCAGTATCGAAGAGACAGCAACCACCAGCGATGACGCTTTCTTGTCGAAGGAGGCAATCGCAGAGCGTAAAAAGCAGATCTGGCAGCGATCCGACTTCCGCAAGATGGTTCAGGTATCCGAGTTCTGGGGCACGATTCTGGGACCGAAGGGCGAGCTCTTGCTGCCTAATGCGCGCTATACCGTCGCCGGTGGCCGGGTAATCCGTCTTCCCGAGAAAAATACTTACAATACGCTACGCTGGCCCGGGTGCGCTTTTTCTCCCATGCCCGATCTTCTCTGTTTTGGTGGCCGCGGACTTTTGGAGGGGATTCTGACTGTGTGGGAGGCGATGTGCAACATCATGTGTCTGCACCAGGACTATCTGCTCTGGATCGTCAATCCCATGCACGAGATCAATATCGACGCGCTGGACAACCCCGCTGACGTCAAGACCTACCCCGGCAAAGAATACCTGACCCGCGACACCATGCACGGTCAGCAGGCGGTCCGGTCCGTTCAGAGACGCTTTGTCACGAACGAAATCCTGGCCAATTTGCAGTACCACGACCAGAACTTTCAGAGAGGGTCGCTCGTCACCGACAGCGTCCAGGGCCTTCCCGGCTTCCGGAAAGACATGACCTACCGGGAATCGGCGCAGAACCTCGACCAGGCGCTGGGCGTCTATTCTTTGATGGGCGAGAACATCGAGGCGGGCGCTATTGCTGCAATCTGCGCGGGCGCGGAGATGATCTATCATCATGCCGGATTCTCCGATTATCAACGGATTTTCACGGAAAAAGAACTTGCAGAGTTTGGGATTGTTCCCGATGCATCCGCTCCGAATGGCGTAAGCGGCGTCCCGCCTATCGACGGTGCATTCCATGTCAGCGGAATGCAGGCACTCATGCGAGAGAATGAGGCGTTGATGAACATCCGGACGCTTATCCTGCCTCTGCTGGCTCAGGGGAATACCATCTTTGCCCCCTATCTGAAACCCTATGAGATACTGAAGGCCATCGAGACCCGGACGAATCTCCGCGACGAGAACATCGTCGTGGATGAAAAAGAGGCCAAACAGATTCTGGCGGCGCAGTACGAACAATTGGCCGCGCAGGCGAAGACTGCCGCAAATCAGCAGGATATCGCCGAGGCCTCCCAGGCCGCTGACCTGATGAGTAAAGTGGACCAGCTGGCCGGACTGCCTACGGGATCCGCGCAGGCACCCGACGCACTGAGAGGGGGAGATATCAATGCATAATTCCGGCGTCAAAGTCGATCCTATGACCGGCAGGCCGATGGAACAGGTGACGGCCGAAAAAAGTGACACAGCGACGAAACAACAGGAAGCCATGCTCAAGGAGCAGGCGGACTGGTTTGATGTGACAAAGACCGAAGCGGGTTCGAAAATCATCGCGCTGGTCGAGGGAAAACTGACTGCCCGGATTGATACGCTGATCAAGGACGATCCCGAGGCCTCGGCCTACGTGAAGATTCTCCAGGAGATGGGCATCAAGGAAGGACTCGCCCGAGCGGCGACACAACAGCTTTTTGACCGGTATGTAAAACTGAGAACAACGGCCCCCGGAAACCGGGAACACGCCGAAATGGGAGGATAGGTTATGCCGAAGAAAACTAACGAGGAAATGCAGACCACACCCGACCTCGACCAGGCCATGAAGGACGGGCAGATCACGTTTGACGGGGAAAATACCGAGAACGCTGCCGCACCGTTCATACCGGGGACACCGGGTCCTGAAGAAAAACCAGAGGAAAAAGAAGAAGAGAAGCCGGAAGCAAAGATAGCACCAGAGGGTGAGTCACCGGAAGAGATTGCGGCCCGAACCAAAAAGGAGGACATGCCTCCCGAGACCGACTTCCGATTTAAAAATCACCCCGAGGCCGAAAAAGGCTACCGGGAACTCCAGGGACGGACGACCAAGGCCGAACAACGGGCGAAGGCCGTCGAAGCCGAGCTTGACCGGATCAAAAATGCCGACCGGATCAAGGCCGAAACAGAGGCCACGCGGGCAACAATCGTCGATTTTGCCGCGACACGAAAAGCGCAGGCTCTCGAAGCAATAGATGCGCTCGATCCGGAGGATACAGAGTACCGGAAAAAAGCGGCAACCTGCCTCAGCCAGGCCGACATCGACATCTACGAACACTACCAGACCCACGGGCGCATAGCGCCTGCTGAGACTGAAACGCAGGCAAAGACAGACAGTGACACTGTCGAGATGGAGCCGGCCAGGGACTATGTAAAAAAGCAGATCGTCGGCGAGGGTTTTGACGAAAATGATCCTCTCTTTTGGCAGTATGCCGCCCGCGCGCCGATCACAGACGAAAAGGGGATGCCCACTACGCTTGATAAACAGATAGAGTGGGCTGTGTTACAGACAAAACAATATCACAACAGTATCCGGACGAAGTTGAAGACAGAGGAAGAGACCAGGGTTGCGGCAGATGTACGAAAAAAACAAGAAGCCGACCTTCCCCTGGGCCGCGGAACTTCCGGCGGTAGAACGACCGGCGGCAGAAACGCGACTGAGGAGGAAGACAAACCCGTCAGTCTGTCCGACGCCATCGAATTCGCCCAGGATCAACGACGACTATAACAGGAGGAACGAACCATGGGCAAAACTTTTACCTGGGCACTGGACGCAGAAAGCGGCGTTTACAAGAGCCATGCACTTTCCGGCGAGCTTTTGAAGCTGGCCGCATTGAAGTTCAAAATCGTGCCATTCACGAAGAAGATAACAAAATTCGGTAAGCGTATGGGTGACACCATCACGCTGCCGTACTACAAACCGGTTGCGGAACCGACAACGGCGGAACTCACCGAAGATATCCGCATCCCGATTGATCAACTCACAATGGGCAGTTATTCGATCACGATCAAGGAATGGGGCCGAGGCGCGGAATACTCCTCACTTGCTGAGGATCTCTCCATGCTGTCCCCGAACGAAGGGGCTCAGAAGGTTTTGAAAGACCAGATGAATCTCTGCATGGACACGGCTGCCGCGGCCGCATTTACCGGCACCCACGCCAAGATATGTTTCATCCCGACCAGTCTCACTGGAGGGACGATGGATACTGACGGAACTCCGTCAACAGCGGCTCTCGTGAACCTGACCAAGGACCACCTCGGCGTGATCCGCGACTACCTGGCCAACGATATCCACACCCCGGCATATGACGGGGATCACTACATCGGCCTCTTCGCCACGAAGGCGCTTCGCGGACTGAAGAACGACAGGGTCATCCAGGCGTTCCATATGTACTTACAGAAAGGCGACCTGCTCTATCGGGGAGAAATCGGTATGGTGGAGAATATCCGCCTCGTCGAGATCAACCACGAGAGCGCCCTGTCGAACGGAGTAGGTACCAGTAGCGTCCTCGGAGAGGGCGTGGTCTTTGGAGAGGATGCTGTCGGACGAATCGAAATCGAGTATCCCGAGCTGCGTGCACAACCGAACTTCCAGGGTGATTTCGGTCGCAGAAAAGCGGTGGCATGGTATGGAAAGGTGGCCTTCGATGTACTGTTCCAGAGCGCCACAGACCGAGAGTGCCGGATCATCAGGGTCGGGTCTTCATAACCGACTGAAATGCGGATAACGCCGGACGGGTGAAACCCGTCCGGATTCCATAGACCGATTGGAAGAAACAAGGAGGTACCGAAAATGTTGAGATCTGATGTTTTAATTGCACTGCCGCTGCATCTTGCGGTTGACTATGACGATGCGGCCGGGATCGACTGTGACGCTGCCGCGGTGGACAAGGGAAGTTTTGTCATTCCCTACCGCTGCGAGGTATTTCTCGCCGGGGCCGTGGTCTGTGAAACCTGCGCAGGCGGAACGACCACCCCCATCGTTGACTTCGACCTGCGGCCAACTGCGGGCTCCGACGCGAGCAGGGGAGCGGCCGACATCGCGCACCTGATCCTTTCGACAACGGCAGCCGGGAAGGTGATGTACGACCGGGCGGCTTTGGGAACGGTGCTCGAACCGGGCGAGGAGGTCGTCGTCGAACTCAAAGCAGCCGCGACCGGTGGTAGCGCGGCGGGACACGTCAAACCGTTTCTCCTGGTCAAGCAGATCCCCGAAGTTCTGGGGAACCTGGCCGATATGGTCGAAACTGCATAATAATGCACTGAGGGGACAGTGAACCTGTCCCCTCATAAGGAGGCACACATGATAAAAGATGACGTTTTGATTGCTTTACCGCTGCATCTGGCGGTTGATTATGACGATGCTCTGGGGATAGACACGGACCAGCCCGCGGCCGATATGGGGACGTTCATCGTCCCATTTCGATGCGAGGTGTTCCTTGCCGGCGCTGTGGTGACTGAGGTGTGCTGCGGGGCCGATACGACTCCGGAAGTAGACTTCGATCTGCGACCGACAGCAGGGTCCGACACGGACAGGGGTGATGCCGACATCGCGCATCTGGTTCTATCGACTACCGCAGCCGGGAAGGTGATGTACGACCGGGCGGCTTTGGGAACGGTGCTCGAACCGGGAAGCGAAGTCGTCGTCGAACTCGCGGTGGCCGCAACCGACGCAGGAACCAGCCTTCAGACGGGCCATGTCAAACCATTTTTACTGGTCAAATGTCTCCCCGAGGTCCTCGCGAATCTGGACGACCTGGTCGAGACGGCGTAAACAATCGATATATGAGGACAGTTTGACTGCCCCTATATCCACATAAGAAAGGAGCAAAACTATGGCACATTTTGCCAACACCGATGTCACCGTGACCATCGCTTCCCGCGATCGGGAGATTGCAGGCGCGGCAGCGGGACGGAATATGACGATTGCGACGGTCGCCTTCGGCGACGGATCGCTGACCTACGACACAGGCGGAGTCCCGATGCCCGCAATCGGGTTGTTTGGTTTCCGCAATGAGATCAAGATGGGATTGATCGAGCAGCCCCCGGCGAACGGGTTTATCTATAAATACGACGCGGCAAACCGGACGATCAAGGTCTTCACCCAGGGTATCAGGACGGGATCGACGGCAGCAGGCGCGCCCGAAAACGGCGCCAACGTCGAGGATTCTCTGGCGGCGGAGGGTACGCCGACCATGCCAAACACTGCGCCCGATACCACCTACGACATGGGACAGTTGATCGAGGTGCCTCACGAGACCGCGCTGGCGGCCGTGTCGCTGACGATCCTCTTTATCGGGGACTAACCGGAGACGGCCGGCGGGATAAGAAACGCCGGCCGCATCTCCCATTTTTTACCGCAACACAGAAAGGATACATACCTATGGCACAGACACTGTATGTCAAAAATCCGGATGGAGGACAACGCGCGGTGCAGATTATCCGCTCCTGGGGAACCAGCGGCGGGACATCCGTTTACCTGCACAGCAACGGGCGTTATGCCTACAAGGATGGGACACCGCTCAAGTCAGAGAATGAGTTTGACATTTTACCGTTAGTCCAACGCGAGGCCGCAATCGCCTGGTGGAACCGGGCCGGAAAAAACGAGTCAGCCGCATACTACGAAGGCCGGCTTCAAAAAGCACGCGAAGCCGCGGGCGATTTCCGGCAGGAAGTAAAAAACACCGACGAGCTTGAAGCGGTTCTGTATATCCGGCGCAAGTCCGGGGCGAAGAAGACCGTCGCAGCCACTGCACCCCACACGTGGATGGAATGGTTCAAGACCAGGCCGGACTGGTGGGGACAGGCGCATACGATCGCTTTTTTGGACTACGCATATGAGATGGTCGTCCATGTGGAAACCGAAACCAATCCCGTAGAGTCGGGGCCTGCGGCAACAGAGGAATAACCGATGTCCGGACCCATAACCGATCTTCCTCTCTATGTCTGCCGGTGGTGCAAGACCAGGTACCTGGTGGATACGAGGATGTACGAAGACCCGGAACGCTGCCCGAAATGCGGCAGGATGCCGGGAGAAGGTGAACCAGAAAAAGGAGAAGACAATGTCGAAAGCTAAAACAATAATGGAGAGAGACGATGAGCCTACGATCGCTCACTTCAATTTCAGAGATAAGGGTAAGGTCCAGCCGAAAGGGTACATCGGCCTGGGGATCGACCAGGAGGTTACGGTGACGATCAAGGGTAAGGTAAAGCAGATCGGAAGCTCCTGGGATAGCGGAGCCCAATTCTCGGTGGAGATAGCAGACTGCGAGATCTCAGTCCCGGCAAATAACCCCGTATCGCTCTCTGCAGCCATCGATGAGGCGGGGAAAAAACGCAAGAAAATCTAACCAAGCGAGAGGAGACGGTGAAATAACATGGACGGTATCCACCTGACCCAGGAAGTACTTGATTGTATCGATACCGACGCGGTGTCGATACTATACGCAAACCAGCGCCGGATCTATGAATGCCTGGATCAGGCCGCGGCCATGTACTGCCGTGAGACCAAAATCCTGCATGGGTCAGTCGATATCGCCACAGTCGCCGGTCAGCAGGTTTACGATCTGCCTCCAGATTTTATCGAACTGTACCTTAAAGACCGGAGAGAGAGATACTGTCTCAAATACAGTCATGGAACCGATGTCTCATGGCCCGTAAGCGACACCTACGAGAACATCGTACTGGCCAACCTTACAGACAGTCAAGACTGGCCAAACCGCTTTGCCATTATTGATAAACCCGCAAGCTCCGCCTTGATCACCGGCACGGCCACAGCGCCTGGCGCGCTGGCTGGCGGGCAATGCGTCCTTTCTGACGGCACCAAACTTTTTTTGACGACAAACAAAGTTTATCCGAGGGATATCATACACAACACTGCCGGTGCATCGAACGGATATGTTCTATCCGTTTCCGAAGCGACGCAACTTGTGACAGCCCTGTTCGGATCTGCAGGAGCCGCGGGAGATTGGACATTGTCCGATGCGTATGTAATCCAGCCTGCAGCAGTGAAGTCTCTGATCCTCGATGCGCCATCGGCAAACGATGGGGACACAATCACCGTGCACTATATCTGCATGCCCAACCCCGTTTATTCAGATTACGGTTTCTGGCGATTTCCTTCACGAGTTTGCAAAGCCATCGCGTATGGTGCCGCATCAATTTTTAAAACCGGGAAAAAAGAATATTCCGATGCCGGGCAGATCGGAGGTTTCTTCGCTTCGGAAATTAAACTCACCAGATCCGAGATAGCCCGGCAGGCTCTCTATGAGTCCCGGCGTGGATAAAAAAAACTGATCTCAGACGTGGATGAAGACATATGGCAACAGAAGGTAAACGCAACCCAAGAAAACAAATATTTTTTAACGGGCAGTGGCTTCCATCCGTGGATCCGCTGGGTGTCGGCGCGAAAAATTATACAGACATACAGAACTGGCGCTATGGGCAAACCGGTTTGCTTGAAGGCGTCGCAGGTTACAGTAAAATCAATGCAACGCCGCATCCGAGCTATGTCAAGGGCCGATCAGGCATCCAGTTGCGTTCGCCCTTCGGCGTTTTGTCCCGGACATTGGTTCAAGCATTGACCTTCGACGAAAGCTCATCCGCGATCATTCAGACCATCGCACATACTGCATCGGAAGATATTCCCAATCCAAAGGATTTTGAAACCACGCCGCTCTATGTGGATGACGCAGACGCAGGGCTGGGTCGTTTTTCCAAATGGCCAAATAACCAGATCGCATACTGTAACGGGAAGACGTCGCAGATATACGGTGGCGATGAGATCCCGCCTGCCGCATTCATAACGTCATCCGCCGCGGTGACAAGCGCGCTGACAAATCCCCAGAACTTCACGATCGCTGTCCGAAACGCCCTGCAAACAACCGGAAACTATGCCGCAATAGCAGCCGGAGCCCTTGTCTTTCTCGTCGGTTCGACAAGAAAGTTGTCGGGTATAAAACCATACATAAAAACATACAATGCCGGAGCGGCATCCATCACATGCAAGGAATGGACCGGAGCGGCCTGGTCGGCGCTGGTCATCACCGACAACACAAACGGGCTGACTGAAGATGGAACGATTACATGGCCGTCCACTGTTTCAACATCTGTGTTAAAACTCCTGGAGAACCGGCTTTTGTACTGGTATCAATTTACCCTGAGCGCAGGGTCTGCGGAGATCTATCAACTTACGGTTGATGCTCCTTTCCAGCCGGTGCTGGATGTCTGGGACGGAGCACTCCGGCCGGTTATTCAATGCCGCCATTACCATGCCGGAGCCTGGATCGACGACACCATGGCTGTGTTAGAATCAACCGACGGGATTGCAACGGCAGCAAGCGGCGAAGTGGCAAGCGTCGGGGGCTTGACCAGCGCCGAATATATCGATGTCGGATTATCTGAACGGACGTGCGCCCTCAATATCATCATGTATGCAAAAGAAACGGGCAAGATCAATACGAACGCCTCGATTCTCAGCGTCGAATACTGGACCGGTTCTGCCTATGCCGCCGTCTCCGGTTTTGTCGATCTTACAGATGTATCCGGGAAGACGCTGGCCCAAAGAGGTTTTGTTTCCTGGACACCGCCGGCTTTTGGCGTGGAGATGCAAAAAAATCAGTTCGGTCTGACATTGTGGTATTACCGGATCAAGGTTAGCGCAACCCTCTCTGCGGATGTATGGATTGACCAGATACAGGCGATCCCCGCGCCTCAGTTAAACGCCCTGGGATATAAATTCCCCTTTGTTTATCAGGATCGGCCCATGCTGTGCAACCTGACTTCGACAAACGAGGGCAACAGGGTTGATTTTCCCATGGCCGGCAGCACGGAGTCGTGGAACGGGGATGATTCCAGCCTGGGTGACGGTAAAGCCCCTCTTTTTTTCCCGGGGCCGGAGGAACTTACCTGCGCCGCCGAGGTTTATAACCGGCTCGGAAGCTCTATCTACACCTTCGGAATTTTTCTGAAGGCCCATGCAACTCAACTGCTGCATGGAATCGATACAGCTACATATACAATCTACCCTATATCAGACACAATCGGCTGCCCGGCGCCATTAACCCTGGATACCTGTCAGGTATCAGAATCGCAGGAGGCAATGAGCGCCCGAAGCATCGCTGCGTGGCTATCCTATGCCGGACCATATATGTTTGACGCGGGGGGATTGACCCCGATTCCCGGCCTTGAATGTTACTTCGATCCGAGTGACTCGCGCCGAATATCTTTCGAAAAAATTGCACGGGCCGTGGGCTGGTTTGACCCCGATTATCCCGAATATAATCTGATCCTGCCAATCAATAACGACGCTGTCGTTTCTCCACTGGCAATACAAACGTTCGATGACGCGACGTTATCAGGAACACCGGTCGTGATTCGTTTTTCAGCGGGGGGATTATATCACTATGTGGTTGCCTATCCGACCATATCAGCAGTGGAAGGCGGGACCGGCGACGATGCACTCACGAGTCCATATACTCTTGGGGCCGGTGCGGTTTCGGGGTCGATGCACACACTGGAGACCGTGTCAGACGGAACGCCGTATTATTTCGAGGCATACCCGGCAGCGGCATCTTCACTGCTCTATGATGGCGCGACAAACACCGTACCTGCATATACACCATCGGCCCTGTCCGGAATCCCTCGCATCGCAAAAACTATTGTCAACGGCGTGCCCTATTACTTCAAGATGTACCCGGCAAAGCAGGCCTCCTCCTTAATCGATTTCTTTGATTCACAATTATGGGTCGTCTACAACATGACTCTGAAACGCTGGTTTCAAAAAGTTCCATCGGGATCCTTTTATACATACCCGCAGGCGGGTTTTCGTGTTGCCGATGCCGTCAATAAACAATATGCCATCGGGTGCCGCAATGACGGTTTTTTGATGAGGCTGGAAGATGGAACGACCTGGGATGGTGATGATATCGTGCAATCCGTAGCAACAGGGGAATTCCTGCCTACAGAAAGTATTTTTGACCTGGTAAGGATTAAACGTGTGAAACTGGTCTGTGTTGCAATGGCGGAAGTCCAGACGATGGCCATTGAACATTACGCGGATGGCGCAACGCTCCCCACCACTCTTGCGCCTGTTGCACTCTCCGACGACAATCGTCATGTGAGAAAAACACAGCCCGTTAACCTGGACGCATGGACACATAAACTCCGGTTTACGACACATACAAACGCCACCGCCAAGGGCGTTCGCCCGTTGGTATGGGGATATGAAGACGAAATTTTACGCGATGATGTACATTAAGGAGGAATCACCATGGCAGGAGAAACTATAGAAAATGCCTACGATCTGGAAAATTCCCTGAGAAGGATAGCACGAACGCCCGTGAGTATGCAGGCTGTGCCCGATACGTCCGGCGTAATCAGAACGTATGCAGCCGGCGAGGCAGAGAAGGCAACCCAGGAACAGGATTTTGCAAATCGGTTGACTATCGGAGAAAAAGCACTGGCGGAAAAGACCAGGCAGTTTGATACGAATACTGCGGAAAAGACCAGACAGTTTGATACGAAAACCGCAGAAGAGACCAGGGGATTGAATGCCAATTACCGGCAGGCAGTGGACATGATGCATACATGGGAGAAGCAGAATAAATGGGCCACCGGTCTGGGTTTGTTGAATCTTGGCGTTCAAGGACTGAGTTTTGCAGCCCAGAATGTCGAGTTAAAGAAAACCGAGGAAAAAGCGGCAGAGCTTGCAAGGAAACATGACGAGCAAATCACACTCTCCAGACTGGCCAATGAGGAACTGCGCCGAGTCGTAAACGCCCATTTGGGAACGAGGTAAACTATTATGCTGAACCTTCCTGAAATCGTAAACCCGCAATACAGTGCCGTGACAGGCTTGAGGCGCAAAGTATCTCCCGCATCACTGCTCCTGGCTCAGTTGCCTGCATACCGGGGGCTGGTACAGAGCAATAAGGCGAATGCTTTCGAAGAAAAAAAGCTGGCAGAAGATACACGGCAGGCGGACGTTTCCCTGGCTCAAACGGCACAACAGTTTGACACCAGCCAGGCGTTGACAAAAGACATCGCGGCAAAAAATGAGGCGCTTCAAGCACAACAGATGGAAGCCAGTAAGGAACAGGCACAACAGAGCAATCGCATCCAGTCTGCGGGATTGACACTTACCGGCGCCTATCTGGCGGATAAGACCGGTTTCAGTCTGCGGGACCTTGCCACTTCAAAGACCGCACCGACTGTAGCACAAGGAATAACCGGCACAGCCGGGTCGACTGTAGCAGAAAAAATGACCGAAGCAGGTGCGCAAACGGCACTGGCGCAAGGAGTTGGAACCCAGGCAACCCAGCAGGCCGGGTTAAATGCCAGTGGTGATATGGCTGCCGCGGGCTGGGCTTCAGGCGGCAGCGGCGCAGTAGCGCAAAGGGCATCTGAAGAAGCAACTAAGGAGGTAGCTAAAAAGGGTGTTACGGCTGGAACTGGCGTTTCGGCCTCGACCTCCCTTTTTGCCGCAGGAGCGGGGATTGCCACCCAATTTGCGACGAATGCGATCATGGACGCCTTGAACATAGGGGGCGAAGAAGACCAGCGACGGGTATCCGCCGCGGCAGGAGGAGCAGTTTCCGGAGCGATTGTGGGCGCCCAGATTGGCTCGGTCGGCGGCCCGTGGGGCGCGGTCATCGGAGGAGGCGTCGGCCTGGTCGTCAGCGAAATCTTCTGTTTTGTCGCAGGGACGCCTGTGTTGATGGCGGATAAATCGACGGTGCCTGTGGAGGATGTGCGGATTGGTGATTGCCTGTATGCGGGAGATGATGTCCTCGGCGTCGGTGTTGTCCTGGCCGGGAATATCTGCCGGTATAAAGGCGTCCAGGTTGAAGGCGGCCATGCCGTGTTTGAAGACGGACGATGGCTGCGCGTAAAAAACAGCAGTCACGCAGAGCCGGTTCCAGCAGATCAACCGGTCCGGGTGTACCCTGTGATCACGCAAAATCACCTTATATGTGTCAATGGAATTATTTTTGCCGATCTCTGCGAGACAGATCAGGGACCTTCGGTATCTGATGACGACCGGCTGGCCTGCCTCAATTCCATGACCATGCGCAATGCCATGCTGGAGGATCTGGAACATGAAATTAGTGAAATTTGATAAAGCAAAGCATTACCAAAAACTTCTGTCAATCTGGGAACATTATGGCTGGCCACCCTGCCCTATTGCCTTTTTACCGAAGACGGGATATGTGGCCCAGCGGGACGACGGAACATTTATCGGCGCGCTTTTCATGTATCTGGTTCCCGGAAGCGTGGCAATGCCCACGTGGGCTACCGGATCAAGAGAGGTACAGCCGCAGGAAAGACAGGAGGCCTTTGCGCAATTGTTTACTACCCTTAGATCCATTGCCGTCGCGCAGGGGTGCACATTTCTTTATGGCGTAACGGCGTCTCCGCCATTTAAAAAAATGATGGAATCCTGGGGGATGTCGCCGGTAGAGGATCATATGCAAAGCTTTATCATGTCCCTGTGCGGTGAGGATACCGCTTTTTTAAAAGATTGATACAAAGGGAGGTTCATTATGCCTAACGTAAATTTTGGATTTGGAAATAACCCCTATGGCGCGGTCCCGGAAGCGTTGAAGGAAACCCGGCTTTCGCTCCGGGATATCATGGCCGATTACATGGCAACAAAGGTGCGCGAGTCAAACCTGAAACTGGACCTGGCCAAAGTCAATACGGAAACGGAGCTGGTTCGAAGCGGAGCGGAAAGGGATAAAATTGCGAACCTCCGAGAGCTGGCCCGGATCGATATCGACAAAGGCCAAGCGGCGGAGGCTGTTCGCGCTAATCAGGCTCGTGAGAAACTTACTGGAGAGGGTCAAGCGGCGGAGGCTGCATACCGTAAGGACACCCTGACGCAACAGGGCCGGGTGATTCCATCACAGATAGCGGAGAACGAAGCGCGGACAAAGTTTGCGGATACGCAGACAGATGTGATCAACCGCGGGCTAGAGAAACAGCCGCTATCATCATGGGCACAGAGCGAGGGCATCGACCCGGAAATATTAACCGCCATGGGTTTTTCCGACCCGAATGCCTCGTACACACGGAATGACGCCGATAAACTTATGACTCGATTTCGGGGATATATACCACACTTTGGGATGGCTCTAGCCAATGAGAGGCGAAAGGCCATAGAAAAAGCTCTACCTGCGGCAAACCCGAAAGATATCCCAATGCTGGAGCAGCAATACAAAAAAGCGGTGGCGCAGGGGGTCATGTACGGGCGGATGACGCAGAAAGACGCTGCATGGTCGGCTAAAGACGAGTCTGCCCTGATTTCAAAGTTAATATCAGACGGGCAAACAGCCGCGGAGGCCGCACAGACAGTCCAGACAGTCCGGGCGGGATTAAAAGAAATCAAGTCGGCGGGAGACGATTTGAATTCTGCCCCCGATGCTTTTGAGGTAATGAGAAAAAAGATAGCCGTTGACCCGTTCTTTGATGATAAGACTATAGAAGCTGCAACAATCATTCAGACGTTAGCGCCGGAAACCCTTCGCGATGCAATAAACAAGCAGCACGAAGATAGAATGAAAAAAGGCGATTACAAGGGCGCCTATGACTACCTGCTCCAGCAGGCAGAGCTTCTTTCATCGAGGCAGAAATCAGCGGCGGCACCCGCGGTGTCGGATTTGTCGGGTGATGTGAATATGTTATCCGGGGCACCCGGCATATATTAGAACAGAGGAATAACGATGCCTGAATCTACTTTTGATTTCGTCGATGTCGTCCGGAAAAGAAATGCTGGTATTTTTTCCCAAGAAACCCAGAATCCCGCCGCAAATGAAACGCCCGCGGCTGAATCTACTTTTGATTTCGTCGAGGCCGTCCGAAAAAGAAACGCCGGTATTTTTTCCCAAGAGAACGATTCCGGCAGTGAAAATAAGCCGAAGCCCCCCAAACCACGCGGTATGGTTGCAGAAACCGTCTCCGCACTGGCATCCGGAGTGGTCGGTACCGGCGAGGCTGTGGCGGGAACGGCGGAGATGATCGGTCTGCCCGGAGCGGGAACGGCGCGGGACTATCTTCAGAATCTCCAGGAAAGCGAAGTCCTGAAACGCCCGGATTACCTTACAGAAGGGACGGTATGGGAACATCATGAACGCTTGGGCGACTGGCGCTGGTGGGTTCGCAGCGTCGGCGAAAACCTTCCAAATATGGCTGCGATGATGCTGCCGGGATATGGCGTCATGCGTGCAGCACGGGCGGCAGACTGGGGAGTTAAGGCCATCCGCGCCGCTTCTCTGGCAGGCTCGTGGGCCGGATCCATGACGGTGGAAGCAGGAAGCGCATACACCCAGGCAAAACAGGAAATGACACAGGACGGGGCCTATGACGCCGACACCATAGAGCGCATCGCCACCGTGGAAGGTCTGGCAGCAGGAACTGTCAACAGTCTTCTCGAGCTTCTTCCATTCGACAACCTGTTTCTGAAACAGGCAGGCGCAGACAGGCTGATAAAGCGCTTTGTCCGGCAGGCATTTTTAGAGGGTTCGACGGAATCAGCCCAGGAGGCCGTCAATGTTCTGGTGGAAAAGCTGGGGCATAAACCGGAGCAGGAACTGACCGACAACATCGGCCGGATTCTGGAGTCAGGCATCATTGGCGGAGCGTTAGGAGGCATCGCCGGAGGAACGATTGGAACCAGCGTCCACAAGGCCCAGGTCAAACAGTACAACGATCTGGCCGATCAACTTGCCGTCAAGGATATGGTCTTTGCCCTCAAGGATGAAGGGATTTCCGATGAGGACATCTCCCTGCGCCTGGACACCCGGATCAACGAGATCCGGACGAAACTCGAAGAGACACCTCCGGGGGCCGACGTCATTACCGGAGGAACCGAAGTCAAGGATATAGCTCAACAAACGATCATTCCCGAAGTGAACGCAAAAGAGATGGTCAGTTATCTGCTGTATGGAGACGGTAAATATACGCCGCCCCCGGGAATATTCGGCAAAACCGAAACCAGGGCGAAAGAAAAGGATGCACCGACGCCTGCCGTCAAAACGCAAACAGACCCCGGCTCGGGCGCGCTTTTATCCGGGCCGGCTGCGGGGAAAGACATTGCGCTGGAAGAACCTCTGGCACAGACAATCGATCAGGTAAGGTCGGCAGAAAACAGGAAGAAAGGAGAGAACCTCTTCGACTTGAGCCTTTCCGACCTGAATGATGAAAATCAACAGGCGCTTGAAGAGGCGCGGAAGGCAAAAATTGCCCGCAGAGATGCAGAGGAACAGGCCGCGGCGTCGGAAGACATGCAAGCCCGGAAGATACAGATCGATCAGGCCATGGCGAACCGGGACACCTTGCGATCTCAACTCGCGGGCGACGATCCGGCAAAGCAGAAGATCTTCGACGAGACATTCAGCCTTTCTGAAAAACGGCTGGTAACGGCCATCGCCGCCTCTCCCGCGGACACACAAAGCCCCGGCCTGGGTCTGATCATCACACCCGACGACAGGGGACTGTATCAGTTGAACGGCCAGCCTGTTGATCTCGATGCCATGCGCCCTCTTCTGATAAAAGCCCGGATCGACTCCATCGATGCCAAACGGGAACAGGATATCCGTGACCGGGAATCAAATATCCTGAGGGAGGAACGAAACAGGAAACTAAGGGCGGTAACCTATGCCCGAAAAACGTTATCCTTCTGGCCTGCACAGCGACCGTCGGACCAGGACATCGCTGTCCTGCAGGAAGAGGCAAGCCAGGGCCGGCTGCCGGAAGACGAAAAAAAGGTTCTGGAAATAATTCTCCAGACGCCCGCAGTCGCAAAGACCATCCCGCAGTCGCTTCAGATACTGGGAATTAAATCGAAAAAGACTCCCGTTACAGATGAAGGAATTATATCGGAGGAAGAAAATAAGGACCATGTCAGTCCGGAGATAGCCACAGAAATAGACATGCAGCACCGGTACCTGCTGAGCCTCATGGAAAGCCAGCTTCAAAACGCAGGCACTGCGGGCCTGGTCGTCCGCCCCGATGACACGTTTCAAAGAGTAACTGCCGGCGTGGACTGGCTGACCGATGTTAATAAACAGGGAATGTCCCTATCGAAGGACGATGCGCTTACCGTGATCAAAAAGGCGCAGACCGGCGCAGGCATGACGGAAAAACAGAAAGAAGTTTATGACGCGATCGTTGCCGCAGCATCTGAACGCATCCCCGGCCGGGTCCTGGAAGAACCGTTCTGGGCGGAAAAGGGGTTTTACCCCGTCCGGGATAAACAGATCGCCGTGAAGGATCTTCTGGAGGGGGACCGGTTTGTCATTGCCGGTGAAGAATTTACCGTTACCGATATCGACGACCAGGGGAACGTTACCCTGAAAGACGGCACGATCCGGAAAGTAAAAGACGGCACGATCATCAGGGGCGTCGATTATTTAAACCAGACGGAGGAAGCAACGGAGTTTAGCCCCGGCAGCAGTGTCCCGGAAACGGCAGCAGAACAGGAGAAACAAGACCAGATTCAAGCACCGGAAGAAACAGCGAAGGAAGTCACGGCCACGGAGGAAGCAAAGCCTGGACCGAAGACGGGCGATGTTCTCACAGACGACGAGTTCGATGCACTGGCGAGGGAAGCGCTGGCAGAGATGGAGAAAAAGACGGTTGATCAGGCCGGACCCGAACTGGAAATTAATATCACAAAGCAGACCAGCGGGGTATGGAAAGATGGATACCAGGCAACCGTAAAGGCAGGACCGCATGAAGGGGTTGTCGGTTTCGGACATACCCCGGACGATGCACGGTACGAAGCCGAAAGATCAGTCAAGGATCGTATCGCAAAGGGCATCGAGAACCTGCCGAAGAAAACTGCGCCGAACCGGGGTGTAACAACGGCAACCGGCATGAAGCCTGTCACGGCCGCAGTCGCAAAAAAAGAACCGGCAGAGACAAAGGCATCCGAATCTTTAAAGGAGAAGGCCGAGGGCGCGGCGTTTCAGAAGGAAGATCGCGTTGTATTAAAATCCGGGCGACATGGGACGATCAGTAAAGTCGATACGATAGTCATGCAGACGATGTTCGGAGGCAGTCGAACTGTCGACCATTACTATATGGTGAAAATGGATTCCGGTGTGGAGCTTTCCGCGAGTGAAAAAGATATCACCCGTGAAGTAGGACCCGCACCCACGGCGATTCCCGATATCAATGTTGATGGCGGATTCAAGGAGCCCAGTCATGTGCTCTACACCGTAACCTATTCCAAACAGCGGGCAAGGGAGAGCGATGCGGCGGCGCAGCGGGCAAGAAAACCGGAAAACATCCGGGATGCGAGGTCCCGGGCGGAATCGGCGCGACAAAAAGCCGTGCTATACCAGGAAGCATTCGATGCATGGGCCGCGAAGTATCCGGAGGAGGCGAAGAAATATCTGCCGGAGAAACGGGCGCAGAGTCAGGGAGTTGCGATCGCGACCGCACAGAGACCGCCCGCCATGGCGGCCACCGTGACCGGGGCACAGAGCCTGGCTGACTTGGGTCTGGTCGTTACGAAAGGCGCAACCAACACAGGCAAGACCGTATGGAACGTCTCCGGAAACACCAAGGCACATTCAGAGACGATCAAGCGGGCGGGCGGGCGCTGGTACGGGCCGAAGAAGGTCTGGAGCTTCTACAACGGCGATCCGACGGCGCAACTCCAGGAGGCGCTGGGGATCAAAAAAGACATGATCAAGCCTGCCGCGTCTCTGGGAAAGGCCGCATCGGAGGTCGCCAAAGGCGTGGCCTCTTCCTATGACGCGATCGCGGAGATCATGAAGCGGGCAGGCAAGGGTCCGATCAGCATGATGGGCGGCGGCGTCTTCGATGAAGAACTCTATCAGGCGATCAAACCACACCTGCAGGCGACATACGTCCACTTCCGCGCGGCGGCGATCGAAGTCAAGGAGTGGATGAAGGAGACGGTCAGCCAGTTCACCGCACGCGGATTCGAGGCCCAGGCGATCATCCCGTATATCAAACGATTCTACATGGAGGTGACGGAAAATGACTTGACAAAAGGCGCGGCCGCCGTTACATTACATACAAAGGAAGGAGAAGCCGGCCATGAAGAAGGAAAAGGAATTTCTCGTGGTGAATCCCCATCAGGAACTCTGGCGGTACTGGCAGGAACGCCTGGACTGGATGCTGGAGAACTATCCCGAACGGGTGAAACAACTCTACCAGTCGGGGAAACTGAAGGCGTATCTGGACAGAAAAGCAGCAGTCGCCTACAAAATGATCTGCAACCTTCTCGACAAGGGGAAGAGCCGGGAAGAGGCCGACGAAGTGGCGAGCCAGTACATCCTGTCGCCGCCGGACGGCCCGGCGTTCCGGGACAACCCGCCGGAGCCGCTGCCGGAGAAACTGGAAAAGGAAATTCAGAAGTGGGCGGACAACCTGCCCGTCGATCCCGACAACCCAACGGAGATCTGGGTGTAAACACCCGCATCGAACCTGCCGACGTCCTCTTCCATTCCGGGAAGGTAGCCCGGATCAACGCTAATATCCGCGCCATTGAATTATCAAAAAAACTCGTCACAGAAAAACGCGCCGCAACACCTGCGGAGCAGAAGATCCTTTTGCAATACTCCGGATGGGGCGCCGTAGCCCAGGACGTTTTTAACCCCGAATTCGCAACCTACATTCAGCATCACGATGAAAATCCCGAGCACTGGCGATACAGAAACCCGGCCTCCTATTTCAATACGGCCGAGGCCGAAAAGTACGAAGCATGGGAAGCCAAGTATGGGCGGAAACTCCATCCGTTGCTGGGCGGAATATTGACTGCGGAGGAGTGGAAGTCCGCCGAGGCCTCGACGCTAAACGCCCACTATACGTCGAGAGAGGTAATCGAGCATGGGTTATGGGGCTCGGGGCGCAGACTCGGATTCGAGGGAGGAAGGGTTCTGGAACCTGCGGCAGGGATCGGTCATATCCTGGGCTTAATACCCGCCGACTTCGCCGGACGGGTTCAACTTCAGGGCGTGGAACTTGACAGGATGAGCGGGCAGATTCTCTCCCAGCTCTACCCGCAGGCCGATATCCAGATCACCGGCTTCGAAAAAGCGCAGGGTATCCCCGACAATTCCGTGGACCTGGTCATCTCCAATTTTCCCTTCGGGAACTACCCGATCACCGATACTGCGCACCCCGCCTATTCCGGCTGGTCGATTCACAACTATTTCTTTGCCCGGTCCGTTGATGCGCTCCGCCCCGGCGGTGTCGTAATCGCGATCACGTCGCGCTACACGATGGATTCAACGAAAAACGGGAAGGCGCGTGAACTCCTGGCCGACAAGGCTGACCTGGTCGGCGCGATACGCCTGCCAAACAATGCCTTCGGAAAGAACGCCGGAACGGATGTTACGACGGACATCATCATTCTCCGGAAAAAGACGGCAGAAGCCTATCGGGACAGGAACGCATGGAGGACCACCGCACCAGTCAAAACGATGGATGGAACGGATGTGTCGATCAACGAGTATTTTGCGCAGCACCCCGAGATGGTCCTTGGGAAGCACTCCATGGCCGGGACGATGTACGGAGGCAAGGAAGAATACACACTTGCCCCCGATGATAGCAGGCCGCTGACAGAACAGATCGACGAGGCCGTCGTCCGGCTGCCGCAGGGGATTTTTACCGCAGAGAACGCCACTGAACCGGCCGCGATACAGCGGGCGGAAGCGGGGACCAAAGCCGGGACCTTTGTCCTGAAAGATGGCACGCTCAGTTATGTGAATAACTCCGGCGTCATGGTTGCGCCTGAATGGGCGGCGGAACGGAAGAAGGTTCTCCAGGCGGCTTCATTTATCTCCGTCCGGGATATGGCCGGGAAGCTGATCATGACGATGCAGCAAGAGGATGCGACTACGGAAGATATCGCTGAACTCCAGCGAAAACTGAATCGCGACTATGACCGCTACCGGCAGAAGTATGGAGCGTTTAACGAAAAACCGAGCACATTTCTTGCCGACGACGTGGAGTTTCCCTTAGTCCTGGCGCTGGAAAACATTGTAAAAAAACCGGTTACCTATGTTGTCGGCAAAGGCAAAAACAAAGGAGAGACACGGACCCGCAACCAGGATATCTTCACGAAGGCGGATATCTTCACGAAGCGGACCCTCTTTCCATTCTCCGAACCGGTAACGTCGGAGAATATCGAAGATGCGGTGAACGTCAGCCTCACCTACAAGAACCATATCAGCCCGGATTATATCGCCGCACTCCTGGGGAAGGACACGGTTGCGGTCCAGGCCGAACTGA
This sequence comes from uncultured Syntrophaceae bacterium, assembly GCA_964571315.1. GTDB lineage: Bacteria > Desulfobacterota > Syntrophia > Syntrophales > UBA2210 > UBA6078. The sequence continues at coordinate 46,863 of CAZNBR010000003.1, forward strand.
TCGAGAAAGAACTTGCCTTTCTGAATCCGGCCAACGGCTTGCTGGAGTCTCGCAGCGAATACCTTTCGGGGAACGTCCGGGAGAAGCTTCGGATTGCCGAGGAGCAGGGAGCAAAGAAGAACGCGGCAGCGCTCCGGGCCGTACAACCCCCCGAGCTGACGATCGACGAGATTTATTTTCGTCTGGGGTCGGAATGGATACCTGAGGCGGTGATCGACGGCTTTATGGCGGAAAAGATGGAGGGCCGGGCTACGGCGACGCTCGCCACAGTAAAGGTAGGCGAAGACGAGGTCAGCCGCTGGACGGTCAATGACGCCGGCAACTGGAACAGGAACTCACCAAATTACACCGTGTGGGGCTCGGAAGGCCGCTCCGGGACACAACTGGTGGAGGATTGTCTCAATCTTCATCGAACGGAGATTTATGACCTTATCGATGAAAAACGGGTGAAGAACCAGGCAAAAAGTCTTAATGCTCAGCAGAAACAGAGAGAGATTCAGACGGCGTTCAAGGAGTATGTGCTGGAGCACACCAGCCATGCGTCGGCCGTTGCCGCGGTTTACAACCGGGAGAAGAACAACTATGTCGTCCGGCAATATGACGTTCCCGGGATTGATCATTATCCGCACGCAAGCCATCTGATCACCCTGCGCGCCCACCAGAAAGGCGCGGTCAGCCGGGGCCTTCAGGGAAGCACAGTCTTTGCCCATGCCGTGGGAACGGGGAAAACCTACATGTACGCTACGCTTGCGATGGAACTTCGCAGGACCGGCCAGGCGCATAAACCGCTGATCGTAGTTCAGGGATCCACGGTGAACCAGTTTGCCGGCCAGGCAAAGAACCTCTATCCTGCCGCACGGATTCTCTGCCCGTCTAAGAACGACCGGGCAAAAAGCGCACGGCGGGCATTGTTGGCTCGTATCGCGACCAACGACTACGATATGATCATCATTCCTCATTCGTTTTTCGATGATTTGAATGTCAACCCCGAACGGGAGGCGGCATTCATCGAAGAGCAGTTGGAGGAGATCAAGGCCGCGATTCTCGAACTCGGTGGAGATATCGATAAGCCGAAACGCGGAGATGCGCCGACGGTCAAGCAGCTTCACGCAATGCTCAAGCGCAAGGAAGCCAGGCTGGAAGCCCTTAAAGACTCCGCCCATGGAATTGATACGATCTATTTCGACGAAATGGGGATTGACGCCGTCCTGGTCGATGAGGCTCACCACTACAAACGGGGCGATTTCAGCACAAAGATGGGAAACGTCAAGGGGCTCGACCGGGGCGCCGCGGCCAAATCCTTCCGGTTCCTGATGAAAGCGCGCGCAGTCCAGGAGAAGACCCGCGGGAAAAACATCTACCTGGCGACCGGGACACCGGTATCGAACACGACGGCAGAACTCTGGACGCTGTTGCGATACGTACGTCCGGACCTTCTGGCAGAATTCGGCGCGGGACACTTTGACGGTTTCGCATCGATGTTCGGCGACACGACACGGACACTGGAGATGACCGAGACGGGCGAGTTCAAGGACATCGAGAGATTCAATAAATACGTAAACGGACCCGAACTGATCAAGATGTGGCAGACGGCGGCCGACGTGATCCTCCAGGAGGACGTGCCCGGCTGGACGAATATGATCCCGAAGCTGAAAGGCGACGGCATCCAGTCCGTGGCGATTCCGCGGTCCCAGGAACTGGCCGACGAGATCGAACGGATCCGGCAGGAACGCGCGGAGTGGAACAACCTCTCGGGAATGGAGAAAAAAGAGCTGTCCCATGTTCCTCTTCTGCTTTTCAACCGGGCAAAACAGGCCGCGATAGACCTGCGTCTGGTGCACGCCGATGCGGCTGACAATCCAGACAGCAAGACAAACCGGGTAGTGCAGGAGGTGTTCAATCGCTGGGAGGAAAGCCAGGAGGTCCCGGGGACGCAACTGGTCTTCGCCGATACATACCGCGGGCCGAACGGGTTCAGCCTCTACGACGATATCAAAAAGAAACTCGTCGGCATGGGAGTGCCTGAGACCCAGATCGCGAATATCACGGAAAACAAATACAACACCGATGCGACGAAAGAGTCCCTTTTTGAAAAGATCAATGCGGGCGCGATCCGCGTTGTGATCGGCTCTACCAGCAAACTTGGGATTGGAGTCAATGTTCAGGAGCGACTGGTCGCAATTCATCATGTGGATGCACCAATGCGGCCGATGGATTTCGAACAGCGAAACGGCAGGATACTGCGGCCCGGAAACACAAACCAGGAAGTGGAGGTCCTCGCCTATGCTGTGATCAATACCCTCGATTCGGTGACCTACGACCGGCTCCAGAAGAAACAGAAGTTTATAAACCAGCTCCTTCGCGGGAAGCTGGAAGGACGAAGCTTCGATGATCCAGCGGACGAACTCCAGTTCACCTTTGAAGACCTGATGGCCGCCTCGGCCGGGAATCCTCTGGTAAAAAAACGCTTTGAACTGGAAAATCAGATCCGGGAGATTGCCATCCTGGCGGATGGTCATCGCAGGACGATCGGACAACTGCGGTCGCAGCTCAGCCAGTCGGAGGGACAATTGGCACGGGCAAAGGCCAACATCACGAAGGCGGAAAAAGAAAAACAAGATGTTGAAAAGACCTATCCCGATAACCAGTACACATTCACTGTCGACGCGAAGAGCTACGATGACACGAAGGAGGGGAAGAAGGCGCTCCAGGCGGCGCTCGGCAAGGCCGAAGAGAGGGTTGAAAAGTCCTATGCGCAGCTCATCTCGGATCTCCAGAAGCGCGAAGCAAACCCCACCAATGAGGACCGGCTCTCGCGATCACTCAGGAAGGACAAAGACTGGACCATTCCCGATGGGTGGACAAAACAGATCACCGATATCGAAGCGCGCATCACGGCACAGATTAACGGTAAAAATCTGACGATCACCATCAAGGCCGAGCAGACACTCCCCGCAGGCCAGGTTAAACGAACGCAACAGATCAAGGATCACCGCTTTGTCTATAGCTACCAGCTGGATCCACGGGAGGTTCAGTTTACCAACACGTTCGGGGATGAAAAAACCAGGATAGAGACACTGGCCGCACAGGATACCCTTCATGGCGGTCTGGACGGGATTCTGACATCGCTCCGGCATATCCTGAAGGGAATTGTAGAACGGCCCGCGGAAATTGCCTCCTCAATCGAAAAGCAGGAAAAGAATCTTGCCATCATGAAGGCGGAGGTTAAAAAGCCCTTTCAGTTTACCGATACACTGGCAGGGCTTAAAGAGCAGTACAGCCAGATTCTCGCCGAACTGGGGGCGACGAAGGCCACGCCGGTTGGTGACGAGGCGGCAGGTACGATAGAAAATCCGCTCGACGACGAGCATGAAATCCTGGGCGGCACAGAAAAAGGTTTACAAATACATGAAAGGGGCGTACAATACAGCCATGAAAACATCATTAAAGAACAACTCTCACTCTTCGGTGATATACCAGCCGCAGGAAGAGAGAATAGGCATGACGACGGGTCCGGCACCGGCGCCATACGGCGTGGGCCTCGGCCCGAAGTCGTCTCCGTCCTCCAGGGATACTACAAAGGCGGAAGAAGAGCAGAAACCGCAGCAGATATTGCCCGCATCGGACAAATCAACCTTGTAAAATATCCTAACGAACATTTCCTTGCCGTCGTCACCGACACAAACGACAACATCATAAACATCATCGCGCATACTATCGGCACAAAAGTCGCTTCTATGGCCGGTACAGGAGAACTTGCCGGACAGGTCCTTAACACGCCAGCGGCAAAGAATATCTGGTTGCTGCATCAGCACCCCTCCGGGAATGCTGCATTGAGCCCCGAGGACACGGCTGTGTTTAACGCCCTCGATAACGCACTTCGCGGTACATCCAGAGTTGCCAGAGATATGATTGCAGTTGCTCATGGTTTTTATTCGGCACATGTGAATGGGGAAACGGCGGCTCCCATCACACCTGGAGATCAGAAGATCGGAAAGTTGAAAAAAGTAGCCCGCGAGTTTAAGACTATAAGCAACTCCGCTGTGAAATTCCTGCGTCCTGAAGACGTAATGGCCTACTCGGCCATAACAATGCCGGATGGCGGCATAATCCTCGTAGATACAAAAAATACCCCCGTTGCGACTTACGAGGGCGCAGACTACAATAACCTGCGGGGGAAAACACAGTCTGACATCTTGAAAGAAGCGGAGAAGCGCAATGCGACGGGCATGTTCGTCGTCTCCCCGAATCGGGCAGTAAACCTCAAAAACATTATCAGGTTTTCAAAGGCACTACAGCTTGACCTTCTTGACGTAATCGACATAACGGGAAGCGAGGTAGAGCACAGGGGAGCCTTTGAATGGGGCGAGACCATTAAAAAAGAAACCACAGACTTCCTCGCCCGATCAGCTGCGTCGGTCCGGGTAGATACACCGATCTCCGTTGAAGACGCTGGTGATGTCATAGGGGATTTTCGCGAGATGAGCAAACTTGGCAGCCTCGTCACGCTGAAACTTGCGGACTCGTTTGATGCGCTCCCGGAGGAGGTACGCACAGCCGCAGAGGATGCCGGCGGCACCAAGGATAATACTTACGCTGTCTTGCATAAGGATGGCTCCATTTATTTGATTCGTGACGCCCATGCTACCAGAGAACAACTTGAAAAGTCAATTTTTCATGAAGTGTACGGGCATCTTGGTATTTTTAAACTCTTCGGGAAGGGCAGTATTCAACAATTAGCAAAACTGTACACCAGGCTGGGCGGATACCAGGGACTGGCAAAAATAGCGGACAAGTACGGCATCCGGGCGGATTTTGACGCCTACTGGAAAGACGCGAAGACGGAGACGACGCCGGAGATGCGGAATGCGCGGATAGCCGCAGAACTACTGGCGCTTATCGGGCAGAAGTCGCCGACGCTCATCCAGCGGGCGAAAGAGGCGCTGGGGTCTATCCGGCAAGCCTTGCGTCGTCTCGGGTTCGCGAAACTGGGACAGTATGGCGATAGCGACCTGGCGTATCTGCTGGCGGAGGGAAAAAAAGCACTGCACAAAGCAGGCCCCAGCGGTGAATTTACGCTGCTGATGAAAGCCGGGGATATGGCAGAGAAGGCGATGGAAGAGACAATCGTCAAACCTGCGACCAAGGCTGCAAAACGCGGACTGGAGCTGATGGGCGCACGATCACCGGCCACGGGAGGGGCAATCAAGGCCTTCGCGAAGCATTGGAAGGAGTTCTGGCAGCCTTTTTCGACGGTGTCCGATGGAGACAAGATACTGGCGAAGCGGTACGGGGCGATGGGGAATGTCGCCCGGGCGACCCGGTTCATCGAGGAACTCCATAAAAAGGTAGACGCCTACCCGGACCAGGTTAAGAAAGATATGTTCTGGTATCTGAACGGTGATATCCCGATCGAGACCCTGCCTGAGGAGGTTCGCGAGACGGCGGCAATGATCCGCCGCCGCACGGAAGTGATCGGCGAGATGCTGGTGGATCGCGAGATCATCGCCGAGGGGCAGTTTGAGAAGTATCGCGGGAAGTATATCCATTACATGTATGCCAAGCACGTCATGGGCGAAGACGCGCCCATTTTCCTGACGTCGACGGGGAAACTGAACCTCTCCTACACCAAGAGCCGAAACACCAAACTGACCATGCAGCAGAAGAAGGAACTGGGACTCATCGAGGATGCATCTGTGGCCGTGCCGGTCGGGATGGGAAAGGCGCTCACCGATATCGCAAAGTATGACTACCTCCAGTCGATTGCCGAAAACGCCGACTGGGTATGGCAGCCGTCGCTTATCACCGTCCCCGTCGGGAAGCCGCTGAAGGCACCCATACGTGGCCGGACCAGACGCAACGTGACAATGGGTATCGGGAAACTCGTCGAAGAGGCCAAGACCTACGATGCGATGCTGGCCAAACACCAGACGCCGGAGGTCGCGGAGATCCACCGCATCCTGCATGAAGCCCTGGACAAAGCGGAGGCGGAATCGGAGAATATGCCTGGTGATTTTGTGCAGCTCCCGAACTCGAAGGGATATGGCCCGTTGGCAGGCGCCTTTGTCCAGGCAGCCATTGCAGACGACCTGATGCCGGTCCTGGACATGGCGACCAATCGCGGGAGACTCATGGATACGATCCTGGAGATCGAGCGGCAGGGGATGGCGATCTTCAAGATGGGGAAAGTGGCGTTGAATATCCCTACGGCGGTGCGTAACATCGTCTCCAACATCATACAGAACAACATGCGCGGGAGGCCGCTTGCGAAAATCCCCGGCGATATCATCCGGGCCTGCGAGTCGATGAAGGCCAAAGACGAACATTACGAAGAGGCCTTCGGCATGGGACTCTTCCACACCAACTGGTTTGTCTCGGAGATCAATAACGTCCTGGACGAATTCCGGAAGGTGAAGGGAGGAAGGATCGACCAGATACTGATCGCGGTGAAGAACGTGGCAAAGTATTACGGGAAGATCGACGACATCAATAAACTGGCGATTTTTATCGAACGACGCGAGGCGGGCACATCCATCGACGAGGCGACGCTGGAGGCGATGAAGTGGGGTATGGATTACTCACTGACCTCCCGGTCGATCAAGGGACTCCGCCAGACGATCATGCCATTCGCAACATATCAGTACAAAATAGCCCCCCTCATCTTTGAATCGCTGAAAAAGCGGCCCTGGGTGCTGGCGAAGTTCGCGTTGATCTACCCGGCGACGAAGGCGCTCGCTATGGGATTCAACGACCTGGACGACGACGACTGGGAAGACCTCGAGAAGCAGCTCCCGGCCTACATCAAGAAGAGCGGGTCGATGATGATCCTGCCCTGGAAGAGTGACAATGGAAAATGGCAGTGGGTTAACCTGGAATACTTCTTCCCCTGGGGAAACTATCTGGCGATCGCGCGCGACATGAGGGCTGCCGATCTGGGCGAGGGAATTCGCGACATGGGAATATCGAACCCCTTTTTGTCGATGCTCTACACGGGGCTTTCGGCACGGGAGGATCAACCCCCCCTCCATTCTTATTTCGGGACACCGATTTATAACCAGCTCGACCCTGCGTGGATGAAGGCGGCGAAGCTGTTGGAGTACATGGGCAACATCTGGATACCGTCGATGGCAACACGACAGGGGGCAATCGGGTATGCGGGCCGAGCGATTGCGGGCGGCGAAGATCGATGGGGCCGGGAGGTTTCCGCGGGCCAGGCTCTGGGAAGATGGTTCGGGATTAACATCGTCTCGGTATCACCGGAACAGACCCGTGCGCAGGCATCCGTCCGGATACAGGATCTTCGAAAGGAACAGTCGCGGATCGAGGCGAACCCGTCCTATGACGAAGAGGAGAAGCAGGCATACGCCAAGCGGCTCAACGAGAAACTTGCCGTGATTGCCCGGGAGGCGCCTGCCGCTGTCCTGCCGATCACGAAGGCCAAGGGAAAAGACCGGGTTTATGAGGCGATGCAGGAAATGGCCGCACAAGGTATTTTGCGTACGGCGCCGCCCAGCCGGTCCGTCGAGATAGCAGGGACCCCGTTTAAAATGACGATGGAACAGTATGGTCGCTACCTGGAAAAGACAAGTGAGATCGCGCGAAAACGCCTCCTGCCCCTGGTCGACTCGGCGCAATGGGAAACGATGAGCGATAAACGCAAGTCGGATGCGGTTTCGAGAATTGTGGCAAGCGCACGGAAGGGAATCCGGCAGAGGATCAAGATCGAGATCGTCCGGGAGAACAGGGAGAAGATACGGGAAGGGAAGATTGCCAGGTGAAACTACTCACTTGACATTTTAAAATGTGACCGTTTATACTAGCGACCACTATAAAACTTTTTGACAGAAATTTAAACCGGGTCGGCATTCGGATGCTGACCCGGTTTTTTTTATGTCGATTCCTTCCTTACCGAAGGCATCGCCTGACTTACACCACAAAACTTACGAAAGGAGGTGCACAATGACAATCAATAATCATTCAATTTCATTCCCATTCGCCCACTGCGACATGCAGATGGTCGTAGCGTACAACGCTGCCGGCGATCCCGAATATATCGGCAGAGCCCGGCCCGGCGCGGTATCGTCTGCCGGGGAATGGCAAATCGCCAAGGTCGGCTACGATGCCAGCCGCAACGTGACGTCGCTTACATTTGCGGCAGGAGTCAATGACTATACCAAGGTCTGGGATAACCGCGGAACATACACTTACTCGTAAAGGGAGGATAGTATAATGACAGTCAAAATCAACCCCTTTACCGGGGGTATGGAACTTTCTGGATTAATAAAAGGGATTGCCTTTGCCGGAGCCTGCAACAGCGACATGACGCCGTCGACAACGGCTGTTGTGTGCGCTCACCTCTCCGGGTATGGCGATGATTATTTCAATAATCATTTTTATCTGCAGGTGATCAAAGGGGCAAACGAACTGCTTACGGTCGACGGGGCGCCAGCACCTGCGGATTTTGCAGCAGGAGCGACGCTGACGGGCGACGACAGCGCCGAAACCTGCGTGGTTGTGGCAAAACTCACATCCACAACCTATATTGTCACGTCTCGCAGCGGCGACTTTGATGACGGGGAGGTAATCTCCGCCGGGACGAACAGCGTCGATTGCGGCGCGGGATATCCGACGTTTGCCGCTGCAGCAGCTCCGGAACATGAGGTGCGGAAGATCACCGATTATGTGAGTCTTACCGGAACATTCACAGTAGATGCCTTCAGTCAGATCGTGGACGGCTTGGACGAGATCCTGGTAGTTCATGAATCGCTCATTTCGCTGGGACGAAATGACGCGAACAACGTCTTTGACTCTTCAGCGGTAACATCCAACGAGGATGGCACAGTTCTTGAACGGCTCCAGTGGGTTCAGGAAACGCTCGGCGGCGCAGCGATTCAACTCCGAACGGAGAAGTCTGCCACGGCAACGGTTGAGGAAAACGCCTTCATGCAGTTTTCGATATCCTTGATGGACATCGATACGGGCGCGGTCTTGTTTGCGGATATCAACATCGCGGCAATCGTCGTCGAGTTGGCAAAATCGACGGGCGGCGGCGCCTTCTCTGCGGTGGGAATCACGCAACCAACGTTCATCGCGGCGGATGGCCGTGTCTATACGTCCGTGCAATTCCTGGCGGCAGAGTGGCAGGTGGGCGACGTCTATCGAATGACGGTTTCGGGGATCACCTGCACCGTTGGTGGAGACGTGGCGTATGTACCCTCCATGGTATGGTCGAACATGGTTGTTGAGGCGTTGTCGCTGGACGGCCAGGTCAAGGCCATCCAGGCTGACATCGGCGATCCTTCAACCCGGACCTTTCTCCAGTCGCTGGAGGCGATGCTGGGCAATCCGGATGCTGCGGGGAAGACGATCTTCGCCAACCTGGGTGATTTTATCGGGCAGACAAATCTGCAATCTCTGCTTGCCGCCCTGGGTGTCCCGGACGTGGCAGGTAAATCTCTCTATGTCTGCATGATCACGGACCGGCTGGACAGCGCGGTCTATGGGCTCGATGCACTGCATACTCACCTGGCGGATATCGAGACGGCGGTGGATGACATCCATGACACTGACCTGCCGGCGGTAAAGACGGTCGTGGACGACCTTCATGACACTGACCTGCCGGCGGTGAAGACCGTGGTTGATGCCATCCAGGCTGACATCGGCGATCCTTCAACACGGACCTTTCTCCAGTCGCTGGAGGCGATGCTGGGTAATCCCGACGAGGCGGGGAAGACGATCTTCGCCAACCTAGGAGATTTTATCGGGCAGACAAATCTGCAATCTCTGCTTGCCGCCCTGGGTGTCCCGGACGTGGCAGGTAAATCTCTCTATGTCTGCATGATCACGGACCGGCTGGACAGCGCGGTCTATGGGCTCGATGCACTGCATACTCACCTGGCGGATATCGAGACGGCGGTGGATGACATCCATGACACTGACCTGCCGGCGGTAAAGACGGTCGTGGACGACCTTCATGACAC
>CAZNBR010000004.1:0-49956 GCA_964571315.1 uncultured Syntrophaceae bacterium
GATTGTTTTTAATTCTTTTGCCATTTTTGCAAGAACTTTACAACTAAGGGACTAATCAGGCGAAACCGGTATTTCTTTCGAATCAGTAGGCAATGTTTGCCCTCTTCCGAATTCCCGCCACAGCATCATCTTCATAACATATTGATATTAAGCGTTATTTTGAAAGCCGGAATGGTGGTATGTCTTTTGCTCTTACCCCTTGCAGGGCAGCAAACCACGGTGCATTCAGCCGGGTACCTGTCTGCGAGAACGGGGAGGCCAAGGTTATAATCGTCCATAAGGCAACGCTCCCCATGACAGTCTGGTCTTACAATGAGAAGGGTGCTCCGGTGGCAGCAGAATTCAATCTGATACGGCAAGGACAGGAGACCGACCCCCTGGGCGCATCTGAAAAGGTGCAAAAAGGTGGCGCTGGCGGCGGGGCGGAAGAACTGATGTCATTTGCCTGTATAATGCAAAGCGCACAGCGTATGGTGCCGCAAGGGGAGGGGAAGACTCATCTTGATTCCCCCGGCAGAGAGGAAACGAAAGGGCATTCCGATCAGAGGAATGTGGCCAGGCGAGGGGGGGACTTTGCTGTAGATCCGGAGAATATCCCGGGCGCAGGGGAGGGTAAAGCAAAAAAAACGGATCAGTCGCTCCCGGTGAAAGGCACAGGCCTCGCAGAAAGTCCGCACAAGGCCACCCTGAAAGGCGAAGCGGCAAAGGGGACCAGCTTCTTTGTGAATGCATCAAGGGGTGACAAAGAGGCGAAGGGCCTCAAACCCTCTGTGCATGTTTCGGAGGGCGGCGAAGCGGTAAAAGGCTCCAATCCTTTGATGACTGTATCAAGGGGAAAGGGGATACAAACAGGAGGACCATCCCCGGGCACAAGCGCGGTACTGCCCAAAAAGGGTGGTCACAGACAGATCGCGGTGGGGAGAGAAGATCTGCCGGAGGACGGGGTCCCGAAGGGGGGTAAGGCGGAGAGGGTTCGTTCCCTGATAGGGGCTGAGCCGGGGCGGCTGAAACCGGCGTTGCAGAAGACGGGGCTTCAAGCAGGGGCTCCGGAGTCGGGAACAGCCGCAATGGCTTTCGGGAAAGAGGAGATCCAGTCGAAAAGCAGGGGAGCACGGGTTGCCGCTCCTGCCGGGGAACACATCAGGAATGAAAAGGGGGTTGCCGCTGCCTTCAGGAATGGCGGCATCAAGGAGAGTGAGTCCGGAGAGAATTTCCGTGTGGCGGAGGGCGCCCCGGGGCCTTTGAAATCCGGTTTGATGAAAGCGGCTGCCGTGAAAGGGAAGGACGCTGTTTTTCAGAACGAAGAGAACGGAGCCGGAAAGAATTCCCATGTGGCGGAGGATGCCCCGGAACCATTGAAGTCAGCCCTGAAGAATGCGGCTGCTGTGAAGGGGAAGGGCGTCACGGAGAGGGCTTCTTATCCTCCGGCCCCGGCTGGCGGCAAAAATGATATCGGGAATCAACCGGGTCTTAAGGGTGAAACGACGGCGGTCGGATATGAAAAGACGGGGGGTAAGAACACCCGCGATCATACAGCCGGGGTCCTTCACCGAGAGGGTTCGCAATCGGCGTCTCTGTCGGAAAAGAATGTTCCTGTCGGGGGATATCAGCATACCGCTCTTCATGCGGGGGGCAGACCGGCGGCTGTTCCCGAGAACGTCGGGATACCGCTCCGGGCGTTGATCGATCAAGTTGCAGGCGGCGCGAAGATGTCCGGCAGGGTGAGAATTGCGCTCAACCCGCCCAGTCTGGGGACGCTGGATGTGGATGTGCTGGTCAGGGGGAATAAGGTGCATGTCATACTGCAGGCGGAGAATAGTGATGTCAAGCAGATGCTGCAGTCAAATATGGAAAGCCTCAAGGGTTCTCTCCGCAATCAGGGGTTGGTAGCGGATACCATACAGGTATTCGCCCAGGAGAAATCGAACGGCGATACGTACGGGTCAGGGTGGAACGAAGCATTCTTTGGAGAGAGCAGTAATAAAGGCAGAAACGACAGAGACCGGGGAAGCGGAAACGTTGTTTCGAGCCATGTCTCTTCACTGCCGGAGGAGGAAACCCCGCGCGTCCGGAGTGACGGGCGGATCAGTGTGTTTGCTTAACAATAATTCCGGTCATGCCGGAGGTCAGGAGGGAGTGCAATGTCAACGGTAGAAGGTTTAATCGGCAACACCAGCGGAAGTCTGCAAGTCCTGGAAACAAGCACGATGGGAAAGGATGATTTTCTCAAGATGATGATAGCCCAGCTTCAGAATCAGGATCCCCTCAATCCCCTCGATGGCACAGACTTTACGGCACAGCTTGCCCAGTTCTCCAGCCTTGAGCAGTTGTACAATCTGAATACTCAACTGGAAACAGCTAATCTTTATCAGTCATCGTTAAATAATGCCCAGGCGGTAAGCCTTGTGGGCAAGGAGGTAACCGCTAGGGGTAACAGCGTTACCGTAGAGGGGGCCCCCGTTGATCTTGCGTATACCCTGTCGGGAGACGCCGGCAAGGTCACCATCAAGATCTATGATAAGGGGGGTACTCTCGTTGATACCCTCGAACCCGGGCTTGACGGTCAAAAAGAGGGTGAAAACTCAGTTACATGGGATTGCAGTGATGTTGCGAGCGGAACCTATACCTTTGAGGTATCAGCGGTCTCTGCGAATGGAAGCTTCGTAGCATCTGATACGGTAATAACGGGGAGGGTGACGGGGGTCACGTTTATGGAGGGCGCCCCCTTCCTCTGCGTTAACGGGCAGACTGTTTCCTTTGGGAGTGTGTTGTCTGTCAATGAACCGGCCACGTAGCGTACCTGGCTGAAAGATACAAGAGGCGGGAGCGGTTTCAGTGACACGGGGCGATGAAGAGGGGCTCAGGCCGCCCCCGGTCGTATGAAGCGCGGATATATAATGGTGTTTGATATCTGAGTACTTTAAAGAGAGGGAGGTAAGAAGAGATGGGAAGTTCATTATTTGCCGGTATTTCGGGGCTGGCGGCCAGCAACAAGCAGCTGGATGTCATCGGTAACAATATAGCCAATGTCAATACGATCGGATTCAGGGCCGGGAAAATACAATTCGGCGATATCCTGAGTCAGAGCATCACGGGTGGAGCGGCCTCCGGGATGCAGGTCGGCCGCGGTGTTGAAGTAAGCTCCATCAATACGCAATTTACTCCGGGTTCATTCGAAACGACGGCGAATGCCTTGGATCTTGCCATTGACGGCAGCGGGTTTTTCACGGTCCAGGATGCCGACGGCGGGGAGTACTATACCAGGGCCGGCGCATTCCATCTGGATAACGCGGGGAACCTGGTTGACGTCAACTCGTATAAGGTGCAGGGGTATAACCTTGCCGGGAGTGATCCGGATACGATAGCGGACATCTCTCTTTCCGGCGTACAGTCCGTCCCGTCCACCACCACCACCGCTTCCTACGGCGTAAATCTGAATTCCGCGACCGCCACGGGGGCGAACTTTAACGCATCCCAGACGGTCTACGATTCTCTCGGTGCCGTCCATTCGCTCAAGCAGACCTTTCAGAAGACGGAGGGGACGGGATACTGGGGCTTCAAGTCGTATCTGGACAACACGGCCGCCACGGCGCAGTCCTATTCGGGCGTTAAATTTGATACGAACGGTGCCCTCGAGTATGTGTACAGCTCGGCAACAGCGGCAGGGGCTACCGACGTTACTGATGGTGCCGGTTATTATGCCACCGCCGGTACCGGCGTGGCGGCAATAACGGTCAATAACCAGGGCCAGTTATATAAGGATACAACGGCCGAAATAGTCCTCACACGAGGAGCCGACGCGAACACATGGACGATAACGGGGAACGGCGGGTATGCGAACATGTCCCTTACCTTCGGGACGGCGGCTGTCGATGACTCGGTCGCGATCGACCTCGACGGGGCCGGAGGCGCCGACATCACCTTCGCCCTGACGAATGCGTGGGCTGCCGGCGACACGATAGAGTTTACCATTGACCAGACGGAAGTGGCGCCCGCTGACGTCGCCCTGACGATGCCCGCCGTTACCGGTGCGACGATCGGGACCGCCGGCGTGATATCGTGGGACCTTGCCGGCACTACGGCAGAGGTGGTAACGGGGTATGCGAGCACATCGGTGGTGAAGACCCTGACCCATGACGGGTATTCCTCGGGTTCACTGAAAACGATTTCGGTGGCATCGGATGGCGTCATCAGCGGTTTCTTCACCAACGGACAGACGTCCCAGATCGCCCAGGTCATCCTGAACGACTTTCCCAACCCGGACGGCCTGAAACGGATGGGGAAGAACCTCTTCGCGGCGACCGTGGAGTCGGGGGATGCTGTCCCGAATACGCCCGGATCTGCGGGTATGGGGGAGGTCAGCCCGAACTCGCTGGAGATGTCGAATACAGATATAGCGACGGAGTTCATCAATATGATCACGGCGCAAAGGGCCTATCAGGCCAGCGCGAAGATCGTGACCGTGACGGACTCGATGATGGCCGAACTGATGAACATCAAGAGATAAATGTCAAATTTCTGACGACTCGTCAAAATCCTTTTCCCGGCACGGGGGGCGTATGGCAGATTGCCTCGCCCCCCTCCACCCCCTTGTCTCATTTCCCGGGGTCCTGCTCCCTGATGGCGGTCGGGGCGGATCTCTGATGAGCGCTCCAGTCCTGTCATCCAGGCGGAGGCGGCAGCCTTCCCCCCGCGTATGCGCCCCGGGCGCGCGTATCCCCTGAGTACGAATCTTTGGCACAGTCCTTGCTCCTCCAAGAAGCTGCAATGGATATATCAACTATCTTAGGAATCATCTGCGGGTTTGGGCTTGTGATCAGCGCCATGGGCTCGGGCGGAGGATTGATGTGGTTTGCCAATACCCCCTCCGCGATGATCGTCGTGGGCGGAACGATAGGGGCCGTGCTTATCAACTACCCCATGTCGGATATCCTCGGGGTGGCGAAGGTGGCAAAGAATGTGTTTTTCCAGAAGGAGCTGAAGTCGGAGGCGGCCATAAAGACATTGGTTGAGATGTCGAGGGTCGCCCGGCGTGACGGGGTACTGGCCCTGGAGAGCAAGCTGGAAGACATCAAAGATCCCTTTTTTACCAAAGGGGTGATGCTGATGATAGACGGTGTTGAGCCGGCCGCCTTGTCCAGGATTCTTCATACGGAACTTGAATACGTTTCCGAGAGGCACAGAGTAGGGGCGGAGATATTCATAACCATGGGAAATTTCGCGCCGGCGATGGGGATGATGGGGACCCTGATCGGATTGGTGAAGATGCTGATGCAGATGGATGATCCGTCCTCCATAGGGCCGGCCATGGCCATTGCGCTCATCACGACCTTCTATGGCGTCATCCTGGCGAATCTGATTTTCCTGCCGGCCGCAGGCAAGCTGAAGACGCGAAGCGCCGCTGAACTGACCGTGAAGCAGTTGATCATAAACGGCATCCTTTCCGTTCAGTCCGGCGACAATCCGAGAATATTGGAGGAGAAGCTCCATTCCTTTATATCGCCTGATGAGAGGAAGAGCGTGTTTTAGAGATGGAAGAGGAACCGAGAAAAGAGAACCGGGAAGAAGAAGCCCCTGTTGCAGGATGGCAGACGATATACTGTTCTCTTGCACTGATCCTGGTGGCCCTCTTTGCCATGCTTGTGTCCTATTCAACCCTTGAGGTCGATAAGCTGTCTCTCTTCACACGACAGGGGTACGAGGTGATCGAAGAGGGCGACAAACCCGTCGGGGGTGAAGACATGCTGCTGCTTTCACCGGATGCCCCGGAAGGGCTTGATGGAACGGTCGTGCCGGCCATGAAATCCCTGGGGAAATACCTCAAGGACATCGGTCTGGGTAAATCGGTCCGTATAGAAGAGATCGAGAGGGGGTTCAAGGCAACCTTTGAAAGTCATGTGTTATTTCCGTCGGGGGTGGCCGTGATCAATACAGAGGCGTACCCCAGCCTCGACGAGATAATAAAGATAGCAAAAAAGGATATGTTTTCCATACGGGTCGAAGGCCACGCGGACAATGTTCCGATACACACCCCCCTGTTTCCGTCGAACTGGGAGCTGTCGACGACCCGGGCGGTCAACATCCTGCGCTATCTCCTTGAGAAGGGGACTCTTACTGCAGAAAAACTGTCCGCGGTCGGGTTCGGCCAGCATCGCCCCATCGAATCAAATGATACCCCCGAAGGCAGACAAAAAAACCGGAGGGTTGAATTCTATTTTGAATTACCGGAAGAAGGGCAAAGATTGGGTTGACAGTGAGGTTCTGAATGAAGATAGGCCGTAAAAGTTCGGAAGATCAGGGAGGAAAGTGGCTCTTGACCTTCAATGATATGGTGACGCTGCTGCTCACATTCTTTGTTCTGATCCTTTCAGTCTCAAAGATGGACGCTCCCAAACTGGTAAAGGTGTCGCATTCCATACGGGCCATATTCCATGCGGCAGAACGTGGAGAAAAAGCGGATATAGCGGTCTTTACCCCCTTTGTTGTTCCCATGGGGAGCAGGTCCATGAAATTTGAGAGGGAAAAGAGGGAGTTGGCCGAGCGCATAAACAAGGTGGCACAATCTATTACAAAGGCAACCGAAGGAGGTGCTGCCGCCGTCCCGGCGGAAGGAGTGCTTTCCTGGAGAAGTCTCATGGATGCTCGGGCGGTAGAGGAGGGGGTCTCTGTCGCCCTGGGGGAGAAGCTGCTGTTCAGGTCGGGGAACGCCGAGATTGAAGAGCGGAATCAACCGGCCCTGAAGGCCTTCTGTTCCATCCTTCAGGAAACCGACTGCCGTATACGGGTAGAGGGGAATACGGATGAAGTTCCCATCAATAACGAACGATTCCCATCCAACTGGGAGCTTTCGGTAGCGCGGGCCGTCAGTGTTGTCAAGTATTTTATCTCCGAAGGCTCCATTCTTCCGGAGAGGCTCTCCGCGGCAGGGTATGCGGACTCGAGGCCACGCTTTCCGGCTGTGAACGACCGGAACAGAGAGCTTAACAGGAGGGTGGAGGTCCTTTTGATGTTAAACAGGAATAAAGGAGGGCGCAGTAATGGCTGAAGAAGAGAAGGAAGAACAACAGGAAGAAAAAGAATCGAAGAAAGGAAAGAAATCCATTGTCAAGTGGATTGTCGTTGCCGTTGCGGTAGTAGTCCTCGGGGCCGGGGGGTTCGGAGGGTGGAAGTACTATACGTCCAAAACTTCGGATACAAAGGTGAAAGAGGTTGTTCAGACACCCGGCATCTGGTCCCTGGGTTCCATGGTCGTCAATCTGATGGATGATAACGGTGAACGGTACTTAAAGACGACGATCCAGATCGAGGTATCGAGCCAGGGGTGTGTAGCGGAGCTGGACCTGCTGAAACCAAAGGTTGTGGACAGTGTTCTGGGCCTTCTCTCATCCAAGGGCTATAAGGAGATAGCGGGCTTTGAGGGGAAGCAGGGTCTCAGAGACGAGATAGCCGTGCGGTTGAACCGGCATCTTACGAAAGGTCAGGTCAGGAGAGTCTACTTTACCGAGTTTCTCATACAATAGAAGGATTAGGGATTAGGGAGTTAAAGGCATTAAGGTGATAATCCTTCAATCCTCTGATCCTTAATCTCGAACAAGGAGGGGGTAGAGATGTCCCAGGTGCTGTCACAGGAAGAGGTTGATGCGCTCTTAAAGGGGGTATCTGACGGTGAGATTGAGACGGAGCAGGAGGGGGTACGCGATCCGTCAGAGGTCCGGCCATACGATTTAACCGGTCAGGATCGAGTCATCGGTCAGAAGATGCCGACCCTGGAACTGGCAGCCGAAAAATTTACCAGGATATTCAGGACAACGCTTTCAGCATTGTTAAAAAGGGCTGTCAGTACAAGCGGCGTATCGGTGAGTGTCGTCAAGTATGGAAACTTTATAAAAACAATCCCGGTACCTGCAAGCCTTCATATCTTCCAGATGAAGCCGCTGGGCGGCAGTGCGCTTCTTGTTATCGAGCCGCAGGTCGCCTTTACGCTGGTTGATCTCATCTTCGGAGGATCCGGACGGGAAGCGTTTAAGCTTGAGGGGAGAGATTTTACCATCATAGAAAATAATCTCATAAAAAGGGTTGCATTGAGCGCGCTGTCCGATTTTGAAAAGGTGTGGGAGACAATCGTAAAGATTGAGATCGTCTATCAGCGGTCGGAAGCCAACCCCCAATTTGCACAGCTTGTGATGCCTGCCGATGCCGTAGTTGTTATGCCGTTTGAGATCGACATGGGGTTTTCTTCGGGCGAAATGACGTTCTGTATACCCTATTCGACCATAGAACCGATCAGGGACAAATTGCATTTGAGTTATCAGACGGACACACTTGAGGTTGACGAAAAATGGGCGGGCAGGTTTGCCGAGAGGCTTCAAACTTCAAAGGTAACCCTGAACGTCGAACTGGGGAGGGCGGAGCTGAACGGAAGGGAAGTTATAAACCTGAAGAGGGGGGATGTGATCCCCCTGCAGCAACATTACAGTGATAGCCTGAATGTGTATGTGGAAGATGTTCTCAAGTTTAAGGGGCAGCCGGGGAGCTATAAGGGCAACCAGGCGGTGGAGATAGTGGAATGTGTTGACGGGAAAGGGGTGCATTCACATGGAACAGGATGATCTCGAGGAAGAAGTACAAGAGACGGAAAAGGATGAAGAGGCTGGCATGGACGGTGTCCAAGCCGAACCGGCGGAAGAAACAAAAGAGACACAAACGGTTGAAGAGGCTGGCGCGGATGGTGTCCAGGCCGAACCGGCGGAGGAAACAAAAGAGACACAAACGGTTGAAGAGGCTGGCGCGGACGGTGTCCAGGCCGAACCGGCGGAGGAAGAGCAGGAGATGAAGATGAATGAAGAAATTGGCTGGGACGATGTCCGGGAGGAACGGGCGGCGGGGGCACACCCGCCTGCAGAACGAGAAGTCAGCAGTGTCAGATTCAAGGAGATGCAAAAGAGTGGCGTGAGTGAGTCGCTGCTGGGTATAGATTTTCTTCTTGATATCCCCCTTACCGTGTCTGTTGAACTGGGCAGGGGAAAGCTGATGATAAGCGAACTGCTCAAATTGGGACGAGGGTCAATTGTCGAACTGGCGAAACTTGCAGGAGACCCGCTGGATGTTTTTGTCAATAATCGATTGATCGCCATGGGGGAAGTGGTTGTGGCCAATGAGAAGTTCGGGATCAGGTTGACCGATGTCGTCTCCCATGCCGAGAGAATCGATAAGCTGAAATAAGGATCTGGGAAAACCATGGATTCACCGGAACTATTTTCCTCTCTTCTGAAAATCGCATCGGCCCTTGCCGTTACGGTGGGCGTCATGATTGTGGCCGCATATCTGTTCAAAAAGATCATGAAGAGAGGAGGAGGAGAAATCAATAACAGGGAATTGATAAGGATTTTGTCTTCTCAGTACCTGGGACCCAAAAGCAGCATCATGCTTGTTGATGTACTGGGGCAGGTGGTGGTGATCGGCATTTCGAGCGGCACGATATCTCTGCTCACGGAGATTGTGGATCCCGAATCACTTGAACACCTGAAAGATATCCGGGGGCAGAAAGGCAAAGGCGCCTCTTTCTCCGATTATTTAAAGGGTTATTTAAAGAGGTCACGCCTTGATGTCTGAGAGGTCAGCAAAAGACAGGAAGACGTACCCCTTGTCCGCGCCAGGATGCCGGGAGTCAGGCCGTGCGCCCGGGAGATGGAAGTATCTTATCTTCTGCACCATGGCAATTGCCGTACTTCTTTTCCTCGCGGGCCCTTCGTGGGGGGAGCCATTTTCTATCCCCTCGATACACTTGAGTGTGGGGGATGGCGGAGATGAACCCGGCAAGGTGGCGGTCGTTCTACAGTTGCTGTTTCTCCTTACGATACTCTCTCTTGCCCCCGCAATACTGATAATGCTGACCTCGTTTACTCGAATTGTCGTCGTCCTTTCCCTTCTCAGGCATGCCCTGGGCACACAGCAGATGCCTGCAAACCAGATTATCATCGGACTGGCCCTCTTCCTGACCTTTTTCATCATGACCCCCGTCTGGAATACGGTGAATTCACAGGCGCTGCAACCCTATATCCAGGAAGAAATATCGGCCGAAAGGGCCCTTGATCTGGCGGCACAGCCCATAAAAGAATTTATGCTGAAACAGACCAGGGAAAAGGACATCGCACTCTTTGTGAAGATTTCAAGGGGGGAAAGACCCCGGGACCCCGATGAGATCAAGCTTCCCGTCCTGATACCCGCCTTTGTGATCAGCGAACTGAAGACGGCCTTTCAGATCGGGTTCATGATCTATCTCCCCTTTTTGATACTGGATATGGTTATTGCCAGTGTGCTTTTATCAATGGGAATGATGATGCTTCCACCTATCATGATAAGCCTGCCCTTCAAGCTCCTCCTCTTTGTGCTGGTTGACGGGTGGAATCTCATAGTCGGTTCACTGGTTCAAAGCTTTGGTTAGTCCCTTAGTTGTAAAGTTCTTGCAAGAATGGCAAAAGAATTAAAAACAATCACGAAACCACGAAAAGAAAGAAAGCACGAAATCAAATCTTATTTTTCGTGTTTTCGTAATAAATATTTTTTTTAGTTCCGGCTTGTCCGGGTTAGGAGGGGAGGGACACATGTCAGTCGATCTGGTTGTTGGGCTTATGGCCGAAGCCGTAAAGGTTACCTTGCTGCTTGCAGCCCCCATGCTCATTGTAGGTCTTGTCGTGGGACTGATTGTCAGCATCTTCCAGGCCGTAACCCAGATTCAGGAAATGACGCTGACCTTTGTCCCTAAGATAGTTGGCGTCATGGTGGCACTCATCATCGCACTCCCCTGGATGCTCAATCTTATCGTTACGTATACCCAGAAGCTCTTTAACACCATACCGGTGTATATACGATAAGGGGCCGGGGATCAGGATGAATATACCGAACATAACCGCAGAACAGATTGAGACCTTCATCTTTGTGTTCCTGAGAGTGGGCGCAATCGTGGTGACCATGCCCATCTTTGGAAGCGGCTCCTCCCCTGCCAGGATAAAAGCGGGCCTGTCTTTGATGATAGCCGTTCTTATCTTTCCCTTTGTTGAACTCCAGGCCCCGCCGCCTGAGATCCTGCCGCTGGTCTTGAGGATGGTCGGAGAGGTTATGATCGGGATCATTATAGGCTTCGCAGGCAGTCTGATCTTTGCCGGAGTGCAGTTGGCGGGGCAGCTTGCAGGCTTTCAGATGGGTTTCGCCATCGTCAATGTATTCGATCCCGTAACCAGCGCCCAGGTATCGATTACGGCGCAGTTTCAGTACCTGCTTGCCGTACTGGTGTTTCTTGCCGTTGACGGCCACCATATCTTTTTATCCGCTATCGCGGAGAGCTACCGGCTTGTCTTCCCCCTCGATTTTCACTTTTCAGGTGAACTGGCGCAGGCAATTGTCGAACTTGCAAAGGATGTCTTCATCATTGCGATCAAGGTAGGCGCCCCGGCTGTCACCGCGCTCCTGATGATAGATATCGGGTTTGGATTGATTGCCAGAACCGTTCCCCAGATGAATATACTGATCGTTGGGTTTCCCGTGAAGATAGCGGTGGGGCTTATCGGTATCGGACTTGCCCTTCCCCTTGTCGCACGTATGATGGGCAGCATTTTTCTCGGTTTTGGAGGCAGGCTGCATGACCTTCTGCGCCTGATGTGATGATTTTTTGACACGACCGTCAGCGGATGGACGGGCGATCTGACCTGAATTGAGCTTTTGGATATGGCCGAACAGAATAAGGATCAGGAAAAAACCGAACGAGCTACCCCTAAGAAGCGAGAGAATGCGCGGAAAAAGGGGCAGGTTGCAAAAAGCCGCGAGGCTTCGTCCGTGGCGGTTTTGCTGGCCGGTCTGGTGTTTTTCTGGTTTGGTTCCGCCGGGATGGTTGAGAAGATGATGGCACTCACCCGGTGGTCGCTGACCCAATCCGCCCGGTTCAACGTTGATTATACCAATATTCAGTCTCTCTCAATCAATCTCACATATAAGGTTTTTGTCCTGGTTTTCCCCCTCTTTCTGACGGCACTTTTCGTGGGCCTGCTTGTCAACTACCTCCAGGTCGGTTTTGTGCTCTCCGCGGAATCGGTGCAGCCGAAATTTTCAAAGATCGATCCGATTCAGGGATTTACACGGCTGTTTTCCATCAGGTCTCTCGTGGAACTGGTGAAGAATATCTTTAAGATTCTGATAGTCGGTTTCGCTGTCTATGCCATCATCAAAGGGGAAGCAAAGAGATTTGTTCTGCTGGTGGACCAGAGCGTGTGGGGAATACTGCTGTACATCGCCGGTGTCGCATTCAAGATTATCCTCAGTGTCTGCCTGGTGCTGATAATCCTGGCGGTGCTCGATTATGTCTATCAGAAGTGGGAATTTGAAAAAGATATGAGGATGACAAAGCAGGAGATAAAGGACGAGTCCAAGCAGTCGGACGGAGATCCCCTCATCAAGGCGCGGATACGGCGTCTCCAGAGGGATGCGGCCAGAAAGAGAATGATGGCCAGCGTTCCCAAGGCGGATGTGGTTATCACCAACCCTACCCATCTTGCCGTGGCGCTTCTCTATGACCAGACACGCATGTCTGCGCCGAAGGTGGTTGCGAAGGGTGCGGGTTTCATCGCCGAGCATATCAGAGATATTGCCAGAAAAAACAATGTTCCCATCGTAAATAACAAGCCGCTGGCACAGGTATTGTATAAGAAAGTGGATGTGGATGAAATAATACCGGCAAATCTGTACCGGGCGGTTGCCGAGGTGCTGGCATTCGTTTACGGAATAAAGATGAAACAGGGGTAAGAGATGGGCAATTCATACTCTGACATCAGCAACTTCAGCCGCCTGTTTAAAGGCAGCAATACGGCGATGGCGGCAGGGATAGCCGGTATCCTTCTGGTCATGATGATACCGCTGCCCCCCTTCGTTCTCGATATTCTCCTCTCCATCAGCATCACGTTTGCCCTTATCATACTGCTGGTTTCCGTTTACGTGTCGCGGCCTCTCGATTTCTCCGTCTTTCCGTCCGTCCTCCTGATTGCGACGCTGCTTCGCCTCTCCCTCAATGTGGCCTCCACGCGTATCATCCTTCTCCACGGCAATGAGGGTTCGGGGGCGGCGGGGCAGGTCATACAGGCGTTCGGCGCCTTCGTTGTGGGCGGTAATTACGTGGTCGGGTTTATCATATTTCTGGTGCTCGTCCTGATAAACTTCATTGTGATAACCAAGGGCGCCACGAGGATAGCCGAGGTGGCGGCACGGTTCACCCTGGATGCGATGCCCGGGAAACAGATGAGCATCGACGCCGATTTGAATGCGGGAATGATTAGCGATGGGGAGGCGAGAAGGAGACGGCAGGAGATCGGGCTGGAGGCGGATTTTTACGGCGCGATGGATGGGGCGAGCAAGTTTGTCAGGGGGGATGCGATAGCGGGAATCGTTATCACCATAACAAATATTCTCGGCGGTCTGATTGTCGGGGTGCTGCAGTTGGGGATGCCGGTGGGGGATGCCGCTCGCACCTATACCCTTCTTACCGTGGGGGATGGACTGGTAACACAGATTCCGGCACTGGTCGTATCGACCGCAGCCGGCATGCTTATCTCCCGATCTACGGCCTCGTCCGATCTGAGCAGGGAGGTGGCGGGACAGCTCTTCACCCAGCCGAAGGTGGTTGCCTCGGCTTCAGCCATCCTCCTGATATTCGGGTTGATCCCCGGCATGCCGACGGTATCTTTTCTGCTCCTTGCTCTCGTTTCAGGAGTTATCGCGTACAGGACACTCAAATCGTCACGGAGGGCCGAAGAGAAAAAGGTGAAGGAGGAACGGCCGGCGGAAACGGCGGCTGAGTCCATAGAGGCCCTCCTGCCCCTCGATTCCCTTGAATTGGAGATGGGATACAGCCTGGTGCCCCTCGTTGATGCAGGGCAGGGAGGGGAATTGCTCAAGAGGATAAAGGTTCTGAGAAGGCAGATGGCCGTTGAAATGGGTTTTATTATGCCCCCCATACATATACGGGACAACCTGCAGATAAAGCCCGGTGAATATGTTGTGAAGCTGAAAGGGGTCGAGGTGGCTCATGGGGAGATACAGATGGGTCGTTATCTGGCGATAACCGCAGGGGATGAAGGGGCAAAAATAGAGGGGATAGAAACGAAGGAACCCTCCTTCGGCCTGCCTGCCGTCTGGATAGACGGGAAGGCAAAAGAATCCGTTCAGGCGAAGGGGTTTGTCGTTGTCGATCCGGCCACCGTTATTACGACCCATGTGACCGAAATTGTAAAAACACATGCCGGCGAGCTGCTGGGCAGGCAGGACGTTCAGTCTTTGCTGGATAGCCTGGCGAAGAGCCACCCCAAGGTTGTGGAGGAGATCGTTCCGAAGATCGTTTCGCTCGGCATGCTCCAGAAAGTGCTCCAGAGGCTCCTGAGAGAGAGGGTTTCTATCCGCGACTTTCTTACGATACTTGAAACGGCGGCGGATTACGCGCCTCTGACGAAGAACGTCGATCTATTAACCGGATATGTGAGGCAGTCCCTGGCCAGGCTGATCACACGGGAATACAGGGACGCGGACGGGAACATGACCGTTATTATGGTTTCTCCCGACATTGAGGAGAATATCGATAAATCTGTTCAGCATGCCGAATACGAATCATTCGTTGTGGCCGATCCCATCCTGATACATAAGATGGTAGGCAACCTCCAGAAATTTGTCAAAACCTTTACCGAGAAAGGGCTGCAACCGATCATTCTCTGCTCTCCCACTGTCAGGATATATTTAAGGAATATACTGGAAAAGTTTTTTCCCAGTATCGTTGTTCTCTCCCACAACGAGATTACCCGTGATGTAAATATCAAATCTCTGGGCATGCTGGTGCTAAGCGATGCAGATTAAAAGATATGAAGCAGTGAGCACAAGTGAGGCCATGAAAAAGATCAAGGCGGATCTGGGTCCGGATGCCGTCGTGCTTTCCACCAGGAGGCTGAAAGGGGGGATTGAGGTGGTTGCCGCCAGGGATAATCTCGGACTGTGGATTGGAAAAGGTGAGATGATGGGACCCGATATACTCGCCCTCTTTAAAACGGAACTGGATCAGATGAAAACCCTCATTCAGGATTTCAGAAAGGAAGGGGGTATCTATGCCGAGCTGGCAGAATTAAAGGAGACAGTGGGTGCTCTTTTTGATGTTCTCGGCGTTCAGAGAAACGGAAGCGTTCCGCCTTTCCTGTCAAAGGTCTATTACCACCTCATTTCGGTCGGCATATCGAAAGAGCGGGCCTGCGCATTAATCCAGGGGTTGAAGGGCACCTGCACCGCAGACGATCCGGAGAACTATCACCATGCCCTGGGCGTCGTTGAAGATGCTATAAAGCGATCCATCACTCCTTCGTATAAGAATCCGAAGAAAAAGAGGGTCTGCGCCTTTATCGGTCCTGCCGGTGAAGGGAAGACAACGACCCTGGCAAAGGTGGCCGCCCGCTCCCTGTCCGGAGAGAAAAGCCGTGTGGGTGTCATAACGATGGATACCTATCGGATAGGCGCGGCCCAGCAACTGAAAATATACACCGATATCATGGATCTTCCCATGGAGGTTGCCTCTGAAAAGAAGGAGTTCGAGAGGGCTTTGAATAAGTTTTCCGACAGGGATGTCATATTGATAGATACGCCCGGGAAGAGTCGTGGTGATGAAGGGTATGTATTGAGATTGAAGGAGTACTGCGCGACGGATCTTCCCCTGGAGATGAATCTTGTTTTGAGTATGACATCAAGCCAGGAGAGTATGATGGATGCTGCAGCCGGCTTTGGCAGCAGCAATTATGACAATATCATACTTACAAAACTGGATGACTCAAGAAAGTTTGGTTCGATGTACAATGTTATTGACTCTGTCGGCAAACCGGTGTCTTACATCGCCAACGGGCAGAATGTCCCCCGGGATTTAAGGGAAATGGATCCCGCAGGGCTTGCACGACTGATAGTTGAAAACAGGTTGAATTGATTATCAATAAAGGCGTTTTTTGCGCAGAATATTAATGCCAGCGGCAAAGTCTGAAGGCTGAAAGCAGCAAGGATTAAGGGGGTAGCCCGGTAACCTCCCTGATCCGGCCCCCTTCGCCTTTGAATTTTCAGCCCGTGAGGGAGGTAGGTTGAGTGGATCAGGCCGGAGAAATGAGAGAGAAAAAAAGAGACGGTATGATGTCGACGATCAGGCAGAAAAGACGCAATGATGCTACCCGTGTCATCGCTGTTACCAGTGGCAAGGGGGGGGTTGGAAAGACCAATATAACGGTAAATTTTGCGTATCTCCTTTCGAAGATGGGGAAAAAGGTGTTGCTGCTTGATGCAGATGCCGGACTGGCTAATATAGATGTGATTCTGGGGATTGCCCCGAAATACAATCTGTCTCATCTCCTTCGCGGCGAGAAGACCCTGTCAGAGGTCATTGTCGAAGGTCCGGGAGGGATCAGGATTCTACCGTCGGCCTCGGGCATTCAGGAAATGGCCGAGTTGTCGAAAGGGCACAAGCTTACCCTCCTGGAGGAACTGGACGGACTGGATGAGGATATCGATTTCATGCTGATCGACACCGCCGCGGGGATTACCGGCAACGTCCTGTATTTTAATATGGCGGCCAAGGAGATTATCGTGGTTGTCTCCACTGAACCGACGTCGCTGACGGATGCCTACGCCCTGATCAAGATACTTAACCAGGAGAACAGGACACGGCGGTTTATGCTGATCGTCAACATGGCAAGGGATGCAAGTGAAGCCAAGGAGGTTTACCTGAGACTGAACAATGCGACAAATCATTTTCTTGGTCTTCCCATCGAGTATCTGGGGCACATACCCAATGATCAGAATGTTTCAAAAGCGGTGAAGAAGCAGAAGCTGCTGGCAAAGAGTTTCCCCGATTCGAAGGCGACCAAAAGCATGGTCGAAATTGTCGAGAAACTGTGCCGGAAGCGGCCGGAAGAGTATGAAAACGGGACCATTAAATTCTTTGACAGATCCATCATGGGGAACAATGGTTGATAAAAAAGAACGTGAAAGATTGATCATACAGTATGTGCCTCTCGTCAAGAATATCGTCGGGAGGATTGCCATGAGGCTTCCCAGTCACGTGGGTAAAGACGATCTCGTCAATGCCGGGATCATAGGATTGATGTCGGCCCTGGAGAAGTTTGATGAAACGAGAAATGTGCTTTTTGAGACATACGCGGGGTTCAGGATCCGGGGGGCCATATTGGATGAATTGAGATCGAGAGATACCGTGTCCAGATCGGATAGAAACAAAAAGGCACGGCTGGAGGAGGCGTTTGAGGCATTGCAGAGAGATCTCGGGCGACATCCAACGGAGGAGGAGGTTTCGGATCACCTCGACATATCGCTTGACGAGTATTACAAATTTTTGAACGAAGCGAAGGGGGTCTCCATCCTGAGCAGTGATGACCTGCCCCCCGATTATTGTGAGACGCATACCCGGTCTGATGTATTGGAGAGGATTGGTGAGAATAATCCTTTCTCTCTTTTTTCCCGTAGTGAACTGAAAGAGACACTGAGGGATGCCATAGATTCCCTTCCCGAAAAAGAGGGTCTGGTTTTGTCACTCTATTATTACGAAGAGTTAACATTGAAGGAGATAGGCCTGGTTCTGGAATTGTCGGAGTCGAGGATTTCCCAGCTGCACTCCCAGGCGATACTGAGATTGAGGAGCAGTTTGAGAAAATCGAGCTATGATACCATCTAGTCACATTGCCGCCGCCGGGTGTTACAAAAAAGCGCTGATGATCTTGTGCCTGTCCCTTGCACTATGTGCGAGCGACGGTGCATGGGGAAGCTCTGTCGGCGATACCCCTGGCCGGGGATCGGGGATCAGTGTGCAGGAGGCCGGAACCACGGATTCCGTAAAAAAACGTCCGCAAGGGATCGTTTCTACGGAAGAGAACTTTGAACGTTTTGATGATTTTTTTGTTCGTCTGAAAGATGATCGCAAAAAGGACAGGATTCTGGTGTGTGTTGTGGTTATGCAACTGAATCGAGGGATGAGACTGCCGGAAGAGAGGACCCAGCTCCGAAAGATCATATATAAGACATTGAAAGAACGGTCGGGTTTGTCTGAAATCAGGCAGGGGCTCAGAGAAAAGATTAAGGTCAGGCTGAACGCATTCATGGGTGACGAAATAATAGGAAATATATATTTTACGAAATTTGTCTTATTGTAAAACCGGGAGAATGATGCCAAGATCTAAAAAAAAGGAGGAGATACGTATGATACTCCGGCGCCGGGAGACAGAGGATAACGAGGTATTTTTTAAGGGCCTGGAAAAAGAGTTTGAATCGACCTTCGGAGAGCTTATACCCGGTATTATTCACGATTTTGCCAGTCCCTTAAATGGGATTCTGGGCCGTTCCGAGCTTTTGGGGAGAAGGGTAGAAAAAACCCTTGAACGTGCTGTACATAACGGCACCACGGCAGACAGCGATATCCTGGAGGACTGCAGAAAGATACACGATGATGCCGGTTTGCTTGCGAAGGAAGCGGACCACCTCTTCAATCTGTTCAATTGTGTGGCGGGAAAATTTCGCAGGCTGAAGGATACCGCCCTGCAGGAGATCAATCTGTCCGAACTTGTGGAAGCGGAAATGGCATTCCTTTGGTTCTATCCGGGCACCAAACACGACATTAAAAAGACACTGACCCTGGACCGGGAGATCCCCGGGGTGACGGGGGTAACGGCCGATTATTCCATTGCCCTGTCGGCGATAATCAAACGGTCAATTGATTCGATGAAAGACAGTGAGTCAAAGGAACTTGTTGTCACTACTGGTTATGATGATTCGCAGGTATATATCAAGATCGAGGATACGGGAGCACCCATGACCGAAGTCCAGAGGAAGGAACTGCCCGAACAGTGGAGTTCTGCCAATCATCCCTCTCATGATCTGGACGGACAGAAGGGATTTTTCTATGCACTATCGCTTCTGAAGAAGTACGACGCCCTTCTTCAGATTACGCATGAGTCGGGGCTTACTGTCACTTCGATACGGATACCGTATTAGGGGTCAGAGTTCAGGGCTCAGGGTTCAGGAATGGAAGAACATGCTGATCCCCGATCCCCGAAACCTGATCCCTATAGATGGTTAAAGATTGTGATGGATTATGACGATACAACAGATAAAGGTTACTGTGATGTGCAACCTTTTTGATCCTTTGTACGAAAAGGGGTGCAGAAGGTATGGTCAGGTCGCTTGATGTGCAGCAGGTGCTCTTACAGTCCAGCGCGGTTGAGCGTGTCCAGCAGGTTCAACAACAGCAGGGCGACGCCCAGCAGAGACACTTTCAAGCCCAGCTGCTCGAAGAGAAGAGAGAGCTGAGGGAAAAGGTAAAAGACCCTGAAGAATCTGAGCGGCTTACGATCAGGGAAGAGGATGAGCGGGAGAAACGGGAAGGGGCTCAGGGAAAAGACGGGGCGAAGAAGGAGAAAAAAGAAGGCGCTGCCAATGTCTATGAGCCTGAGGGAAAAATAGATATAAGGGTGTAGAATGACAGTAGAGTTCATGGCGGGGCTTCAGATCCTCGTCGATATAGCACTGTTTCTTTCCATTGTATTTCTTATCTGGGCGGTAAGCAGGGAAAGGAAAAAGAGACCTCCAGGAGTAGATGCAGAGACTTTCTCTGAATTCAAGAAATTGATTGAAGACTCCCGGCGTTCTTCAGACCATCTTTTCCAGGCATTGCATGAAGTAAAAGAGATCGCGGCTGCCCTCGATGAAAAAGAGAGGCGATTGATGACCCTCGCAGGGGAGCCGGGCATCGGGTCCAAGGGCCGAAGATCGGGAACCCCAGGCCGCGGTGGAAAGTATGAAGATGTCGTGAAGATGGCCGGGCAGGGTCTGGCTGAAAAGGAGATAGCCGATACGCTCGATCTAACCGAAGGGGAGATATGCCTTATTTTAGATCTCCATCGGAAAAAGAATGAAAATTCTGCCCACCGCACCAGTACCCCGTAAATCCGATTACCTGCTGCACATTCAAAAAAAGGCGGAATCTCTGCCCCCCCTTTCCGTTGGCGAGGTGGTGGAAGCGGAAATCATGGAAGGCTCTCGCTCAGGGAAGGCGCTGGTTTTACTGAAAAACAGCACAATCATGGTAGATTCGGATCTGCCGCTTACAAAGGGCGAAAAGGTTGCGGTACGGGTGGCGCAGCTGCATCCGGATGTTATCCTTCGTATTATTCACGGTGGAATATCGGAGAAAGCCAGGGTAATCGATTATCTGAGATTGTACCGTTCAAACCCGAAGGCCCTCTCCGATTTTCTCATGGAGGGGGTTGACAGGTTCAGCCCCGAAAAATTGGGGGCCCTTGCAGCGCACCTCGGTAAGGAGGATGCGAAGGATATACAGAATGTATTAAAGTCTCTGATATTTTCCAGGGAAACTCTAAAAAATCCCCTTTTCTTCAAGGAGTATATCCACACACTCGGTTACCTGATGGAAAATAAGCTGGGGGAGGCGCTGAAAAGGAGACCCGGCAGAACGGCGCATCTCAGGGATGGCTTGCACAACCTGAAGGGACTCTTGACAAAGGTATCGGGCAGGCTTGCACCACTGGTGGCGACCGGTGATCTCCCCACAGCGGAAAGGCTTTCCGGATTCGTCCGTTCATCCCTGCAGGTTATCGACTCCCACCAGGTGATCAATTATCTGTTTCAGGAATATGAAGGCAAGTATATGTTTCAGATCCCACTTCTGTTCCCGGGCAGCAGGGGCATGGCGGAGATATTTGTAAAATTCAAAGATCGAGATTCACAGGGCAGGGGACGCCGTGGCGGGAAAAGCGTGCTGTTTTTATTGCATATGGATGCCCTGGGCGACATTACTGCCGAAGCGAAGATTGAGACAGGGAAGATACGCTGTGTATTGAAATGCAAGGGTAAAGAGATCTGCGGTTTTATGAGACCCTTTCTGGGGGAACTGGGGGAAAAGCTTGTCGCCCTGGGATATGACATCGAGTGCCTGGAGTGTGTGACAGAGAGAGATGTTTCAAAGATAAGGGATGAATACCGCGAGTTTCAGAACCTGTTTGCCCTGGAGGGGGTGGATCTTCTGGCGTGAAACAGAAAAACAGCCTATAGCCGAATCTCCCCGCCCACGGGGGCGGGCATTATGCTGAATTCGTGGCTCGCGCCACCGTGAATTTTCAACCGTAACCCGTTCATCCCCGCCCACGGGGGTGAGATCCTGTCTGAGTGATGTATACACGGAGCGGTTGAGGAGCACTGGGTATGGAGGGGGCGGTTCCAGTTCCTCACGGCATCGTCATCTCTATTCAGGGGCACTGCACCATGGTATGAGTTGGTGCAGATAAAGAAGGCGGGTGTTTGTATGGATAAAGACAAGAAGGGGATAGTCGTTGCTGCCGCCATAGAATATGACGGGAAAAGAGATCCCGCGCCGAGGGTTACCGCCAGAGGGAGAGGGATCACGGCTGAAAAGATTATAGGGCTCGCAAAACAACATGGGGTACCGATCAAAGAAGATCCTGCACTGGCACAGATCCTGAGCCAGCTTGATATAGATGAACAGATTCCTGTCGAACTGTATAAGGCCGTTGCTGAAATACTGGCCTTTGTCTATTCGCTTAATGAACGGTACCGGGGCACACCCGAAGGATGAGCTCCGGGTGACCATGATCGGATCAAAAACCTGATCGATTCAGCCAAATGGGAAAAAATTTCCTGATACGGCAGCCCTGCCTGCCGCACGGTGGACTCGGACCGTGTAGCGGGGGAAGAGGTTCGCACAGCCCTTTCCGGTCATTGCAAAGAGCCGGTAAGCCTCGAGCCGCGAAGAGGGCGTGGGGTAACGCAGCAACCTTTGTATCTATGATGGTTTAGAGGCTGATCACTGTCGGGTTGCGATGACATGGTCGGTATCGTGCACGGCCTCCCACAAATCCGCTGCAGTTTTAGCCCACCTGTTCCCCCATTGTGGCACGCAACTTGCGGTACTTCACGTGCGTACAGGAAAGGCGGTTAAGAGACATGATCAGCAGCAGCGGTATCAATGTAATGGCCAATGCGGCTACGAGACAGATTCACCGGCTTGACAGTGCCGTACGCAATATTGTCAATGTCGACACCGCGGGTTTCAAGGCGGAACGGGTCCATTTCCTCGAGGGAAGCACAGGAGCGGGGACCGCCAAGGGGAGACCCGCCCGGAAACCGGCACCAACGGCCGATTATTCCCAGGGAGCGATGCAGAAGACCGGCAATGTCCTGGATCTGGCAATACGGGGGGAGGGTTTTTTTGCCGTTCAGACAAAGGATGGTGTTGCCTATACCAGAGACGGGAGGGCGACGCTCAATGAGAATGGAGACCTGGTGTCCCTCGCCGGAGATTATATCCTCGGCAGGGGGGGAAAGATCACCATCTCGGGGGACGATATCCAGATAAGTGAAAACGGCGCAGTACGTGTGGATGGCAGTGAAGTTGACACACTGAAGATCGTGAGTTTTCGAGAACCATCCGCCCTCATCAAGCTCAACGCCCGGCTCTATCGTAATCCCGATGATGTGGCTGGCGTACAAAAGGGAGGGGATTCACAGATCAAGTCCGGATGCCTGGAGCTTTCCAATGTCCAGGCCATACGGGAGATGGTTGAGATGATCAATATACAGCGTACGTTCGAATCATACCAGAAAGCGATTCAGACGATAGACGAACAGAACAAGGCATCGACAAGCCGCGTCGGAAAACTGTAATAAAGAGGGAGGAATAAGATGATACGAGCGTTATGGACGGCCGCAAACGGCATGGAGGCGCAGCAGATAACCCAGGATGTGACCGCGAACAACCTGGCCAATATCAATACCGTGGGATTTAAAAAGGCGAGGGCCGATTTCCAGGATCTCATGTATCAGGTATATTCGAAGTCGGGGGCCGAGACGACCGGCGGGAGTCAGCTGCCGGTGGGGATAGAGATCGGCATGGGAGTAAAACCGGTGGCTGTCCAAAAGATGTTTACCCAGGGCGATTATATGCAGACGGGCAATGCATTCGACCTGGCTATTGAGGGGAACGGATTCTTCCAGATTGAGGAGAATGGGCGCACCGTTTACACACGTGCGGGCAGTTTCAGGACCGATAAGGACGGCATGCTGTGCAATTCCGAAGGACTCAAGCTGACACCCGAAGTGACCATCCCCGCGGACATGGTCAATTTTACCGTTGACAGCGGCGGGACATGGACGGCGACCGACGGGACCGGAACTTCTCTGGGGACCGGCAGGATAGAGCTTGCCAAATTCATCAACCCCGCCGGACTTACCAGCCTGGGGAGAAACCTCTACGACAAGACAGATGCCTCAGGCGAAGCCACTACCGGTAATCCCGGGGAATCGGGATTCGGCACCCTCTCGCAGACCTTTCTGGAGATGTCGAATGTCAATGTTGTGGATGAGATGGTCAAGATGATTGTGGGCCAGAGGGCGTATGAGATCAATTCCAAGGCGATCCAGACGGCAGATGCGATGATGCAGATGGTGAACAGCCTCAAGAGGTAAGTTTTAAGGATTAGAGGATTCAAGGAGTAAGGAGTAAGGAGTGAAGATGTCAGGCAAAATACATAAGACAGCTTTCTTGATTGCGAGTGTTGTTTTCCTGTTTTTTTTTAACGGCCACCTGGGTGCGGCGACCGCGGGAGTGATAAAAGGGGAGACGATAGAGGAGGCGATCAGGGCCTATGTCGCAAAGAACATGTCATGGTCCGGGGGGAGGGATGTACGTTTAGAGTTCCCCGGAGGGATATCTGATGTAACCCTCGATGGGGAAAAGATTGCCTGCCGGGTAGAGAGCAAACGAAACGAGGATTTTATCGGGAACACCTCCTTTACCGTCAGGTTTTATGAAAATGGCGAACTTCTCGGAAAACAGACCGTCAGGGCACGGTTGGAGTTACTGATGGATGTGGTGGTCAGTTCGCGGCCCCTTCACAGGAATACCGAGATTGGCCGCGATGACGTCAGGCTGGTCAAACGGTGGTTTACCCGCCCGCCCCTCAATATCATTTCAAGCCCGGATGATGTCGTCGGTAAAAAGCTGCGTGCCAGTATCAAACCGAATACCGAGATAACCGGGAACATGGTGAGGACGATACCGGTGGTACAGAAGGGAAAGCCGGTAAGGATTGTTATTGAAAACGGCTCGATGGGGATGACGACCATCGGCATGTCGGAGCAGGACGGAATGTGTGGTGAATTGATAAAGGTCAGAAATGTATCGTCCCAAAAGATGATCTATGCCAGGGTTATGGGTAATTCCCTGGTGAAGGTGGAATTTTAGGTATGAAACACAGATCACATATGTTTATCATCCTGATGAGTGTCCTTTTCCTGTTTGCCGCTGCCGGATGCTTCTCAACTGTTGATGATGTAGTAAAGAAGGATGAGTTCATTCCCGTTCAGGCGAAGGAGACACCTCCCCCGCCTATGGGGTCCATCTGGCCCGGCGAGAACGCAAAGAATTCACTCTTTACCGATAACAAGGCGAGGCATGTCAATGATATCGTGACCATCGTCATAGATGAGTCCTCCTCGGGCAGCAATTCCGCCAATACCACGACCGCAAGAGATACCTCAACGCTTGCGGGGATATCAGCCCTCCTGGGGATGGATAGAAAGATCGCCAGGAGCAATAAGGACCTTACCGATGGGGACGACATATATACCGCGGGGCTCCTCCCCTCGCTTCAGGTCGGCGGTACCTCCGCGAACAGCCTGACCGGCAAGGGGGCCACGACCCGCGACAGTGAACTGCAGGCACGGATAACGGCCAGGGTTATCGAGGTGCTTCCCAATGGGAACCTGAACATAGAGGGGAAGCGGCGTCTGGCGGTCAATGAGGAGGATCAGTATATCGTCATTTCCGGCACGGTCAGGCCCGACGATATTACCTCGGACAATGTGATATCATCGCAGTATATTGCCGATGCGAAGATCGTGTATACCGGCAAGGGTGTGGTGGATGACAAGATGAGGCCGGGCTGGCTGACGCGCATTGTCGACTGGGCCTGGCCGTTCTGATCAGAGGGATGTAGGGGAATGATTGTATGAAGACGAAGACAACAAGAATTTTCACCTGTGTGGCACTCTTCTTTGCAGTGAGCCTTCTCATTGCCCCGCCCGCCTCCGCCGCCCGCCTCAAGGACATTGCCAGTATCGGGGGGATCAGGGACAACCAGCTCGTCGGTTACGGTCTGATTGTCGGTCTGGCGGGAACGGGTGATGATATTGAAAACGGATTCACAAAGGAGACCCTTGCCAATATGTTGAGCAGACAGGGACTGGGGATGAAAGAAGCATCCAGGAAGTCCCTGACTTCAGATAATGTGGCATCGGTCATGGTCAGCGCCGCACTTCCTCCCTTCGCCAAGGTGGGAACGAAGATAGACGTTGCGGTCTCCTCTATCGGTGATGCGAAGAGCCTGCGTGGGGGAACTCTGCTTATGACCCCGCTTCGGGGGGCGAACGGTATGGTGTATGCCGTGGCGCAGGGGGCGGTATCGATCGGGGGGTTCGCTGCAGGCGGGAGCGGTGCAAGTATTTCCAAGAATCACCCGACTGCGGGCCGGATTACCAATGGTGCCTTTGTTGAGAGAGAATTGGAGTACGATTTTGAAAAGAGGCAATCACTCTCCATCAATCTCAATCAGTCCGATTTTACGACTGCGACAGGGGTGGCGGCTGCCATACATGACATGGGAGCGGGTGTGGAGGCAAAGCTTGTTGATTCATCGACGATTGCCGTCAGTATGGGGGGATCCTTTCAGGGGAACATCATCGAGCTTGTCTCGATTATTGAAAACATCAACGTTGAGGTCGACTCTCCGGCGGTTGTGGTCATAGATGAGAAAACGGGCACGATCGTTATGGGGGAGAACGTGAGAATATCAACCGTTGCCGTGGCCCATGGGAACCTCTACATCCAGATAAAGGAGAAACAGGATGTATCACAACCGGCCCCCTTTGCCCCTGCTCCTCCTGCCGGTAGCACTCCGGTTTCTACGGGCGACGGCACGGTCGTTGCTCCCGGAGGACAGACGGTTGTGACAACCGATACAACGATTGGTATTGAAGAAGAAAAAGATCGTCTGGTGGTGGTGCCGAGAGGAGTTACTATCCAGGAGGTCGTCAAGGCGCTCAACGCAATAGGCGTTACACCGGGGGATCTGATAACCATATTGCAGACGATCAAATCTGCGGGAGCGCTCCAGGCGGATTTAAAACTCATATAGGCGGAGAGGGACCAGATGGAAGGAATACGCTTAGACGGATCAGCGATAGAGGCACTCTCCAGCCGGGAAGAGACAATCCGGCCTGAGGGACAGCAGGGGGAGATCACGGAAGAGAGGTTGAAAAAGGCGTGCGCCGATTTTGAATCCATCTTCATCAGTTACATGCTGAAGACCATGCGGCGCACGATCCCGGAAAGCGGGGTGAATAAGTTTCCCGGCAAGGACATCTACACCATGCTGCTTGATCAAAAGGTGGCCGAAGACCTTGCGAAGAGAGGGGGCGGCATGGGCATTCAGGAGATGCTTCTGCACCAGCTCGGCGGGACTCGCCAATCGGATGACAAGGACCAACGCCAGGGTGGATACAATCGAGCGGGTGGGGGCGGGATCAGTCGCCCGGAATAATGAAGAGGGGCCGCTCCATTCGGTGTACATTCATCCAGGGTGTGTGCCCCCGGCCCCTAAAGTTTTATGGTAAACTTTCCGATATCCTGTAAAATAGGAGAAAACAAAAAGGAGATATCGTAGATGAAAATTTCTGAAACAAGAAATTCAGCGGCTGAACTCGTTTCGCAGCAGATCAATGACAAGAAGGCAGCCACCGGACCTGAGAAACAGACAGCGGGCGGTGTTGTTGCGGAAGAGAAGGTGAGCCTCTCCTCCACGGCACGGGATTTTCAGAAGGCCCAGAAGGCAATCGAAGAACTCCCTGATGTGCGGGAAGAAAAGGTTCATGGATTAAAGGATCAGATACAGGCGGAGAGATACGATGTAAACGGGGAAAAAATTGCCGAAAAGATGCTGAGCGAATCACTCTTGGATATCATCGCGTGAGATAATGAATAAAAAATTACATTCCCTTTATGATCCACTGATTTCCGTTCTGAGGAAGGAGATTGAAGTCTGCAGGGATCTGCACAGTTCTCTGATGCATGAGAGAAAAATACTGTCAGGCTCTTCTGCCGACGAACTGCATGAAAGCAATGCCAGAAAAGAGGCCTGTATCTTAAAGGCCGGGGTACTGGAAGATGCCAGAACACAATTGATCGGGAAGATCGCCACCACACTGGGTCTTGACGGGAGGGAGATGAGGCTTTCAGCGCTGCTGTCACATGGAGATGACGGCCGGGAAAAGGAACTGAAGGAATGCCGATCAGCCCTGCGGTCCCTCTTGACGGGTATTAATGAGCTGAACGAAAGGAATAAGACGCTCCTCGACGCCTCTCTCTCCTACGTGCAGAAATCTATCGATTTTTTGGGGCAGCTTATCTATCCCTGCGCAACCTACCTGAACACCGGGAGATTAAAAGCAAACAATCTGAATGGAAAAATCGTAAGCAGAGAAGGGTAGACCAATGTCCGGTATCGACATATTGAATATCGCGAGAGATAGTCTGTTGAGTCATCAGACGGCGATAAATCTTACGGGAACCAATATTGCCAATGTAGACACCCCCGGATATTCACGGCAGCGCGCGGTATTCAGCGCATTGGTCCAGAGCGTTGAGATAGCGGGGATAGAGCGGATATATGATCAGTTCCTCGGGGTTCAGATCAATGAGCAGGCAAACAATCTGGGGGACAGTGAGGCGAAGAAGGACGCGCTGGGCAGGATCGAAACGGTCTTTAACGAGACTGCCGGAGGCGGAATCAATGAATTGCTGAATGAG
The DNA here is from genome assembly GCA_964571315.1 of uncultured Syntrophaceae bacterium. Classification (GTDB taxonomy): domain Bacteria; phylum Desulfobacterota; class Syntrophia; order Syntrophales; family UBA2210; genus UBA6078. Next base: position 27,962 of record CAZNBR010000004.1, read on the forward strand.
TTCTGGAGCGCCTGGAATGACCTGTCGGCGAACCCTTCCGGACAGGCCGAACGGGTGACGGTGGCCTCCGTTTCTCAGAGCCTGGCTTCCCTGTTTCGCTCATATGGCGATGATCTGCTTGCCGTGCAGGATGAAGCAAATACACGGGTATCGAGTCTGGTCGATCAGGTCAACAGCTATGTGTCGGACATAGCCGATATAAATGACAGGATCATGCAGTCCGGCGGGAGTGCGACGAATAGTCCCGATCTGAACAGCCTCAAGGACAGTCAGGAAAACCTCCTGTCAGCTCTGGCTGAGATCGTCGATTTTCACTATGTCACGAATGCGGACGATTCAGTAAGCGTCTTTCTGTCCAGCGGTATGCCGCTGGCGGATGGCAATCGGCATTGGGATCTTGATGTCGTGGCAGATGACCAAACCGCCCTCTATAATGTTGTTTTCGAAGACGACCCCACGGTGGTAATCAACAGCTCTCTGACAAAGGGGAGCCTGGCGGCCTTTCTGGAAATTCGCGATACCACGGTGGCGGGTTACCTGGAGAGCCTGAATACCCTGGCCGCCTCCCTTGTCGCCGAGGTAAACACCCAGCATAGACTGGGGTATGATACCAATCAGGATTTGGGCGGCGACTTCTTTTTCTTTGACGTAGATCCGGAAGTCCAAGAAGCCAGATATATGAAGGTCAGTGCCGATATCATAGCCGATGTAAATAAGATAGCGGCATCGGCAACGGTTAATGGTGATGGCGGAAATGCCGTAACCATGAGCGAGATAAAGGATGAACTGACCATGAACAGCGGTACATCGACCTTCAGCGCCTACTATTCGTCTCTCGTGGGGCAGATTGGTCAGGATGTTGCTTACGTGAACAGGAGCTTCGATCATCATACGGATCTCATGACCCAGTTGACGAACAAACGGGAGGCGATTTCAGGGGTGTCAATTGATGAAGAGATGATGAACCTTATCAGGTATCAGACCGGCTATAATGCATCAGCCAAACTCTTCGTCGCCGCTGAGGAACTGACAGATACCCTGATGAGCCTGGTCGGATGAGTGTGGGAAGAGGGGGTGCTATTGTATGGTAATGCGTGTAACTGAAAACATAAAGTTTAATACAATAGTCGATAATATGTTCAGGACCCAGGATAGTTATAATAAACTGGTGGAAAAAATCACGTCACTCAAGGAGATCAATCGGCCGTCGGATGATCCCATCGGCGCGAGCAGGGTGCTGAACTTGCGAGAATCCAAGGCGTCTGTTGAACAGTACAGCCGGAATATCGATCGTGGTGAATCATGGCTCACGATCACGGAATCAAAACTGTCGTCCGCGGGGGACCTTCTGGTCAAGGCCAGGGAGGTGGCTATTGCCCAGTCAACGGCGACATCGTCTGCCGAGGCTCGAAACTCGGAGGCGGAGACGGTACAGCAGCTCATAAATGAAATGCTTACCCTTGCCAATTCAAAGTATGATGAGAGATACCTCTTTGCGGGCACGAAAACGGGAGAAGCACCTTTTTCATCTTCCGAAAGAAGTGCCACAGAGATAGGAACGGCTGCAGCTGCCGGTGGAAATACATTTGACGGAACCGTGACATCCAGCGGCACATATACAGGTGATGTGAACAAAACCTATGTGGTGAAGATTACCGGCTGGGATGGGGGCGCCAGGACGGCAACGTATAGTGTGTCCGCTGACGGAGGGGCAAGCTGGGTAGCAACGGGACAAACCTTCGACTTGCCGGCTGGCGGTTCGGTCGCTACCGGCGACATAGGTGACGGCATAATCTTGACCTTTGATGATACTGGTGCCGCTGATCCTGAGTTGGCCGCGGGTGACATCTTTTACGTCAATGCCTTTGCCGCGGGACATTACAACGGCAACGGCGGTGAACTGTCCATGAATATCGGCGAAGGGGCACCCTTCGCATACTCCATTTCCGGTGAAGCGGCCTTTACGGACAAGGGGGCAGGAAATGTCGAAATATTTGATGTTCTCACCTCACTGAAGGATGCGCTGGAGAACAACGATCAGAACGGCATCATGGCCCTCATAGACGATCTCAAGGCGGCATCCGATCAGATATCGAAAAATATTTCCAGGTGCGGCACCAGGGCGAACCGGCTGGAGATCGCGCAAGGCAATATGGCCGATATGGAACTGAATCTAACCGGGTTGATTTCCGGGGTGGAGGATGCGGATATATCTGAAATAATTACCAAACTTTCCATGAAGGAGCTCACATTACAGGCATCGTACAATGTGGCGTCAAAGATAGGAAATTTAACAATACTCAATTTTCTTCGATAAATGAACCGGCGGTGGCTTTGTAAAAAATCAAAACACAAAGTTATCCTTACGGAGACGGGAATCCGGTACCATATAATTGCGCGTGAGCCCCCCTCAATATGATCTCATGCGGTGACACTTTTCGCGAGACCATCATATGCTGATCCTGACACGGAAGTTGGGCGAAACAATAAGAATCGGTAATGAAATCGAGGTTACCATTCTGGATATAAAGGGAAGGCAGATAAGGGTTGGAATAAATGCCCCCTCGGATATAACCGTTCATCGCGAGGAGGTTTACCAGATAATCAGGGAACAGAATATCTTGGCGGCAGAGGCAGGGAGCGATGATTCAATCGGCGGGGGCCTGCCCCATGTATGGAAGATGCTGAAAAATCCGAAGGAGGAAGTTGAGTGAAGATTTCTACCACCCGCTTTGGAGATATATCTATTGATGAATCCAGAGTTATTCAGATGAAAGGGGGAATGCTGGGATTTGAGCATTTGAAACGGTATGTGCTCCTCACGCAGGACAAGGAGACCCCCTTTATGTGGTTTCAGTCCGTTGATGATGGTTCAATTGCCTTTGTTGTTATCCATTCCTTTGTCGTAAAACCGGATTACGAACCGGTTATCTCAGACGGCGAAGTGAAAGTACTCGAAATAGCATCGCCCGGGCCGGAGGATGTGGTTGTCCTGTCTGTTGTAACGATTCGCTCCGACCCGTTCAAGGTGACGGCAAACCTGAGGGCCCCCATCGTGGTCAACGCGGAAAAAATGCTGGCGAAACAGGTTGTCCTTGTTGAAGGGGATTATCCCGTTCAGTATTCTCTGGCGGAGAATACAACCGTTTTCGAGGGAAAGGCGCGTGAAAAGGGAAAGATGATTCCCGCCGCCCTGGCCCCGTAAAGAGGGGACCCGCCCGACCGGGGAATCTCTATCTTGATATTTCTTTCTACATGCCAAGCGATATCCAAATATAAATACTGCAATCTGCCTTCCATGCCGGTGCCGCAAAGCGGCATGGGGGTGTTTCCTGCGAGACGGTTACAGGCGCCCTTACGAAGGCCATTAAGACCGTTGAGTCAATTCACACCACCGGTCTCCCTTTTCGGTCCCAATCTATTTTGAAAATGGCATGAATATTGCTTTTACTCTTGGTACGGACCTTGAAAAGAAAGGGTGCTTTTATGAACAATACGGTGGAATTAAAATATTCAGCCGGGGTGTTTGGGAAGGAATCTTACTTCTTGAAATGGCTGCTCAAGATTGGTGGGGATATTGCTGAAAAGAACAGGGAACTGCTCCTTGAAAACCTCAATCTTCAATCTGAAATAGAAAGACTGAAAAATCTTAATTTTATTGACGATACGACGGGGATCCACAACAAAAAATATTTACAGGTACGGCTGAAAGAAGAATTTGCCCGGGCGCGAAGGCATGGGTTTCCACTTTCCTCGGTCTTTATCGATCTGGACGACTTTAAAGCTATTAATGACACATATGGCCATATTATTGGCGACAGACTGCTCAAAGAGGTAGCCTCTGTTCTGGAGGGCCTGTGCCGCAGTGAAGATGCGCTGGTTCGTTTCGGGGGTGAAGAATTTGTGATTCTCATGTCGGATACGGACGACCATGAAGCTGTTACCTTTGCTGAAAGGATCAGGAAAGAGATCGCAGGGCACCTCTTTTCCTTTGAAGATGCTGAGATTTCACTATCGGTAAGTTTGGGCGTAAGCACCGTTAATGATGGTGACTTTAAATATGTGAGCGATCCTGAAGAGTTGATATGCATGGCTGACAGGGCGATGTACATGGCTAAAGATAATGGCAAGAATACTACCTGCTATTTACCCCTTCGTCCCGAAAAGGCTAATCCCGTTCCTTCGGGAGCTGCTGAACGGCACTATGAAAGAATATCCTTGTAAGTTCCTGATTTCCTGCCTTACTTCCTCCGCCTCTCATGGGAAAAATTTACCGGTATCGGGAAACGTTTTTGCACTGTTCCCATACGGGGTTTTGGCCATCCATTCCAGGGTTTTTCCCCGCTGCCATAAATAATCTGTAAAGTTTTTTTATTTCCTGCCGATTAACACAATAGTTGCGTTCGATAAAATTGTTGCGAACTGCATAATTTTTTGTTGCCCCTGTCCGGTGACGATATATTGGTCAACTAAAAACAATTTAATAACATAGGGTTACTGAATTCTTTACTGTATCGACTCTACATTCTTCAAATAGTGGAACCAGTGAATTCAGTAACACGCAGTTGATTTCCATATTTCTGAGTTGCCCGGACACTAGGGAATTTTTACGTGTAAAAGGTGGTTAGATGTCAAAATTATTCTATTCTACTTCGGAAGTGGCCGTATTGTTCGGTATGAACCGGGTTACCATTTATAGGTGGGTGAAGGAAGGAAAGATCGGGGCATATAAGATAGGGAAGCCTCACAAGATTCCCGTATCCGAGGTGGCAAGATTGCTGGGAGAATTCGGTTTTTCAGGGCCGGCGATCCGTGATCTTTGCGGTGGCGCACATGACAGCCGGTTAGCCGAAGCAGCAAAAGGCTTTGCGACAGACTGAATCTTCTAAAGTTTTCAAAATCAAATTCGACCTGAAGGGGCAGAAATGTTTCGAAATGCGACATTGGGGAAGAGAATCGGTTTTGGCTTTGCCATACTATCTGTCCTGACGATTGCCGTTGGGATTACGGGATATTGGGGTTTGACTCGCGTTCTGAGTGTAACGGAATTCTATAAGAATACAAATGTGATCAAGGACATAGTAGCTTCTGTAAAGGAAGAGACGGATCAATATCTTCTGTACAATTATGCCGAGGCCAGGGGGGAACAGGAGGCGGCCGGGAGGCGGGCATTTGTCCAGATAGAAAAGGGACAAAAGTTCATACGTGAGATTATAGAGTCTTCGGCCCTTGATAAAGAAGAAAAGGAAAAGATCAGCAGTGCCGGAACAGAAATAACCCGTTACAGAGATGCACTCAATAAATACGTTGCCTCGGAGGCAAAAAGGATAGCGGCGGCCCAGAGGGCAAGCGAGCTTCTTGCGGATTTGGCCGGGCACTACACAAAAGCCAATTATTTGGTGGATGAGATGCGTGTAGTACAGGAGGTTTTGGAGGCCGGCATGGGCACCTACTTCAATCGGCCCTTGGAATCAGCCTGGCAGAAGGTAACGGCCGATCTGGAGAAATCGAAAGAGGTCGTGGAGGACTGGTATTTCAAGATTGAGAACAGCGATGAGCTGCGAGCGATTGGCGACACAATAAAAAAAGTGGAGAAAGACCTGGAATCCACGCTCATTGAATATCATATGGAAGTCATTAATCAGGCGGAGCATCAGGTCCTCATGGGCGAGCATAAGGGGAGCATCGAAAAGATTTGCGCGGCACTCGGCAGGACGAGCGCCGAAAGACTGCAGAGGCAGGCACGGGCTTCACTGGTGTGGATATCCAGCATTATAGGAGCGGTACTTTTGATCGCCGTTCTGTATTCATTTATTACGATACGGAGCATTGTGGGCCGGACTCGGAGGGTTGCTGACGGGATAACCGAGGGGACCGATCAGATTACCGCCGCTTCCAGCCAGGTTTCATCCGCCAGTCAGTCCCTTGCCGAGGCGGCTGGCGAGCAGGCGTCATCGCTTGAGGAGACATCCTCGTCCCTCGAGGAACTGGCTTCGATGACGAAGCAGAACGCCGACAATGCCCAGCAGGCGGATATCCTGACAAGCGAAGCACGGCAGATAGTGAATGATGTCAGTGAGAAACTCGCACAGATGACCGGGGCCGTGGGTGATATCGGTAAGAACTCTGAGGAGACCTCCAAGATTATCAAGACGATCGATGAGATCGCCTTCCAGACAAATCTTCTCGCACTGAATGCGGCTGTTGAGGCGGCACGTGCCGGTGAGCACGGGGCCGGGTTTGCCGTGGTGGCCGCTGAGGTGAGGGCTCTTGCCATGCGTTCAGCCGAGGCGGCGAAGAGCACGAGCGATCTGATAGGGAACACCGTCAATTCTGTCAAGAAGGGGTCACGGCTCAATGAGGAGGTCAACGAGTCTTTCAAAAAAAATGCCGAGATAGTGGGGAAGACGAGCGATCTGGTCGGCGAGATCGCCGCGGCATCCCAGGAACAGGCCCGGGGAATCGATCAGATCAACAAGGCCGTGGCCGAGATGGACAGGGTCACCCAGCAGAATGCGGCCCATGCCGAAGAGAGCGCCTCTGCGTCTGAAGAGATGCGGGCCCAGGCAGAAGCCATGAAGGATATTGTCGGAGAGCTGATCGCCCTGGTCGGCGGCGGCAGGAACGGCAAGGAGGTAAGGAGTAGAGGGTATGTGGCAGGCAGAGAAAGGAGGACTGCGGAGAACGTGGTTTCTCCCGAAGTCCGGAAGGCCCTTCCGTCTCCTGCGGGGAAAGACAGAGGCAGGAAGGCCGCCTCCCATGAGGGAAGGGAGGTCAGGCCTGAAGATGTCATTCCTATGGAGGAAGGGGATTTTAAGGATTTTTAGCACTGTTTACTGAAGTAAAGAATCAACAGGACGGTGAACCGGAATAAAGGGAGGTTGTAGATTATGTGTGCCGAATCAATGGAGATGACAAAAGATACAGTATCCTCGATAAGCAGGGAGGGGAAGTACCTCACCTTTGAGCTTGGTGGTGAAGAGTATGGTCTGGAGATTCTCAAGGTAAAGGAGATCATCGGTATCATGAAGATTACATCCGTTCCCCGGACGCCGGCGTATGTGAAGGGGGTGATAAATCTTCGGGGAAAGGTCATCCCCGTCATCGATCTTCGCCTGAAATTCGAGATAGAACCGATCGAATATGACGAACGGACCTGTATCATCGTTGTCGATATAGCGGACAGCTCACAAAACGGGCTCATGATGGGCATCGTGGTCGATTCCGTTTCCGAGGTCCTGAATATCGGTGCCGACGAGATAGAGGATACACCGGCATTCGGTACAAAGCTTGATACCGAGTACATCCTGGGGATGGCCAAGATCAAGGGAAACGTCAAGATCCTGCTCGATATCGGCAAGGTGCTGTCTGTCCAGGAACTCGAATCCCTGTTCAAGGAGAAATAGGATCATGGTTGTCGAGACCTTGTTGGTGACAGGGGTATGCCTCACGGGGGCAATGGTTGTTGCCGGATTTGCGCGGATAGTCAGACAGACGGTGATGTCAAGGATATGGAAAGAAAGGCGAAGAGCTGCTCTTCAAAATCGCAGGGTGAATAAAGGGGGATAATGGTTTAAAGAAAAGCAGCCTGTAAGTCTCAAACGACGTGATGATGGAGGCATACGGCAGAGTCTTCCTGTGAGATGTGAGAAGGGCCTTTTGCCGGAGGGGGAGGGTGACGGCAGCGTCGGACACGCCTTGATCGGTTCTTGCATGAGAATTCGGATCATATGAAAGGAAGAATCGCGGATGGAGAACATAACCCTTAAAAGTAAATTGATTATGGGATCATTGGCCATGGTGGTTTTCGTCATGGTGGCCTCTACGCTTGTTCTTTCTTATCTGATCAACAGGCAGAACGAGAAGGCGTCTTTTGATCTTGTGGGCAAAGCACTCAATATCGTCTCCAGCGATCTTTCGGAAAAGCAGACCAAACTCCTCTCCGTTGCTTCACAGACGGCAAACATGAGTGAGATGGAGCCAGCGGTTAGATTTATCCAGGAATTCGGGAATTCTGATGGCGATGACGGGTCCCTTGCGATGACGAAAAGTACCTATGAGAAGATGGCCACCGACATCTGCCGAATGGGGATCACAAGCAATCTCTGGAAGATAGCCGTTTATGATCGTAAGGGGACATTGCTGGCCTTTGCTGACCAGAGAGAGGGAAATCAGTTCGTCTTGGGCTATTATGTAAGCAGTCCCCGCCCCACTTTTTTCACCGAGATGGTAAAGGGGAGCGAAGAAAAAGAGGAATATCTCTGGAAAAAGTCGGATAGTATTGACGATTTGGGGCTGGATGCCGCGTTTAATCAGGCAATTCCGGAAGAGGAACGGGTGACCTGCAAGCAGGCCGGTACATATGTCACGTTGACCTCCTATGCACCTGTTGTGACAATGGTGTACAACAAGACGACCGAAGCGCTGGAAAAGAAGCCGTCGGGCTTTGTCGTTGCGATCCAGAAGTTGGACCGGGCCTTTGTGAAAAAGATGTCCGGTCTTGCCGGGATGGAAATAAACATCTTTACCACGGAGGGTTTGAGCATTGGCACCTTTGATGAGTACCGGTCGATCATGTCGGACAGGGATACCGAAAGAGATGCACAGAAGGGGCCGAAAGAACAGAAAATAATCTTGAATGAGATGAGGCTGAAAGGCGTCGGCTATTATCAGGGAATTTTGACCCTTTACGACGGATCGGCCCCGGTCGGCTCAATCGCGGCAGTCTACTCCAAGGCCGTGGCATGGACCAACACATGGCAGGTGATCAAAATACTGGCGCTTGTCTGTCTTGCCTGTATCCTGGTAATCGTGCCCTTTGCAGTCATCGTTTCCAATTCCCTGACAAAACCGATCAATCGGATAATCGAATCCCTGAACAGAACGGCCAACGAGGTCTTCCATGCCTCGGATCAGATTTCGCACTCAAGTCAGCAGCTTGCCGAAGGTGCAGGCGAGCAGGCATCCTCCATTGAGGAGACGTCGTCCTCTCTGGAGGAGCTTGCATCCATGACGAGACAGAACGCCGACAACGCCCGGCAGACCGATACCCTCATAAAGGAGACGGGGAAGATCGTTGAAGATGTTAAGAGGAAACTTGCACAGATGACCGGGGCCGTGGGGGGTATCAGTAAAAATTCTGAAGAAACCCAGAAGATTGTCAAGACTATCGACGAGATAGCCTTTCAGACCAACCTGTTGGCCTTGAATGCCGCTGTAGAGGCGGCCCGCGCGGGAGAAGCCGGAGCGGGGTTTGCAGTGGTTGCTGAGGAGGTGAGGGCCCTTGCCATGCGATCCGCTGAGGCGGCGAAGAGTACAAGCGATCTCATAGGGATCACGGTAAAATCAGCCAGGGAAGGGACCGAGCTTAATGCGGAGGTCAATCAAGCCTTCACAAAGAATGCCGAGATGGTGGCTAAAACGAGCGATCTGGTGGGTGAAATAGCGGCGGCATCACAGGAGCAGTCGCAGGGGATCGAACAGATCAACAGGGCCGTTGCGGAGATGGACAAGGTGACTCAGAAGAATGCGGCCAATGCCGAAGAGAGTGCCTCTGCGTCGCAAGAGATGAATGTCCAGGCGGAAGGGCTGAAGGATGTTGTTGGAGACTTAATGGCCCTGATTGATGGAAGCCTGAAAGAAATGAGCGGCAAGGGTCATGAAGCAACCGAAGAGAGAAGGGTGACTGCTGGAGCGACTCGTGCCGCTGCCGGATCTCGAAAGATCCTTGGGATTCGTTCAGAAGAGGAAATCAGGAGCAAAGAGGCACCCTCTCATGGCACACAGGAAGTCAGACCTGAAGAGGTTATTCCTGTGGAAGAATCTGATTTTAAGGACTTTTAAGCAGATGACCTATGAATTAAGGGATGTTGATTTTGAAAAGATAAGCCACCTTGTTTATGAACAGTGCGGCATCAATCTGCATGCGGGCAAAAAGGAACTGGTCAAGGCGAGGTTGGGTAAACGCCTGAGAAAGGGGAAGATCAGGTCCTTCGCGGACTATTATCGGTATGTGACAGCCGAAGGGGGGATCGATGAACTGATCGCGATGATCGATTCCATCTCTACCAACCTGACCAGTTTCTTCCGGGAAGAGAGCCATTTTCACAAGCTTCGCGAGGTGGTGCCTGCGATGATAGCGGCATCAGGCAGTGGGCTCCATGTGCCGAGGCTGAGGATATGGAGCGCGGGATGTTCTACCGGAGAGGAGCCCTATTCGCTGGCCATTACCGTGAGGGAAATCGCGGATGGCAGGGAGATTGATCTCCGGATGCTGGCCACCGATATCTCCACCGAGGCGCTTAAAACGGCCGCGGAGGGTGTATATCCGAAGGAGAAGGTCAAGAACATCCCCCCTCTGCTCCTGAGAAAATACTTTCAGATCGGGCAGAGGCGGTGGAGCGGGTACTATCGGGTAAAAAAAGAGATCCGGGATACTATGAAATTCAGGAGATTCAATCTTATGGAAACGTTGCCCGTAAATAGTATTTTTGACGTTATATTCTGCAGAAACGTTATGATATATTTTGATAAAGAAACGCAAAAGAACCTGATCGAAAGGTTTTATGGTTGTTTAAGAAAAGGGGGTTATTTCTTTGTTGGGCATTCTGAAAGTCTGACGGGTTTAAAGCATCAGTTCCAGTATATTGAGCCGAGTGTGTATCGCAAGTGAATTTCAAGGTTGATTGTATGAACCTGATTGTAGTCGGAATTTCAGATGTGAAGGTGAGCGGGAATGTCGAGGATGTGCTGGTTACCTATGCCCTTGGCTCCTGTCTTGGCGTTGCCGTTTATGACCCGTGGGTAAAGGTGGGAGGGCTTTTGCATTTTATGCTTCCGGATTCATCGCTCGATCTGAACAAGGCCAGAGAAAAACCGGCAATGTTTGCCGATACCGGGATACCGCTCCTCTTCAAATCCTGTTACCGGTTAGGGGCGGTAAAGAAACGTATGATTGTAAAAGTTGCCGGAGGGGGCAATATACTGCATGATTCTAGCCACTTCATGATCGGCCAGAAAAACATGACCGCCTTGAGGAAGATATTCTGGAGAAACAATGTTCTGATAGATGGTGAGGACATCGGCAAGGATAACCACCGCACCGTTCAACTGAATATTTTTACCGGCAAGGTTGTTGTGAAAAGCTCCAGCGGGACTGTGCGGGAATTGTAAGGAGTCCTTATGTCTTTCAATGTACTGATAGTGGATGATTCAAACTCGATGCGTGCCGTCGTAAAGAAGATTATCTCAATCTCGGGTTTCAAGATGGACCGATGCATCGAGGCGGGGAACGGGAAAGAGGCGCTGGAGGCACTGGCAGAAAATTGGGTGGATGTCATCATATCAGACATCAATATGCCGGAGATGAACGGGTTTGAACTATTGGAAAGGTTGAAGGAGGATGATCTTCTCAGGAATATTCCCGTCATAGTCATAAGCACGGAGAGCAGCGAACGACATGTGCACAAGGCCTTCGATCTGGGAGTGAAGGGTTTTATAAAGAAGCCGTTTCTGCCCGAAGAGGTCAGAACAATTCTTTATAAGGTCATAGGGGTGAGTGATGAAGGAGAGTATGAAGAAGATACAGGAGATAATGAGACGTTCGATTTCTGAGGTCTTTGAGAAGATGTTTTTTCTCTTTCTCGAACCCCCGGATGACGAAGACATCACCTATGATATGGAGGCTGCAATACGGTTTGAAGGCTCCATGAGCGGGGAGGTACGGCTGTTACTTTCCAGAGATATGGCGAAGACCATGGTTCAAAATATGCTGGCCCTGAAAGAGAACGGGATTGTCACGCAGGGAATGGAAGACTGCTCAAAGGAAGCTGTCAATATGATCTGCGGAGATTTCCTCGGCAACCTTGACAGTACACGGGTATTTGATCTGTCGGCGCCGATATTCAGGGAACGGCTCGGAGATCTTGAGTTGATGAAAAATGCCTGCAGGATGGATTTTGATTCGGATGGTAAAACGGTTGGAGTGATCATCGAGATTGATTGAAAATTCGGCAGATCAGTCCCTGAGGGCCCCTCTGCAAGGCTTCAAATCGTGCAGGGCGCGGGCAGGATTCTTATGAAAGAAAAAGATATTCGGTTATACGAGTATTATCTGAAGCCCGGATATATATTCCTGAACAGGGAGCCGTCCATTATATCGACGGCCATAGGTTCCTGCGTGATGGTATCCCTGTGGGACCGCAGTCGAAAATACGGCGGTGCGGCCAATTATTCGTATCCTTTTATTGATGACAAAAAAAAGGCCACCGCCTGCTATGGAAATGTGGCGGTGAGCCATCTCATACGGATGTTTCTGAGGGAGAGGGCCAACATAAAGAATATCAGTGCACAGATATTTGGGGGGGCATCATTGCAGCAATCTACTGAATGCAGGGAAGTGGCAAAGGAAAATGTCAGGATCGCCAGAAGCGTCCTGGAAAGATTCAGAATCAGGATTGTTTCAGAAGATGTGGGCGGCGATGTGGGCCGAAAGCTTGTTTACAACACCTTCAGCAATGAAGTCATTGTCTTTAAAGCGAAGAACCTTCGCCGGGAGGACTGGTATCCTTACACAAATGGCAGGGAATAGCCAAGGTTCCGGGGCTGGCTCGGAATGACAGGTCGAAAACACGTGAAACAAATGGTGTCGACTCCAAACCGAATCCCCTGATGGGAGAACGTAATATTGCGAAAAATAAGAGTATTAATTGTTGATGACTCCGCTATCGTGAGGAAGGTATTTTCCGAGGAACTTTCAAAATTCCCCGATATCGAGATAGTGGGGACTGCCCCGGATCCCTTCATTGCCAGGGACAAGATCGTCATGCTGAAGCCGGATGTCATAACCCTGGATATCGAGATGCCGAGAATGGACGGGATATCCTTTCTCAAGAAGCTGATGAGGTATTTCCCTCTGCCGGTGATCATCGTGAGCTCTCTGACACCAAGCGGGGGGGTTTTGACGCTGGAGGCGATGGATATCGGGGCGGTAGAGGTTATTGGAAAACCCGGGGGGGGCTATACCGTCGGGGATATGATTCCCCAGCTGGCGGAGAAGATCATGGCCGCGTCGAGGGTAAGGATACTAAGGAAAGATTCGGCTGAGAGATCCGCACCCGCACGGCCTGAACCGTTGAGAGTCCTTGCAAAGACCTCTAACAAGATTATTGCCATCGGTGCTTCTACGGGTGGAACGGAGGCATTAAAGGCTGTTCTGACCAGGATGCCGCCGAATTCACCGGGGATACTGGTGGTGCAGCACATGCCGGCCAGGTTTACAACGGCCTTTGCGGAGAGGCTGGATGGTCTTTGTCAGATTACGGTGAAGGAGGCCCGGAATAACGATTCCGTAAATCCCGGGACTGCCTTGATTGCGCCCGGTAATTATCACATGATTTTGAGGAGGAGCGGAGCCAGGTATTATGTTGAGGTCAAAGATGGCCCAATGATTCACCATCAACGCCCCTCAGTTGATATATTGTTTAAGTCAACCGCTCAGTATGCGGGGCCGAATTCGATCGGTGTTATCCTTACCGGGATGGGCTCGGATGGCGCAGAAGGGCTTTTGGAGATGAAACGGGCTGGCGCGAAAACGGCTGCCCAAGATGAGAGATCGTGTGTCGTCTTTGGAATGCCGAAGGAGGCCATAAAATTAGGGGCTGTGGATACGATAGTATCATTGGATCAAATGGCTGAAGAAATAGTAAGGATGGTGTAACGTATGAAAGAGGATGATTCTTTGATGGCTTTGATTAACAGTTTGGCTTCCGATTTCTTGCTCATCGACGGCAAAGAGATCGATGTGCCCACCGCGGGGAAGCTCCTGAATACGTTTGATGAGTTGATAAAGGAAGCAGACAGCCGGAAGGTCTTTCAGGTGAAGCGCGTTGCCGGGGGTCTGAGTTCTCTTTTAGAAAAGACTGTCCTTGATTGCATTGATGATAAAAAAGCGGGGTTCAGTGCCCTTGAAAAAGGGATTACCCTGATGCAGAAAATTGGAGAAAGTATTAAAAATACAGGCAGTTATGAGGGGGACATCGAGACTTTCGCGGAGTTGATCGCCTCGCTTACGGGCGATCAGGCGTTCAAAGACGCGGCAGAGGTTCCCGCGGAAGAACCCCGGCCTTCTGAGACAGTGCGGATAGGGGATGAATCTCTGATAAGGGATTTTATTGTTGAAGGTCTCGAGTATATTGATGAGATCGAAGTGAATATATTGAATCTGGAGCAGGATACCGGGAACAAGGAATATATTAATATCATCTTCAGGCCGTTTCACTCGATAAAAGGGGTGGCAAGTTTTCTGAACCTGGATCAGATCCGTGAACTTGCCCACAGCCTGGAAACCCTTCTGGACAGGGTACGGAATGACGAATTGCGGGTAACTTCCGGGCTTATAGATGTGATCCTTGACGGAGCCGATGCCCTGAAGGCGATGATCATTCAATTGAGAGATGGTCTTGAAGACAAACCGGCCCAGTCGCTGGAGGTTGATCTGCCTGCCTTGAGGGAGCGGATACACGGTGTCGAAGAGGGGAGGGCAGATATCCAGGAAAGAAAGAAGGTGGGGGAGATACTGGTCGAAGAAGGCTCGCTAACAGGGGCGGTCCTGGAAGAAGGGCTTAAGATTGCAGAGCAGACGGACCCACCAAAGAAGATAGGAGAGACACTGATTGCTAAAGGTAAGGTCACTCCCAAACAGGTATCGCAGGCCCTGAGAAAGCAGGCGACCCAGACCATGGATACCGGCGCGGTACGGGTTGACATCAGAAAGCTGGACGATCTCATTGATATGGTCGGCGAGCTGGTTATCGCACAGTCTATAATCAGGCAGAACCAGATTGTTCAGTCGAATGGCGACAGTGAACTGGCCAAGAGCATTGTCCAGCTGTCCAGCATTACATCAGAGATACAGAAGACGTCCACCGGCTTGAGGATGGTTCCGATCAAGCAGACCTTTCAGAGGATGTCCCGTCTGGTAAGGGATCTATCCAGGAATACGGGGAAATCGATTGGTGTTGTCATGGAGGGTGAAGATACTGAGATAGACAGGAATATGGTGGATGAAATATATAATCCCCTTGTCCACATGATACGCAACGCCGTCGATCACGGGATAGGGCCTCCGGAAGAACGGGTAAAACAGGGAAAGCCCGAGAGAGGCACGATACGGCTCCGGGCGTACCACAGGGGCGAGAACATCGTCATTGAGATATCGGATGACGGCAGAGGCCTCGATACGGACAGGATACTGAAAAAGGCCGTTGAGAATGGTGTTGTTGACGGGGCGCATACCCTTTCGGATCAGGATATTTGGCGGCTTATCTTTCACCCCGGTCTTTCAACTGCCAGAGAGGTGACGGATGTTTCGGGCAGGGGAGTCGGGATGGATGTCGTGAAACAGTCCGTGGAAAAACTGAGGGGGAAGATAGAAATTAATAGTGTGCCCGATGAGGGTTCCACGTTTATCACCAGGTTCCCTCTCACCATGGCCATTATCAACGGGATGATTGTGCGTGTGGGGAATGAAAAGTATATTATTCCTATGGTTGCGATCAGGCAGCTACTGCGTCCCGAGCGAAAATCATGCAACAAAATAGCCGGCAAGGGTGAGACGATCAATGTGATGGGGAATATCATGCCGTTGGTGAGGTTGTATGATCTTTTACATATAGAACCTGAGCATAAAAATCCCTGGGAGGCTTTAGCGGTGGTGATTGAAGGTGAGAACAGGGCAAAGTGTATTCTGGTGGATGAAATTATTGGTGAGGAGGAAGTGGTGATCAAGAGTCTCGGTGAAGGGCTGAAAGGAGTCCGGGGGGTTTCCGGCGGCGCTATCATGGGGGATGGCAGTGTAGGATTGATAATGGATCCCGAAGGTTTGTTCGAATTGAGTGAGATGTGAGGGGTAGAAAATGATAGGAGTATGGTCATGAGTATTGATAAAAGCATAAGAATACTGGTGGTTGATGATTTTGCCACGATGAGGAAGGTCATCAAAAACCTCTTGAAACAGGCCGGGTATAATAATATCGTTGAGGCCGAAGATGGTGCAGAGGCCCTGAAGGTTCTGAAATCAGTAAAGGTAGAGTTTATCATCTCTGACTGGAATATGCCGAATATGGATGGGCTTGAGTTTCTGAAGGCTGTCAGGGCGGACGCTGAACTCTCGGGTTTGTCGTTTCTGATGGTGACGGCGGAAGCCCTCAAGGAGAACGTTTTACTGGCGGTGAAGGCCGGCGTCAGTGACTATATCGTAAAACCTTTTACCTCTGAGGTTCTGAATGAAAAGATCGAGAAGATCTTGAAGAAGCCCTAGGAGGAAGACATGGATGCCAGATTTATAAATCCCTTCCTGACGGGGACGATGAAAGTTTTGAAGACGATGTCTTCTGTCGAACCTAAACCGGGCGAGCCATACCTTAAGAAAGACAGCGTGGCCAGCGGGGATGTTTCTGGGATAATGGGCCTTACCGGATCGATAGTCGGTTCAATGGCCCTGAGTTTCTCCGAGGGGGCTATACTGAAGATTGTGTCGAATATGCTGGGGGAGGAGATAACGGAGGTCAATGGTGATATCACGGATGCCGTGGGCGAGATCACCAACATGGTTTCAGGCGTATCCAGAAAGGAACTGGAGGCGATCGGCTTGACTATCTCGGCTGCAATCCCTACGGTTATTGCGGGCAAAAGCCACTCGATCAAACATGTTCTGGGAGGGCCAAGTCTTATTATTCCTTTTGAGACGGAGGATGGACCTTTTGTGGTGGATGTGTGTATAAGCGATCCGAAACAGCAGAAACAGTGAAGAAGGATCCTCAATGAATAATCCAACCAGTAGCGATTCATACCAAAAAATGGGGGAATCATGGAGAAGAAGCTTGTTAAAGGGGAGCAGGTGGAAAGGAAACTTCAGGCCAGCAATTACCTGAATGACGTATTCAGGCATATCAACGCGCCCATTGTTGCCTGGAATAAGGAACAGAGGGTTGTCATCTTCAACGAGGCCTCTGTCAGGATGAGCGGTCACGCCGAGTCGGAGATCGTCGGTCAACCCCTGGAGGCACTGTTTCCTGCAGAGAACCGTTCCGATTCTCTGCAAAAGATCGAAAGCGCATCACGGGGGGGGGTGGTGGAGATCCCGATTCTGCACAAGGATGGCGGCGTGCGCGTGGGGCTATGGAACACTTCGGCCATCTACGGCGGAGAAGACGGGGCACCGGTCGTCACCGTTGCTTCGGGACAGGATATCACCGAGCGGAAAAAGCTCGATGCACAGATCATCCATGCCCAGAAGATGGAGGCCATCGGAACTCTGGCGGGGGGTGTCGCACACGATTTCAATAATGTCCTCCAGGGTATTTCTGGGTATACCCAACTCCTTTTGATCCGAAAGCCACAGGATGATCCCGACCGTGAGTATCTCAACCAGATTGAGGGGCTGATCCAGGTGGCAACCAAACTTATCGGGCAGCTTCTGATCTTTAGCCGTAAGGCGGAGAAAAAGGTTAGGCCGCTGGATCTGAATCGGGAAGTTACCAGGATCATGAGGCCCCTTATGAGAATGATCCCTCGGATGATATCCATCGAAACGCATCTGTCCGAAGATCTCAAGCGAATCAATGTGGATCAGGCACAGCTTGAGGTGGTCATAATGAATCTTGTGGTCAATGCCAGCGACGCCATGCCTGACGGTGGCAGACTTGTCGTTGAGACGAAGAACACAGCCCTGGATGAGTGGTACTGCAGGGATCATGTAGGTGCCGTCCCCGGGAGGTATGTATTGCTGACCGTTTCTGATAACGGGTGCGGCATGGACAGGGAGACGCTGGAGCACATATTTGAGCCATTTTACACGACGAGAGAGATCAGCAGGAGAGGAACCGGGCTCGGTCTTGCCATCGTGTATGGTATTATAAAAGATTATAGCGGGTATATAACCTGTTCCACTGAACCGGATCAGGGGACCGTCTTCAACGTCTATTTTCCGGCATTAGAGGGTGTTGAGAAGAGGGAGGAACAGCCGGCAGAACATGAAAGAGTTGCCGCGGTGCGTGGCGGCAACGAGACCATTCTTGTAGTCGATGACGAGGAACCCATCCTTGACATAGCGTGTGATATACTGGGTCAGTATGGGTATACGACTATGACGGCGGGAAACGGAGAGGACGCCATTGAGATCTATGAGAGGGAAAGAGACCGGATTGATCTTGTAATTCTGGATATCGGAATGCCGGGTATGGGAGGGTACCGGTGTTTCGAGGAGCTTATAAAGACCGATCCCGCGATAAAGGTCATTATCACCACCGGGTATTCTACCGGCAGGAGGGTAGAAGAGATGCTTGAAGCCGGCGCCGCCGGTTTTATCGGTAAACCGTATCGATTGGTCGATATGGTGAAGAAGGTAAAAGAGGCCCTGGATGGAAGATAGGCCGTTACACGAGGTGATATCTCTTTAACTTCTCTACAAGGGTTGTCCTGTTCAGTTTCAACAACTTCGCCGCCCTGTTTTTTATCCCGCCCGATTCCTGCAGGGCCTTCCGGAGCAGATCTTTTTCAAACCGACAGATTGTTTCATTCAGATCCAGACCGCTGTCGGGGATTTTAATGTCGCTTGTAATTCCTTCAGCCCCCCCTGAATTCAGTCTTATTTTATCAGGTAGATCCTCCACCCCTACCGATCCGTATTCCTTCATGACAACAAGCATCTCGGTCAGGTTCTGCAGTTCCCTCACATTGCCCGGCCAGTGATACTTCATAAGACAATCCATGGCTTCGGGCATCAGTTTCTCTAGGTTCTTCTTTTTTAACTTATTGAAGGTCCTCAGGAAATGGTTTGTCAGGACCGGTATATCCACCGTTCTTTCTCTGAGGGGCGGAAGATGGACAGGGATCACATTGATGCGGTAAAAGAGGTCCTCCCTGAATTTTTTTTCCGCCACGGCCTTTTCCAGATCCTGGTTTGTTGCGGTAATAATTCGTACGTCCACATCGATGGTCTTCATGCCTCCGATTCTTTCGAACTGCTTCTCCTGTATCACCCGCAGCACCTTTACCTGCAATGAAGGGCTCATGTCGCCGATCTCATCGAGAAAGATCGTCCCCCCGTGGGCCAATTCGAACCGCCCCGTTCTGCCCCGTATCGCTCCGGTAAAGGCACCTTTTTCATGGCCAAACAGTTCGCTTTCGAGAAGCTCTTCGGGAATCGCCCCGCAGTTTACGGTAACAAGGGGACCGTTTTTCCTGTCACTGTTGAAATGCAGCGCCTGGGCCACCAGTTCCTTGCCGGTCCCGCTTTCGCCATAGATGGCAACGGTGCTGTCCGATGCGGCCACCTTCTTAATCTTTTCAACAACGTTCTTCATGCCGTCGCTGTAAGATACGATCTTTCCGAAGTTATATTTCTTCTCCAGGTGGCCCCTCAGTACGATGTTTTCATCCCTCAGTTTTGCGTGGGACAGCGCCCTTCTCACGGTCAGACCGACAAGATCCATCTTTAAGGGTTTTGTTATATAATCAAAGGCCCCCATTCTCATGGCATCAACGGCACTGTCGACGGTGGCATGACCCGTGATCATGATGACGATATTTTCAGGATTGATCTCTTTTATGAACTTGAGCAGTTGCAGACCATCGACGCGAGGCATTTTCATGTCTGTTATGACCAGATCGTATTTGTCACAGGGAAAGGCATCCATCGCCTCCCTGCCATCTCTGAACGCTTTCACCTCATAGTCTTCTTGGGACAAGAGCTCCGCCAGATTTTTTCTGCTGAGATCGTTGTCTTCCGCAAGTAATATTCTGATCTTTTTCATAGTAGCCCAGTCTGGTAATCAGATTACGTTGTCTTGTCCCGGTTTGGTAACAGCCCTCGCTGTCCCCGGGATGAGAAAATCCAGAATCGATACCGGTGATTTTGGCGCCCTGTGCGAAAGTATCACCTTTGCACCTCTTGACATGTCGCGCCCGATTTTATGGGATGGGGAATATTATAGCAAGGATTTTCTTGTTGTTTTTACAGATGTGGTGTTGTGAGAGGGTCTCCGGGAAAGAGATTCGGCGGCAGACTGATGGTTCCCCATAACCACCCGTGCGGGCAGGAGAGAGATCGTGTGTCCTGAAAAAGGGGAGAGCCGGCTTTGGGATATGTTTCTCCTGTTGACTTTGGCTGGCTGTCTGTGGCAGATTAGCCTCTCTTTTGCTGTTTAGAAAAAGGAATACTACGAGAAAGAGCTTATAACAGGGAGGAATGTATGGCTTCTAAAGATAAGATTGCAAGGGACACCCAGAAGGCTTACTGGGAAGGCGTATTGAGCCGTCGTCTGGAGGTTCTGAATGAGTGTGGCCTCGATCGGGGAACGATAGCGAAGGATGTCTCTGTCAAGAAGATACGGGCCGAGATACGAAAGATTGGGGGCAGGCTTGCCGTTATAGACAAAAAGCAGGGCAAGGTTGCAGAGATGGCGAGGATCAAGGCCGAGAAGATGGCGCTTCCCAAGGAGGAGAAGGACAAGAAGGCAAAGTCCGAGGAAGAGTCTGCTGAGATGAGCAAACGCCAGCAGAAACTGGAACAGAAGATGGAGAAGAAGAAGGAAAAGAAACAGGCAAAGGAAAACCAGGGTTGATATCGCTGTTCGGTGCTTTGGGAAATGAAAGCGAAGGAATCCTGGCCGGCAGGAAAGAGTGCCGGAACCGATACGGGGCGCAATAAAAAACGCCCACCGACGGAAGACCGGTGGGCGTTTAAATCAAATGTGAATACTTATTTTTTCAGCCTTTTCTTTCTCACAAATCCCAGACCCGCCAGACCGCACCCGAGGAGCAGCATGGTGGTCGGCTCGGGGACCGGCGCCCCTGATGACGTGGCATTGAACGTTACGCTTGTGCTTGTAAACCAACAATCGGGATCAAATCCGAATCCGAAGTTCCCGTCACCGGCATAATTGTTCAGTGCGATAAGCTCGTCACTGCCGATTCCGAATGTATAAATAAAATTCTCTGGGTTATAGATGTCGGCATCTTGATAAACAAATAAAGGAGTGCCCGACTCGTGCAGGAAGAAATGATCACCCCAATCGCTGCCCCCTTCTGAACTCACACCGGACATCGCCTCACCGAGGAGATCACCGTATAAGATATCCTGGGGTAAAGGAGCATTGATACCCGTAAAGGTTAATGAGGCGCTCTGGATGGTTTCGCCTTCCGGTATGGTCATATCGATACCCCACGTGTACCAATTATAACCGTCTAAATAATTCAATCCAGTAGTCGAATAGTTATAAGTCGTGGCTCCGGCCATCCCGGACATACTTAAAACCAACAGCATCGAACATAAAAATAATAATAACTTTTTCATTTTTAAATTCCCCCCTATTAACGTATTGTTAGTTTCTTTCGCCGTCTGTCGGTTCGTATCCATATCTTGGCTCCTGTTGTCCCAGATTCAGAACCCATTGTAAATACTACTAAAGTAGTATTTTTAAGTGTTTTCGGCACTTTAAACGCAGATTTCCCGCTCGGATGGTGACCGCGGAGAGAAAATCGTTCAAAAAGTGTTTTTTTCGATAGGGGAGGCTGCCAATCGGATGAGGGCTTGGTATGCGGGTGTGACGGGGGGCTAAAATATGCCGGCAGTTTAAAATATGGTCCTCACGCGGCGCATATCGGAAAAGAGGTGTTCAGGTGTGGTTGGCTGTCGGTCGGGTGGGGGGTACTTGATGAAGGCATGCGGGGCATTGAATCACAATCGGCCGCAGTGTCGCCCTGTAAAACCTTTCGAGTGGTATCAAGGTATGGGGGGAGGTTGAATCTGAACGACAGTCCCCAACCAGATTCACGGGAGAGGTGGCGGGGGGTCGGATTAGTGAAGAAGGGATCTGATGTCCTCCAGCAGGAGGGTTTGCCGGTCCTCCAGTCTCTTCAAGATTTCTGTAAGTTCAAGTCCGACTTCATCCCGGCCTTTCCTGGCGGAGTTCCGGGTATTCAACTCCTGATTG
>CAZNBR010000005.1:0-42800 GCA_964571315.1 uncultured Syntrophaceae bacterium
AGATAACGCTGCGTGGGGTTGTCCTCCCCGTAGGCGGGATCAAGGAAAAGGTCCTCGCCGCCCATAGAGCGGGGATCAGGACTATTATCCTCCCCAAGTGGAACTCGAAGGATATCGAGGATATCCCTGAAAAGACACGGAAGGAGATAACCTTCCATTTTGTCGATGAGATGATGGACGTCCTGAAGATAGCCCTCAGGAAGAAATAACCTCCGGTGAAGATCACGGGTAATATCCATTCGATCTGTTCCAGGGTCCTTAGGGAATATCCTTAAATCTCGCAAAGGTTATATTCCCAGCCCCTTGGGGCGTTCAATGCTTTTGGTGATACCCCGCCGCAAGCAGCGAGGTATCACCAGCAACCAATATTCTTTATAATCAGATAAGGGGGTGTGCCATTGGAAGGATGGACAGAAGAGGAAATCAGAAACAGGGATCTGATGGCGCCGTGCGGCCTTTACTGCGGCGCATGCGGCGTCTACATCGCAACGAGGGATGGAAACGAGAAGTTCAGGACGGTTATGGCAAACCTCTACGGAACAAAACCCGAAGAGACACAGTGTCTGGGATGTATGCAGTCCGATCCGCCGAAGAATCTCTACAGCTTCTGTACGACGTGCACAATACGGGACTGCGTAAGATCAAAGAGATACTACTCATGTCATCAATGCGAAGAATGGCCCTGTCGTATGATAAAAGATTTTCCCCTTGCGACCGGCGTACGGGTAATGGAGAGGACGATCCCACTCTGGCGGACCAACGTAGCCGAGCATGGCGATGAAAAGGGCAGTGTTGAATGGGCCCGGGCGGAGTGTGAACGGTACCACTGTCCTTCGTGCGGCAAGCCGCTCTTCAGGGGGGCACGACGTTGCAGGACCTGCAAGGAACCGGTGGCTGACGAACTGGATGGATTAATCTAAAATGACATGGTGACGGGAGTTGATACGGAAATGGCTGATTACGGTATTACGTTGGAATATCTGGATCATGTCGCGATTGTACGGTTCGAGCGGCCTGAGAGACGAAACGCGTTCAACGAGGTCATGTGGACCGAATTTGACAGGGTGATTACACAATTGAAGGAGAATGTTCCGCGTGTTGTGATACTTACAGGCGCGGGCGATACGTCGTTCAGCGCCGGTTTTGACGTCAACGTGGACAATCCCCAGGTGGCAGACCTCATCGAGGTAATCAAGACCCATGATCGGGCCCCCGTTGAGAAATTAATACGACGGATTCGCAGTGTAGTCGACAGGTTGTTTGATTTGCCGATACCGATTATCGCCGCAATGAACGGCAGTGCCTACGGCGGAGGGGCGGAACTCGCCGTTCGATGCGATATGCGCGTCATGGACCCCGATGCCGTCATCTGCTTTTCCGAGGTGTGTCTGGGGCTCATGCCCGACTGGGGGGGAGCCGCGGCCCTGCCCCGACTGATCGGTCCGGCACATGCGGCAGAGATGATTCTGACGGCCCGCAAGATCACTGCCGAAGAGGCACTATCTTGTGGACTGGTTAATCGCATAAGCCTGCCGGGAAAAGCGCTTGCCAAATCGATTGACCTGGCGCGAATGATTGCCGATAATGGACCCTGTGCCGTGCGTTCAGCCCTTGAAGTGATTCGCTCGACCAGCAACCCTTCCCTGGAGAAAGCACTGGCATTGGAGATGGAGAAGGCCATTTCACTGATCGCAACAGGTGAGTGTTTTTATGGAATATCGGCTTTCCTGTCGAAGAAGAAACCGGAATTTCTGGACAGTACGGCCGAAACCATCTGAAATTGCATAGTGCCATACTTCTACAACACCATAAAGGGGACGGATAATGAAGGTCTTTGTCACCGGCGGTTCTGGTTTTGTGGGAAGCACGCTCACCGGGAAGCTGACCGGTCACGGCCACCAGGTAACAATCCTGACGCGGTCGATCAAGAAGGGGCGGGGTCTCCCTGAAGGCGCATCGTTTCTTGAAGGAGACCCCACACGGGAAGGGCCGTGGCAGAATAGGGTCGCGGATCATGACGCCGTCATCAACCTTGCCGGCGCCTCCATCTTTGCCCGGTGGACCGATGATTACAAACGCACACTTCGGGAGAGCAGGCTGCTGACGACCCGCCATCTCGTCGATGCCATGGCGCCGCGTAATGGGAAGGAAACGCACCTTATCAGCACATCGGCCGTGGGTTACTACGGGTTTCACGAAGACGAGGTCCTCGAAGAGAAGGATCCGCCGGGAACGGATTTTCTGGCGACGCTCGCCGCCGACTGGGAATCGGCGGCCCTGGAGGCACGAAGCCACGGCGTCCGGGTGGCCCTCTGCCGTTTCGGCATTGTGATGGGCAGAAAGGGGGGCGCCCTGGCACAAATGATTTCACCCTTCCGTTTCTGGATGGGGGCGCCGCTCGGAAGCGGCAGGCAGTGGTTTTCATGGATTCATGAACTTGATCTTGCCAACGTATTTCAATTCGTCCTTGAGCACACAGACCTTGAAGGGCCCATCAATTGCACGGCCCCTCATCCTGTCCGGAACCGGGAGATGACACGGATGATCGGGAAGGTTCTGGATAAACCGACCTTTGTGCCCGCCCTCCCCGCCTTTACCATACGGTGGATACTGGGCGAATTCGGGAGCGTTATCCTGAAGGGACAGCGGGTATACCCGAAACGGCTTTTAGATCAAAGTTTTATCTTTCGATTTCCAACCATGCAAGAGACCCTTACAGATCTTCTTCACTAATATCCGCCGACGGGCGGAAGAAAGGCTAATGAAGAGAACCATGAAACGACAAGTTACGCTCGGAAAAACGGGAATCAAGGTCACGCGCCTCGGATTCGGCGGCATCCCGATTCAACGCGTCTCAGAAAAAGAAGCCGTGGAGACCGTCATTCATGCAATCGGCAGAGGCGTCGATTTTATCGACACCTCCCGTGCCTACACGACAAGCGAGACAAGAATCGGTATCGCCCTTCGGGAGACCGGAAAGGATGTCGTCCTCGCCACCAAGTCCCAGCAGCAGAGCGCCGACAAGGTGCGGGAGGATGTCGAGATAAGTCTGAAAGAACTTCAGCGGGAAAAGATCGAGCTCTACCAGTGCCATTTTATCAGGGACTTCGATGCCTATAAGAAAATCACGTCAAGGGGGGGCGCCCTGGAGGGACTGCTCAGGGCGCGCGACGAGGGTCTGATCGAACACATCGGGATAACCAGTCACAGTCTGGATGTCCTGAATCGCGTCATCGACGACGGCCTCTTCGAGACCATCATGGTCTGCTATAGCTTTCTTGAACCAAAGGCAGAGGAAAACGTGATCCCCAAGGCCCTTGCAAGCAATATCGGCGTCATCGTTATGAAGGCCTTCTCCGGCGGCGTTATCGACAATCCCCGCCTGGCCATCAAATACAACCTGGCACTTGAGGGAACCGTCGTGATCCCCGGCGTCGAAACAAAGGAACTGTTCGATGAAAACTGGAATGTCTTTCTGGATGATCTGACCCTGAGTCGGAAGGAACGTGAAGAGATCATGGCGATTCAAAACGAGTTCGACAAACAGTTCTGCCGCCGCTGTGACTACTGCCAGCCCTGCCCACAAGGGATCCCGATCCAGCATGTCATCGGCATAAAATCGATGGTCAAACGGATAGGCCCGGGGATTCTCAAGGAAGGGTGGCCCAAATTCGCCATTGAACAGGCCAGGGGCTGCACCGAATGCGGCGAGTGTATGGAGCGATGCCCCTACGAACTCCCCATACCGGAGCTGATCAAGAAAAACCTCCAATGGGTCGATGAACAGATCGACTGGGCAACAGGTCTGCTTCGAACGTAAATCGCCGCCCCTCCGCTTTGGCCCTTTACCGGGCCCGCAAAACGATTTCAGCTATACTCAGGACCTCCAGTCTGTCGTCCAGTTCTTCAATCTTGACCGCATCGGTCAGCATCTTGGCGCAGGAGGAACACTCCACAGCGGTGATCCTAGCTGGATTTTTGTCTTTTTCCATGATAATGCGAGGTATTTCAACTAATTGGAGGGCATCTGCGTGACGGTAAAAACGACTCTGCTCATTGATGGGCTTGGATTCCCCGGGGGACCGCGGTGGCACGATGGAAAACTGTGGTTTTCGGATTTTGTTATGAAAAAGATCATGACCGTCGATCTCGAGGGAACCGTCAAGGTGATTGCCGAGGTACCGGGCCAGCCCTCGGGACTTGGCTGGCTTCCGGACCAGAGTCTGCTGGTTGTCTCAATGGCGGATCGCCGCCTGCTGAGGCTCCACGATAATACCTTATCGGAATTTGCGGACTTGAGCGGCCTGGCATCATCGTACTGCAACGATATGGTTGTCGACCAGAGCGGGAGGGCATACATCGGAAACTTCGGCTCCCTCCTGTTCGAGCAGCCATACAGACCGGCCGAGATCGTCCTCGTTACACCGACAGGCGAAGCGAGGGTCGTGGCCAGAGACATGGCCTTCCCCAACGGGAGCGTTATTACCCCCGACGGGAAGACACTGATTGTCGGTGAGACACTGGCCGCAAGGCTTACGGCCTTCGATATCGAATCCGACGGCTCCCTCTCTCATCGACGCATGTGGGCGCAGTTTGACGACCTGGGTCTCCTGAGCCGGCGTGCCGAAATCTTTGACCGGGTCACCCCTGACGGCATCTGTCTCGACGCCGAGGGTGCCATCTGGGTTGCCTCACCCAATGCCCGCTCGAAGTTGGTCCGTGTTCGTGAGGGGGGAGAAATAACCCACCGGTTCGAACTGGAGAATACGCCCTTTGCCTGTATGCTCGGGGGGACCGCCCGTCTGACCCTCTTTGTGCTGACGTCAAGCCTTTATAAGAGCGACAGGGCCGGGCGAATCGAGACCATTCAGGTTGATATCCCCGGTGCGGGGCTCCCGTAACCACTCGGGCGCTTTTCATAAAGGGCGAGGGTCCCGCTTTGCTTCTTGCCTTTTCGGAAATATTATGGATACATGACGATCTGATCTGACTTCATCTTGCCATCTACCACTTGCTCTACGCAGACTCCGGCCTGTCCTGTGGTCTGCAATGTCGGTTCTCATACCTTCAGGGGTCATCACAACGGTATAGGGTAAAATAAGAACAAAATTGTTTTTGCTGTATTGGTATCTCAATCTGACGGGGAGGGATTAAAGATGGCGGTACCCGAAAAAGAAAAACTGATTACTTTATTGAACAAGTGCTGGATGACACATGACGGGCTGTGGTTTTATGAGTGTCTGCAGGAACTGGGGATCGAAAAGACGAACAGAATCAACAAGGCGGCGATAAAGGCACTGGCCGAGATTGAGGTCAACAGAGTAAGAAATTTCCTCGGTGTTGAGGGGAAACATCTCGATACCTTCGAAGAGTTTAAAGACTTCCTCGCCAATGTAACTGAATTCTTCATACCCGATTTCATGAACGCCTCCATGAGTTTCCCGAAAGACAACGTGTTGCGTTGGGAATTTAAGCCGGAAGAATGCTTCGCATACAAGGGGATGCAGGGCATGGGCGTGATCAATGAGTACGAATGTGGTGTTATCTACAGGGTTGAGTGCTGGATTGAAAGCCTGGGAATACAATATGATATAAACCCTTCGGTGAAAAAGTGTTTGATGATCGACAGTGGAAAGTGCTCAGGCGACTTCACCCTGCATTTTTAAAACATATCCCCTTTGAAACATGGCGGCCGCCCGAGGAGGAGCGTTTCGTGCAGGCTTGCCGTAAAAAAACTGTACAGCTTTCCGTTATTTGTATAAGCTACCACATGTAGATAATTTCACCTCAATATGTTAGAATCCACCTTCTATTTGTGAATCCTTTCTCGCGGAGCAGGTATCATGTCACCCATGCTTTCTTGTTGACGCTCCGCCGTGCCTCTTCGAACTGATATTTTTTCGATGTATCTTTGCGGTTAACAGTCGTTGGTTCATTGTTCAAGGAACAACCATACTGCCACTGAGGTGTTTCGATGAAAAAATATCCGGCAAAGAAGGAAGACATCTCTATTGTGCTGTGCGGTGCCGCGGGACAAGGCGTTCAGACGGTCGAACAGCTCCTGACGCATGCGTTCAAGCATTCGGACTACAACCTCTTCTCCACCAAGGAGTACATGTCGAGGGTCCGCGGGGGGAGTAATTCAACGCAGCTGCGGGTCTCATCACGGAAGGTCCGGGCCTGTCTGGACAGGATCGATATCCTCTTTCCCCTGAACCGAGAGGCCCTGAAACATGTCAAGCACAGGATCACGCCCGAAACCATTATCCTGGGGGAAAGGGAGAAGCTCCTGGAGGCCGGCGAGGGGGGGGATATCGCGATTATCGATATTCCCCTTCAGAAAATCGCCTCCGAGATCGGGGGGGCAATATACGCCAATATCATAGTAACCGGGGTGATTGCGGCGCTCTTTGACATCGACAAGGAAAGCATAATCGACGAACTGAAGGAACGATTTTCTGAAGGGGGCAAAACGGTGACAACTCACAACATTCGCGCGGTCAAATGCGGGTATGAGATCGGCATCGAGCTGATAAGATCCAAGGCTGTGTCGATCGGCATCAGAAAAGATCTGGAGGTCGCCGACCAGATCATCATCAACGGCGGAGAGGCCGTGGGAATGGGGGCGATCGCCGGTGGCTGCAATTTCATCTCTTCGTATCCCATGACCCCTTCGACATCCGTCTTGACGTTTCTCGCCCGGCAATCGAAAGAATTCGGCATCATCGCGGAGCAGGCGGAGGACGAGATAGCGGCCATGAACATGGCGATAGGCGCATGGTATGCCGGGGCGAGGGGGATGGTAACGACATCGGGGGGAGGATTCGCCCTCATGACCGAGGGTCTGAGCCTGGCAGGGGCCGTGGAATCGCCCATGGTGATTCACCTGGCTCAGAGGCCGGGTCCGGCAACGGGCCTGCCGACGAGAACGGAACAGGGCGATCTGGATCTGGCACTCTACGCGGGACATGGGGAATTCCCGCGTGTCATCTTCGCTCCGGGGACACTTGAGGAGGCATTTGAGCTGACGGCCGGGGCATTCAACCTGGCGGATAAGTACCAGGTGCCGGTCTTTATCCTGACCGATCAGTACTTCATCGATTCCTATTACAATATACCGAGGATCGATGTGTCGGCCTTCAAGATCGAACAGCATGTCGTCCGGACGGAAAAGGGGTACAAACGCTACGCCCTGACCGAAAGCGGCGTCTCTCCCCGGGGGATCCCGGGAAACGGCAAGGGGCTGGTGGTTGTCGACAGCGATGAGCATGACGAGGAAGGGCATCTGACGGAAGATCACGATATCAGGGTCAGCATGGTGGATAAACGCCTCAGGAAACGGGCCCTGCTGGCCCAGGAGGCGATTTCACCCACCCTTTCAGGCAAGACCAAGGGTACGACCATGATCGTCTGCTGGGGCTCCGTTGTGGCGATCGCGAGCGAGGCCGTCAGGCGCATCGGGCGAAGCGATATCTCGCTCGTTCACTTCAGCCAGGTCTATCCGCTGCATCCCGATACGGCCAAAATACTGAGCAAGGCGGACCGTCTGGTGATCGTCGAGGGCAACGCGACATCGCAATTCTCGCGGATACTCAAGATACACGCCGGTATTGATATCGAAACGAAGATTACCAAGTACAGCGGTCTTGCCTTCTCGGTGGAGGAACTCGAGGGCAGGCTACGCGAGGTTCTATAGAAAGGGGGGTTCTGATGGATATACGGTCTTATAGCATGGGTGATATAGATATGGCCTGGTGTCCCGGCTGCGGCAACTTCGGCATTCTCAAAGCCCTGGAGAATGCCCTCGCCGAGATGGAGATCGCACCCGAAAGCCTGGTCATGGTTTCAGGCATCGGGCAGGCGGCGAAGATACCCCATTACATGAAATGCAATGCCTTCAACGGTCTTCACGGAAGGGCGCTCCCCGCGGCGGTGGCTATCAAGGCCGCCAATCCCCGGCTTGTCGTCATCGCCGAGAGCGGTGACGGCGACATGTACGGCGAGGGCGGAAACCATTTTCTCGCCACGATCCGCAGGAATCCGGACATCACCAATATCGTCCACAACAACATGGTGTACGGCCTGACGAAGGGCCAGGCGTCGCCGACAAGCCAGCGGGGTTTTGTAACGCCGGTCCAGGTCAGCGGCGTCACCCTCGAACCGTTCAATCCGATCGCCGTCGCCGTGGCGCTCGACGCGTCATTCGTCGCGCGGGCCTTTATCGATGATATCGATATGACAAAGGAGATGATCAAGAAGGCGCTCTCCCACAGGGGGTACGCCCTGGTCGACATATTCCAGCCCTGCGTCTCGTTCAACAAAACCAACACGTACAAGTGGTTCAAGGATCACACTTACTATCTCGAAGATTCATATAACCCGGGCGACAGGGTACGGGCATTTGAAAAGGCCGTAGATTCGAC
This sequence comes from uncultured Syntrophaceae bacterium, assembly GCA_964571315.1. Lineage (GTDB taxonomy): Bacteria > Desulfobacterota > Syntrophia > Syntrophales > UBA2210 > UBA6078. The sequence goes on from CAZNBR010000005.1 coordinate 8,424, forward strand.
AAAATTTCCGCTCGGCGTTATCTATACCAATCCCAAGAAAGCAACGTTCGAAGGGAGTCTCAATGTCTATGCCGAAGACAGTACGCCGGTCATCAGAAGGGAGAGGAATTTGAAAAAACTTCAGCAGTTCATCGACAAAAAGAGGAACCCGTAACGGAAGGTTACAGCATCCCTATAAAGGATGCCATTAGGCAGCCTGTCTGTTCTCTGTTTTTAAGGTCATGCATGGGGAGGAGCCGCCATACGCATAATCTGGTATCGTGTCCCCTCCCCCGAATTCTCAGAAATCCCGGCGAAGGATTATTGCCCGGCCGCCTCAGTTGATGTACGGGACCGGCTACCGGGCCAAAACCAGCCTCTCTTATAACAAGACGGAAAGAACCACTAATCCACCTTAATGATAACGCAGTCGCCCTGGGCCAGACCTCCGCAGATACCGGCGGCACCGTAGCCGCCGCCCCGCCGTCTCAGTTCGTACATCATGGTCATCAATATACGTGCCCCGCTTGCTCCAACGGGATGGCCGATCGCGATGGCACCCCCGTTGGGGTTGGTCTTTTCGAGAAGAGCGCGCCACTTTGTCTCGTCCCCGCCAACCAGTATCTTGGTCGAAACCAGGGTCACCGCGGCGAATGCCTCTTTGATTTCAATGACATCCATATCATCGATAGTCAGTTGAGCCCTGTCCAGGGCCTTCCGTATGACCTTCGCGGGAAGCTCCGCCATCGTCCGTGGTTCGCTCGCCCCGCTTGCCACGGAAACAATCGTTGCCAGCGGCGTGATCCCCATCTCTTCCGCCTTGGACCTTCTCATGATGATCATAGCAGCGGCGCCCGCATCCAGACCCGGGGCATTACCGGCGGTGACGGTCGGACTCCCGTATATCGTCTTTAATTTTGCAAGACCCTCCAGCGTTGTGGTGGGCTTGGGAAATTCATCCCTCTCAAAGATAACGGGATCCCCCCTTTTCTGCGGCACCTCAACGGTCATCAACTCATCCGCGAACCTTCCCGCCTTGTCGGCCGCGGCCCACTTCTGCTGCGACCCGAATGCCCACGTATCCTGCTCCTCCCGCGATATGCCGTGCTCTATGGCAATCTCTCCGGCATCCCGTCCCAGGGGGGTGTATTCACGGTAGGTGATAGGATTGAGATAATCCTGGACCAGAAGGGGGGCCATTCTGGATCCCCAGCAATGTCCATTCATCAACAGCGGGGTGTTGCTCATATTTTCCGCCCCCACCGCCATGCACGTGTCCGCCTCATCCAGCAGGATGGCCCTGCGCCCCAGATGAACCGCGCACAGAGACGAGCAGCATGCCCGGTCTATCGTCAGCGATACCAAATCCTGGGGGAGACCCGCGCGCAGGAGGGCCTGTCTTCCGTTCACATTATCGTACAGGGCGGCCTCAGCCTGATCGCACATCCCGTAATACAGTTCATCCAGGTCTTCGCCCTTCAGACCTGAGCGCTTCAGGCTCTCTTTAATAACCAGTGTTCCGAGATCCGTGCTGTGAATCTCCTTCAGCGTTCCTGCAAACTTGCTGAACGGTGTTCTTACACCACTTACAATAACAACATCATCCTTATTACTCACTTTTAAGCCCCTTTCGTTTTTTAATAACCGAACCGCCTTACCCATACTGATTTCCAGATCACGATGAAAGTTTCTGTCCGGGTTCTTGCTTGCTTTCCATGATCCCGCGAGATATATTAGGAAAACAAAAAGATCAAGGGATAATTTTTCACACTGATCCGTCGATACAAAATATTCAGAAAGGATTAGACCGAATACGAATCATTTTATAGACCCCTATTTGCGGTTCCACGATTACCGTTAGTGTCTCTTGGCCTGTGAGCCTTAGCATCAGGACCCTCGTAAAAGATTGACCTCGCAGGACTAAAGACTTAAAAAAATATGGAGGTGAAAAATGAATGATTGTAGTCAAATGGACCAAACCTTTCATGTTATTATGAAGCGCATGGTTAAGACGGGTCAGGCACCGCATTATACTGAAATCGCACAGGAGTTGGGGATTTTACCTGATGAGGGAAGAAAGGCGCTCCATTCCCTTTTTGCCGCGGGAATTCCCGGCTGGCTTTTTCCGGATACGGATCTGATAACCTCTTTTGCACCTTTCAACAACCTTCCCACCCAGTTTCGAATCACTATTGATGGTGAGCAGAAATGGTTCGGTCAATGAGCTTTTGAATCGCTGGCGGTCTGCTGGCTTTTCCCTGGCAAAACCATTCGGATCGACTCACCATGTCTGGACTGTGGAGAGCCGATACGCGTAGAAATTAAAGACGGGGCCATTCAAAAAGAGGAGCCGGAGGGGATGATTGGTCATGTATCTGTTCCCTTTGTTAAATGGCTGCAGAACGTCCCCTATGCCTGAAGTACCATGCTTTTCTTCCGGTCGGAAGAACACCTTCGAAACTGGGCTGGATTTGTTCCGGAAACCCGGGAAGGAATCATTTCATTGCCTGATCTGGCCAGGCTTTTTTCCGGGAACTATTTTAAACGGCGCATGGACCCGGATTACGTTTCCCATCTCCGGGAGTATGGCTCTGAATTTATCAATGATCTTAGGAAACTTGGAAACTCTGGATCATTTTGGAAGGTATAAAGTACGGTCCTCGGAGGAAGACCGGCGTCACCCTCGATGCGTGGCATGGACATTAAAATACCCCAGAAATTTGCGACTGGTGGACTGAATTGGAAAAGGATCATCCGTTCAACAGGATCGATTGCCTTGAGTGTCTATATTTTTTTTCTGCTCTCCGCCATTTTTTTCGGGGATTGTCTCATTTTTCAGCCTCACCCCTCATCATATACGGATACTGACCAGATCCTCAAATTGAAGACTATGAATAGCGCAATCATTTCAGTTCTCTATCTGCCAAATCCCGGGGCGGAGTATACGATTTTGTACAGTCATGGGAATGCCGAAGATCTGGGTGATATTCGAGAGGTCCTTCACCAATTCCACGAACACGGCTTCTCGGTAATCGCCTATGATTACAGCGGTTATGGCACGAGCTCCGGGCAGCCTTCAGAGGATGCCTCCTATGCCGATATTTCGGCTGTCTATGACTATGCCGTTCGGAAGATTGGTCTTCGCCCGGACAATATACTCCTCCTTGGGAGCTCAGTTGGTGGTGGACCTTCTCTCAATCTGGCGGACCGGAATACCGTCGGCGGCCTGATCCTCGAAAGTTCCTTCGTGTCCGCATTCCGGGTAGTCACAACCATTCCTTTCTTTCCGGTTGACAAATTCAACAATCTCAACAAGATCAACGCCCTTCCCTGCCCAATCCTCGTCATTCATGGGAAACAGGATTCCATTATTCCTTTCTGGCACGGAGAACGGCTCTACGAGAGGGCAAATCCTCCGAAAATGAACTTCTGGGTTGATGCGGCACGCCACAATGATGTCATGTGGAGTGCCGGTGAAGAATATTGGGAGACACTTGAACAATTTGTAGGTCTTGTCGAAGAGCACAGAGCGAACAGGAAGGGCATGGAGGGGCAAAAACTTCCCTGAAAAAGGTCAGGGAAGGGGTGGAGAACCGTTTGGGATCGGGTAAGGTCTTTGGGTGCGTCATCGCGCCGGAAGGAGAACGCCTGTGCCCGGCAACGTAACCGACACTCTCAAGGTTTTTCAAAGGTGCAACCCCGTCACTGCCAATTATAAAGTTTGACCGGTAGACGGGTTTCTAGTAGTTTAACCGAAAGTTAGCGACATGACAGGCAAAAGCTGAAAAGATGGGGGATACATCATGGAAAACCGAATGGAACAATTCAAAGTTCTTGTGCTGCTCGCCAGTCCGCGCAAGAAGGGCAACAGCACCGCCCTTGCTCAGCGGATAATCACCGGGGCTCGGTCCGCCGGGGCTGAGACAGAGACGGTCTGTCTTCACGATCTCGATATATCGACCTGCCAGGCCTGCTACGCCTGCCAGAAGAAAGACAGCAAGGGCTGCGCCATTGACGACGACATGCAGTCCGTCTACCCCAAACTCATAGAAAGCCAGGCCTGGGTCTTGGCCTGCCCGGTTTACTGGTTTACCATGTCGGCCCAGATGAAGTTGTTTATGGATCGCCTCTTCGGGCTAGTCGCCTACGGCCCGGACCCCTTTCGCACCAAACGCATAGCCATCGCTATGAGTTACGGTGATGAGGACCCCTTCGCCTCCGGGTGTGTCAATGCGCTGCGCACCTTTCAGGACGCCTTTCGATATACCGGCTCCAGACTCGTAGGGATGGTCTACGGCAGTGCTCTTGAACCGGGTGAGATTGAGACAAACGGGGCCCTCATGCAAAAGGCCGAAGAACTGGGCAAACAACTGGTCAAGAAGCCGGAACCACGAGCCTGATCAAGGGGAAAACGGCACCGCCTGTTCGCCCCAGAGCCAGAGGGTCATGTACCAACGCCTGGGAAACCTTGACGAAAAGATGCGATCCGCAAAAAGACCGGCAAAAATAGAGGGATAAGACGACTCAGCATCATTTGTTGATCGAAGAGACGCGCTGATGAATTCAGCCGAGCGTCTCTTTTTTCAATGCACGGGCCGATTATACCCCAATAAATAAGTATAACGCGATGTGAGGAATGTATCAAACAACTCAATGTTGGCAGGATTTGTTCTTGAAACAGAACAACATTATACGGAGGCTTGCCCTTTTGGTCTTCTGCTGCGGGAAGGTCGATAGGATCTTCTTCCCGTGTGGGATTTTTCACCCGTGGGCCCGGTATCTCCCTGAAGGGGATCCTTCCCTATCCACTGGGGGACGATCTTCTGATTTCGCATAAGCGACCGCAGATTGGAAAGGTCGCGCTTGGTCAAGAAGGTAAGGGCCTTGCCCTTTCTCCCCATTCTTCCTGAACGTCCGGTACGGTGGGTGTACTGCTCCCCGTCTCCCGGGAAATCCCAGTTTATCACATGCGAGACATTGGAAAAGTCCAGTCCCCGGCCGGCGACATCGGTGGCTATGAGGTAGCGCACCTTGTTGTTCCGGTAGTGTCGGTAGATGGAAGAGCGCTTATCCTGGCTCAGTCCCGCGTGGATATACTCTATATTCTTAAAGGTTTTCTTCATGTTCTTGAAGAGGGCATCCACCTTGTAACGGGCGTTGCAGAAGATGATCGCCTGGGTGATATCCTCCTCTTCGAGATACCGTATCAGCTCTGCCTCTTTATTTTTTGAGTGCAGGTACTCGAAGTAGTGCTCGATACTCTCGGGGGATGGTCTGTCGTCAATAAGAGAGATATGCTGAGGATTATTGAGGGTCCTGTCAACCAGTGCCTTTATGTCGTCATCCATCGTAGCGGCAAAGAGGAGCGTCTGATGCTCCTGCAGTATGCAGGACATGATGAACTCGACATCCTCCAGGAAACCTATCTTCAGAAGCTCATCGGCCTCATCCAGTATAACGCACTTCACCTGGGACAGGTTGACCACCCCGTCATACATCAGATCGATAAGCCGCCCCGGCGTCGCGACCAGGATATGTACCTTGTGATTGAGTTTTGCTACCTGGATGCCCTTACTGAATCCCCCGTACACCGCGAAGGGAACGACATCGGTCTTAACCGCGACATCATGGATATCGTTCACATACTGGATGCATAATTCACGGGTCGGAACGATCACGAGGGCCTGGATGGCGTTGAGGGTCGTATCAACCTTTTGAATGAGGGGGATTGCGCAGGCCGCCGTCTTTCCCGAACCGGTTTCGGCAAGGGCACAGAGGTCATCACCGGCGGAAATCACCGGATACGACGCCTCCTGAATAGGCGTCATCTCATCATACCCCATATTCACAATTGATTCGAAGATGTTGGGGGGGAGGTTTAATTCACTGAATTTCATCTACTGTTTCTCATTGCCGGGGACTATACACGATCGCGCCCCTTTTATCAACATAATTAACTGAGATCTTTGAATGATACCCTAAGAGAGAAATTATTGCGCCGACTTGCCGATGAAAAAGCGTTCGGGATCATAGGCCCTCAGGAGCATAAGCTCTTCCTCGGTGGGCACCTCCATCCGCTCGATATCATTACTCACCTTTAGATCCCAGTCGACCAGTTCCCTGATCCGACGTATCGATTCTTCCTCATCAACATCCGGTTGTGCCATATAGCCTGTCAACACCAGTTCGTCACTGTCGATCTTTTCAAACCGCGCCTTTGTCGTGACAACACACCTGATCTTCGTGCCGGGACAGGTGATATGTTCGACGGCCGGTACGAACTGCCCTTTATTTTGTTGCGAAACGACGATGGTTTCCCGTGCCGCCGTGGCGATATCATTGGCTCCGCCGGAGCCGACGATAAATTTTCCGTTTATTCGCACCGAATTCACGTTGCCCCATTGATCGACCTGAGCTGCGCCGATGGCACCCAGGCAACGGTTGGAATCACCTCCCATATGAAGACCCAAAATTTCAAAGATATCGGAAAGCATGGTGGCTGTGGGAATGTTTCGATAGTTAAAGACGTACGAGTCTGCCGGCCGGGGATCATAATTGTAGATCCCCACCTCCGCCATAACGGCAAATTCGTACCCCCGGTCACGCAGGGCATGCCAAGCCAGGAACGCCGCAAGGGTGGCCTGGCCGATGCCGCAGAGGACTGTCTTACAATTATTATCGGGTATTTTCTTGACGATTTCCCTCGATGCCTGGATCACCATCCGCTCGATGGCACCGGCAGGCCCGCCATTTTGGTTGTCTCTACAGAAATCGTCGAGCTCGGGCCGCCAGGATTCCGGCGTAGCGACAAAATGAAGTTTTTTTATTCTCTCGGCACTCAACTTCTCCACATATTCTGCCTGGTCGGCGACACCGAGAATCCATTCATCCACCCATCTCTGGTAGTCCCGCTCGTCACTCTGCGCTCTGCGGTGCTCCTTCAGAAAATCGTAGTCATTCCCATAGGGTGTCAGTTCCGGCGCATTTCGCGCATAATGACCTGAGGGGTGGGAACCGTAGGGGGCATGACTGACAGAGAGAACTTTCTCCGACGGGAGCCTTCCCAGATGGGCGTAACGGCGAATGAAGTCGGTATCGACGATGTGCTCGGTCGTAACGATCGCGCCAGTACGCGCCGCCAAGGGACCGTAAACATTGTCCGAAAGGGGAGGAAAACATATCGTATTCCCGGCAGGATCGGAGGCCCAGGTGTGAATAAAGCTGATATCGGGATTGTAGGCCTTAAGAATCCCCGTCACACCCCCCTCTGCGAAAGGATCTTCAAGCTCTTTGAAGGCATGAGGCAACTCGGCGCCCAGCGAACTCCCAATGAGGGAACGGGTTGTCGCAAAGGGGACCCCCATCGCGCCCGCCAACAGGCGCTGGCAGATCGTCAGCATAGTCCAGTTTTCTATTTCGATCTCTCCACGCTCAAGGGCTCTGACAATGACAGGACTTGGGCCGGGTGTAGGATAGCCCTCACCGGTAAATGATAGGATCGCTTTTTTTATAAGTTTTAGGTGCACCATGGGAAGCATGGTGCCCACTAAGTTTGAAGAAATACTCTCGAACTGTGGATTCGTTCCCTGAAATTGGCGGCACAGCTCATAGATAACAGCGTGGGCTCTTGCCAGGAGCCCGCAGGGGTTAATCTTCATTTCCGGCTGTACGAAGGTCCGCACCGCCTCCGCCAGCGGCATCACCTTGTTCTCGGTCGATGGATGTAGGGTATCAAACCTGGTTTTAATCAGATCCTTCCATGATGGCATACTGCTTCCCCCTTATTTTTTTATGATCTCGATTTCAGAGAACCGTTTTGGTATCACACACTACAGGCAGCCGGTTCCCTTCGTCGCGCTCTATCGCCAGGCCTCCCCTGCCCCTCCCCTTTATCCCGCGTCACCTTCTATGATGGCGCCACACTCCTCACACCGGTATCGGACGGTTGCACCCTCCGACGCCGCTATCTTCTCAAAGTCATACCGTCTCTCGCCACTTATCTCAAAACATTCAGGGCACCAGCCTTTGTTCAATTCATCGACCGTGATTATCAGGTGGCAGTGCCGACAGCGCACCTTCTCCTCGTCTTCGGGCAACAATACAAGTCGACTGTGTCTGCAGGAATTCATAGCTTTTCTTACTCCTCTGCTGCAAGGCTGACGGACTCGGACAGTGGCCGATGATTGGTTTCATGAAACGCTTTGGGCCGTAAGGCAGTTGTGAGAAAAAGGGCAATGGAACTGAGTATGGCGCCGCCAAGAAAAGCCACCTGATAGCTATGGGTCACATCAAATATGTGACCGGTCAGCCAGGGACCAAAAGCGCCTCCTATCGTAAAGCCGAAACCAACAACACCCAGAATAGAGCCATGTGATCTCAAACTGAACAGGAAGGCCACCATCGGCGATTCCGCGGTAATACACCCCCCGTAGGCAAAACCAAAAATGCCAGCAAAAAAATAGAGCTCCCAGGCCATTTTTGCCGGAACCAGCCAGAACAAGGCTATCGCCATCAGAAGAAAACCGAAGATAAATATATTACGGCTTCCAATGATATCCGAAAGCTTTCCCAGCAGCAGTTTCCCGGCAATACTCGCCCCGCCCAGTGTGGCCAGGATTTTTGCGGCGCCGCCAGGGGAAATTCCCAGTTCCGTGGAATGTGCTGCGATATGTACCATGATGGAAAAAACACAGGATCCAAAGCAGAAAATCGTGGCGAAAAAGAGCCAAAACGGAATCGTGTAGAGGGCCTCTCCTAAAGAAAGCCCTTCGCTTCCCGGGCTGAGGCCTATTTGGTTCCCCTGATCCAATCCGTCTGCAACCTCCCCCACCACGGAGGGGTCACGTTTGAGAAGTTGGGATGAGAGAACGACCACCACCAAAAGGACACAGCCGAGGATTATATAGGATTGACGCCAGCCATATGCCGAAATAAGGCGGTTCGCTAACGGCGGTCCGATCACAGCGCCGATGCCTATTCCGGCTGACGCAATACCCGTCATCATGCCCCTCCTTTTGACAAACCATCTGGCCAGCGTTGAGATGATCGGTACAAAGCCACCCATCATTCCGGCTCCCACAATCATTCCATAGAAGAAATAGATCTGCCACAGGGCAGTGATCTGAGACATCAGGATATAACCGATACCCAAAAGCACCCCACTGATTGACATCACCAGACGAGGACCAAACCTGTCGTTTACCCAGCCTATGGCAATGCCCATCACGCCCATGGTTATCGAAGATAATGAGAAGGCGCCCGATGTCATGGCCCTGGTCCAACCAAATTCGCTCAGTATGGGTTTAAAAAAGACGCCGAAGGAATAGTATACGGCCCAAATGGCTATCAGAATAAGAGTAGCCGCAGCTACCACAACATGTCCATAGAACATGTGAGTTCCGGAGTCTTTCTGTGTTCCTGTGGCCATTATTACCTGGTGCCTCCTTGTGAGCTTTGAACTACCTGTTTTCATTCGGTATCTTATTCTGTTTGTGATCACGCTCCACCGTTTCGATAAAAAGCCCTGCATACCGTTGTGAGAAACAGGACTGTCACCCGCCGTAAGAGCATAATCCTTTTAATTGCGATCACTGAAGCATCAAAATCTCATAGAAGACGCATCTTTTTAACCTCCGTATTGTTTTTTGTCAAAGGTTAATTCCGTGAGCATAATGCCTCTTTATTCAGGACTCCGAGGTCTTTTTATTGACAGTAATGGTCCTTTACCCTATAGTACGCTTGCTTTTCACGGCACAACGGTTTGTACGGAAAATCCATCCCTGGGGGCATGAAATGAACGAAACAACACATCACACCCCCTCCGACCTGGCAGGGTTTTTTAAACCGAAAAGTATCGCCATTATCGGCGTCTCCCGGAGCCCTTTCAGCTTCGGGGGGATGAGTTTTTTGAATCATTTTCTTAAGGCCGGGTATCCGGGGACCATCTATCCGATTAATCCCAAGGCTGCCGACGTTCAGGGGCTCAGGGCCTATCCCGATCTGGCATCGCTTCCGGAGATGCCGGATCTCGTCATGATTGCGGTCCAGGCCGCCGCCGTGCCCGCCATCCTCGAGGAATGCGGCCGCCTGGGGATCAGGTACATCCACATCCTTTCCGCCGGATTCGGCGAACTCGGGACGGAGGAGGGAGAGATACTCGAGAAACGGGTAGCCTCCATCGCGGCCGAGCATAACCTCCTCATCATGGGGCCGAACTGTATGGGGCCGTACAGTCCCGCCGCGAAACTGACGGCCTGGGGGGCCATACCGGGGAGGGACGGCGGTCTCGGGATTATCTCTCAGAGCGGCGGCATAACGCAGCGGCTGACCGAGCAGGTCTCATCACTGGGCGTAGGGGTGAGCAAGGCGGCCAGCATCGGAAATGCGGCGGTCCTCGACAGCCCCGATTTTCTCGAGTATATGGCCGGCGATGATGATATCGATGTTATCGCGATGTACCTGGAAAGCGTCCGGGACGGGAGGCGCCTCTTCGAGCTTGCACGGGGCACAGCGCCCCGGAAACCGATCGTCCTCCTGAAGGGGGGACAGACACAGGTAGGGGCCGTCACGGTGGCATCCCACACGGGGAGCATGGCGGGCAACCAGCGTCTGTGGAATGCCTTTTTCGAGCAGACGGGCGTCACCCCCGTATCCTGCATGAACGAGTGGGAGGATGTGATCCTGGCATTCTCATCCCTTCCGGAGACCGGTGGAGACGGCCTCTTTATCATCGGAGGGGGTGGCGGAAACAGTGTCATCTTCTCCGACGGAGCCGTCAGGGAAGGCCTCACCGTTCCGTCACTATCACCCGCAAGCATGGGGAAAATCCGTCCCATAGTCCCCGTGGCGGGGAGCATAGCCGGCAATCCCCTCGATCTGTGGGAGACCTTTGTAAACGGGGATCGTCTGTGCGATCTTCTGGATGTGGCGTACCGCGACCCGCACATCCACATGGTGATCGTCGATCGTCTGATCCCGCGCACAGCCTTTCACAGCCCGGAGATGCCCGATCCGACCCCCGGGATAATTGATTTTATACGTACCTGTGACAGGAGAAAGCCGACGGTCTTCACCATCGACTATGACGGGGGCGACCCGGAACTGAACGCGAAAGGGGTGGCCCTCAGGCGCCGCTTCTGCGAAGCCGGGATCCCCGCCTACCCATCGTTCGAGAGGGCGATCCGCTCGCTTGCCCATTTCCAGAGATACCACCATCGGCTGCGAAGGAGGGCATCAGGGCATCAGGGCTTTTCAGAGGGCGCGTAGTGCGTAAACCCGATAGTCGTAAGGATTTCCGAACCCTATTTTCTCATAGACCGGCCTACCCATCGCGGTTGCCTGGAGGCTCGCGAAGGTGCACCCTTTCTCCCTCCCCGCCAAGACGGCATGGAGGGTCATCGCCTCTCCGAAACCACGTCTCCGATATTCTTCCCGTGTGGCCACCCAGTATATCCCCGCCACATGCCCCGTCTTTATCAGCATCGACGTCGAGGCGGGCCGGCCGTCGGCATACCCTATAAACAGGTCGACGTCGGGAAGATCCCGTGTCTGCCCGGTGATCGCAAAGGGGCCGGCCCCCTCGGGCAGGGAGAATCCCTCCGCGGCCGTCTCCTGAAAGTGGGTCAGCTCATCGGGGGTGGCAACCTTTTTCACAATCAGTTCGGTCTTCCCGCCGGTCCTCTCCGGCAGAGCGGATAAGGCCATAACCGTTTCGGGCTCAATCTGTTCGTATCCCCTTTCTTCCAAGAGGGACACATACCCATCTTCAAATCCGGGGGTGATTGAGACGCGAAAGGGCAGAGCGCGGGATTCAAAAAACTGCTCCCATTTTCGGATTACCTTTTCCGGTCGCGAAGATATTCTTTTGATAAACACAATGTTGAACAGCTTTTTGGGGACACCGCTGTTGATAATCCCGATGTCATACGTGTCATAAAACTCGCCTATAACCGAATTTGACATCAAAAGTCCCATCGATACCAGATAGTTGTGGTCTATCAGGTGCTGCTGTTTCGTGTCCAATGCCATCCTAGCTATCCCCCTTGATTTCGTACGACAAAAAGGTTACATGAAACGGCAGGTGGGCGAATTCCTTCGTCTCGCCATCGATAAAACCTATCCTCTGGTACCACCCCTTCAGCTCCGTATGCTCGGCAATGATTCCGATACTCACACGATCGGCACCTGATCGTCCCGCCTGCGTCAGTACGTGATCAACCAGGGCCCTGCCCAGGCCGCGCCGCCGTCGGTCCGGAAGGACCGCAAGGCGCTCAAGATAGCACTCTTTCGGATCTGCATGTTCGAGGCCCACACATCCCGCGGCAACGCCCCCGTCATCGAGGATGAAATAGGTGACGCCACGATCAATATCCCCCTGTACCCAATCCGCAGTATAGTTGGACGGATGTTTGGGGGCGTTTTCCCGGGTCAGACCGAAGCGATCGGCCACATCCCGAAAAGAGGTACGGATAATCCCAGCCAGCAAGCCGCTCTCTTCCGGCCTCCCTGTCCGGATTCTATAATCCATTGTCATCCCCTTTGAGTAGCAGCAAGGATGCACAGAACCGTTGTCTGTGCCCTGCCAGGCCCTTTCTGATTCAGGTGCTTATGCAGTATCTAACGATCCCCTCTATTACGTTCCCCATCAGGGCGCGCCCGTTCACGACCCCTTTACGGGATCAGAAAATACGGGGCTTCGCTTCTCAACAAAGGCCTTGAGTCCTTCCCGGCCATCCGGATGGTCCGCGCAGGCGGAAAGACCCTCCCTTTCGACCTCCAGGTGATATTCAAACGAATTGCCGAAGGAATCATTGAGGAGTCTCTTAGACCAGCCGAAGGAATGGAGTGACCGCTTCGCCAACCGGTTCAGCATCTGTGCCGCTTCCGTCCGGGAGGTGCCGTCCTTGACAACCTTCGTTGCCAGCCCCCACTTGGCGGCCTGTTCCGATGAAATGGGGTCATCGAAAGCTGCAATCTCCAGGGCACGGGCAAGGCCCACAATCCTCGGCAGGATGAAGCTCCTTCCCCCGTCTATACTCAATCCGTTCGAGGTATAGGCTTGTTTCATCGTTGACGACTCCTCAACGATGCGAAAATCGCAGGCCAGTGCCAATGAAAACCCCGCGCCGGCCGCCGCTCCGTGGACTGCCGCCACGACGGGTTTCTCCATCCGTCTGATCTCCGATACAGCCAGATGCAGTTGTGCGGCCAGCGTGTGGAAGGATGAACCGGGCCTTTCTGAAAACTGAACGGCCCATTTGAGGTCTCCCCCGGCACAGAAAGCCTTTCCCTTTCCGTAAAGGACGACGCCTTTCACCGATTCATCCGTCGCCAGTCTCGTGAGGTGTTGAGCCAGTTTCGTGATCATCTCAAGGTTGAAGGCATTGTAGGCCTCAGGCCGGTTGAGGGCCACCTCCGCAATATTCTCATGCTGTTTGACATCGACCAGTCTGCTCATATCTCCTCCCCCTGAAGATTTTGGATTTAATCAAGAATCATAAACCTTTGCTCTGTTAAACATATGGTTAGCGAAGGCTTGCCATACCCATGAGCGCCCGATGGCGCTTTGTAGCGTGTCTGGACGCGTTATAAACTGTGGGCATCGATATATTGACTACAGGCCCGCTAATACGCACTCTTCACGATACCGCCATCCACATGCAGGGCGGCTCCGGTCGTTGCCGACGCGAGGGGGCTGGCGACATATGCAACCAGCGAGGCGATCTCTTCCGGCCTTGCAAAGCGTCTGATAAGCGATGTAGGGCGCATGTTTTTGAAAAAATCCTTCTCGATCTCCTCAAAGGACTTGCCCTGCGCCTTTGAAAGATATTCGACAAGGTCGCCGACGCCACGCGACAGGGTGGGACCGGGGAGGACACTGTTCACCGTAATCCCCGTGCCTGCGACGGCCTCCGCAAGACCACGTGACACGGAGAGTTGCGCACTTTTGGTCATCCCGTAATGGATCATCTCTCTGGGGATCTGGATGCCGCTCTCGCAGGATATGAAGATGATGCGCCCCCACGTGCGCTTCCTCATGCCGGGGAGGAACAGGCGCGCAAGACGCACGCCGCTCATCACGTTCACATCGAAAAACCTTTACCAGTCTGCATCGGGAATGTCTTCGAATGCCTTTGGTTCATAGATGCCCAGGTTGTTGACCAGTATCTCCACATCGGGGTATTCCCGCGCCAGCCGCTGTGCCTCATCCGCCACGGAGAGGTCACCGGCGAAGCCCAGCACCCCGCCCTCCGCTGCCGGAGCGAACTGCGAGACGGCCTTATCCACAGAGGCCAGCGAACGTCCGTTAATGATTACCCGTGAGCCTTCACGGACAAGCGCCTCGGCTATGGCGTATCCAATACCGGCCGTGCTGCCGGTAACGAGAGCAAGTCTGTCTTTGAGCTGCAGATCCATATCACCACCCTGTCTTGCGACCTGTTTCTCCGGTTCCTAGGAATCGCAGTTCGCCGGATTGTCCTGGCAGGCCTCTTCCTTTTTTCTCTCCTCGGACCTCATCCTTTTCCGTGCCGCTGCTTGCCGATTCCGGCGATGCTGCTCGTCTGTCTCCAGGATGAGCGGGGCAACCCCTGTCGGCCTTGCATCGTCACCGAGAGCCACCATGGTCAGGTATGCCGAGGCGGTATGCCGGACCTTGCCCGTCACCAGGTTTTCCGTCTCCACCCTGACACCGACCTCCATGGAGGTCCTGCCCGCCATGTTGAGGCCCGCCTTGAGGGTAAGCAGGTCACCGATGAAGACGGGGCTGTGGAAATCAAGGCGGTCGATCGATGCCGTGACGACATTGGTCCGCGCGTGCCGCCTGGCGACGGCACCCGCCGCGGTATCGATCAGTTTCATGATAGAGCCGCCATGAACATTCCCCGCAGGATTCGCGTCAAGGGGATTCATCATCTGTGCCATCACAACGCTGCTCTCATCTACGCGTTTACCTTCCATCATAGCATTTCTCCCAGTCTAAAAGTTTTTATGAACTGCTTCTTCGTCATCCGAGCATACTTCGCCATCCTTCGTTCTCCCCGCGCCGATCCCGCATAGTTCAAGACAGTTCTGCCGCCTTAACAACCGGAAGATCAGGGTATTGAAATTTTTCAGTAAAGAGTAAGTCCTTCCCTGCCGGAGGAAACCGCAGTTTTTAGTACAATACATTGTACCTTATTGCAAAAAATAAAAGGTAGGCTTTGATTCCAACAACATATCAGAAACTTATCAGCAGTTATCGTCTTCACAGCCGTTCCTCAATGACCTGTCAGCCGAGGCCACACACTCAAAACATTGGCAGGAATTAAGGAGTATTTAACAGAAATTACGGATCACTTAAGATAATATTTGTGAGGATCAAAGACCCGAAGAAGTCTCAACTCATCCCTCGCAGGGGGTGAAAGTTTCTTCGGCTCTCCTGCCACTTTCAGATCCCATCCGCAGTTATCCCTAATATTTCTGACAGCTTCCTCCGTGGATGAGAAACCGGGGGAGTCAAAGTATTTTGTCAGAGTGAACTCTTTATCCTCACCCACCTTTTCAAAAACACCCATGGTGGAGACCAGGGCTCTTACTTTTGTGCCGGGAGCCGTGACAAAAGGGACCTTCTCCAGGAAACGGTGTCGTGACTGCTGCATGATCACCATGGTCTCCGCCGCCCCGGTGGCCACGTCATTCGCTCCCCCCGAGCCGGTGACATAAACGCCATCTGAGACCCAATGGGAATTGATATTGCCGAATTTATCTATCTGCCCTCCCCCGAGGACCCCGATGCACCGGTTCGTAGCGCCGCAGGTAAACACCCCGAGCGTGTCCAACGTTTCAGTCAGCATCTTGCAGGTGGCAAAATTGCCGAAATTGAGGAGGAAGGGCTCCGCCGGGCGCGGGGAGTTTCCGAAATATCCCAGCTCCACCAGGAGCTCCACCATGTAATCCTCTTTCTGAAGATGATACTTCGCCACCCAGGCGGCCAGGTTGGCCGTTCCCGCACCGGCCAGCATTGCCTTGTGGCTGCTGCGCAGTATCCGATCCCTGATCTCCCGCGCGGCGATGACAACCATTCTCTCTACATCATTGCAGTCCTCTTCCTCGGATATCTTGTCCTCGAGGGCATCCAACTGCTCCCGCCAGGCCTCCCGACCGGCGTTCTTCTTCAGAGAAAGGATTCTGTTCTGCCCAAGTTTGGCAACGTAGTCGGCAAAGGTGGGGCAATCGAGCACCCATTCCCTGATCCAGGCATCGAGTGAGCGGGGGTCTTTACTCAACTGGTTGAACCGGGTCATAAACCCATAGTCTTCGGCGTATGCCTCAAACCCCTCCATTCCCTGGTTCCATACACCCCCAGGATGCGCCCCGAAGGGTACCACCGATACGGAGTTCACCATGTACGCCGGGAGCTTTACCAGGTGGGCGTGCTGCCGTATGAAATCGGTTGATACCAGCTTCTCTACGGTCACCACGACCCCTCCCCTGCTGGCCTTGGCACCCCACAGGCCTTCGCTGTAAGGCGGCGTGAGAATGGTATTTCCCGCCCGGTCCGCCGCCACCCCGTGTATTATTGATATATCGGGGTTCAGGGCCTTCAGGAGGCCGATCTTTCTGCCGCTGCCGAAGGGATCGTCGATCACCTTAAAGGAGTCTCTGCTCGTTTCTGCCATTGAACTCCCGACGAGAGATGTCGTCGGCATAACGTCCACTCCCATGGCCCCGGCCATGAGCATGAGGGGGAAGGTAAGGATAGACCAGTCTTCAAGCTCCACCTCTTTATTGGCGTACGCCTTCTGACAGACGGGATTCGGACTGTACCAGGGATAGACGTTTCCGGAGAAGGAGGTGATCACCTTCCTGAGTAGTCCCAGATGGAGGAGGATCGTGGCGGTATCCCGAATACCCCTCATAATCAGGGTAAAATCGGGCCGCTGTCCATAAAATTGACGGACAATCTCAAGGATGGCGGCGCCGGAGCAACAGTGGGTGGCCCCGATGTGTATCTTCGAGCCCGGTTGTATGTGGCGTTCAATCGCCTCTCTTAGGCTGACAACCTTGTCCTCACCCTCGTCCTCTTTTATTGTAAAGGTGCTCTCAATCAGATCATCAAATCTGCCGGCCATATATCCCTCTTTTCCAGAATCCAAGGAAAGGTTACTTTTTCGTCTTCTTTTTCTCTGCCGAGCGGGCGAGCTTGTCTTTCAGGATATCGCCGAGCGTGCCCATCGAGGCGGGGGCCTTCTGAAGGTAAGTCCGATAGTCGTCATCGTCAGCCATTCCCATTTCATCTCCCCTCCCTTCTTCACGCGTCAATGTCAGAGAGAGCCGTCTCTTTTCGAGGTCGAGGGCCTCAACGGTCACATCCAGAGACTGTCCCTGCTCCAGCATTTCACCCGGATGGTTAATGCGCTTTCCGCCACCCAGCTTTGAGATATGGACCAGTCCGTCCACACCACCTTCAAGGGTTACAAAGGCCCCGAATTTTGTCAGGCGTGCCACCGTCCCGGCATGGGAAGATCCCGCGGGATATCTTTCCTCAACCTGCCCCCAGGGATCGGGGAGTGTTGCCTTGAGACTGAGCGCCACCCGGTCCCGTTCCCAGTCCAGATTCAGAACCACCAGCTCCAGTTCCTGGCCGATGGACAGGACGTCGTGGATATCATCGATCCGCGCCCACCCGACCTCCGAAATGGGGAGCAGACCCTGGATCCCGCCGATATCGACAAACGCGCCGAAGTCCAGAATGGAGGCGACCGTCCCGGTGACCTTCATCCCCTCGTGCAGCTGTTCTTTGAGCGCCTCTTTTTTCTCACGCTCTTCCGCCTCCAGGATCACCCGGTTGGAGAGGATGACGTTCCTCCCCTCTTCACCGTATTCCGTAATCATAAAGGTCATTCGTTTCCCGACATACTCAGAGGAATCCTCCACACGCCGCAGCCCCATCTGGGAATAGGGGCAGAAGGCTCTGGTGTCACCGGCTATCTTGACCTGAAATCCGCCCTTTATCTCCTTTTCCACTAGCCCTTCGACGGGAATCTTGCTGCCCCAGGCATGGCCAAGGTAGTTCCGCCCCGCCTCACCGCTGGTGATCCGTGTGGTAAAGAGATATTCGCCGTGCTGTGACGACAGAAAATACGCCGTGATCGTATCGCCGATCTTGAAGGGAAACCCACCGTTCTCATCGAGAAGTTCCTTTTTATCGAGGAGACCCTCGCTCTTGCCGCCGATCCCCAGAAAGACCCAGTCGGAGGCGATGTCGACGATTTGAACCTCCATCCGCTCTCCCGGTTCCAGCCACCCCGGTTCGCCCGTGCCTTCCTTCAGGAGTTCCTCAAACGACACCTCATTGTTCTTTTCTTCAATTGTCATACGCTTATTGTTCACCTCAATAGTATTCAACGCGGTCACATACTACGCCTCCGCTTTTTTAGAAACAACAAAAATGCTGTTGGTCCCCTTTTTTTGAGGAGATTATACAGATCATCAGCACGTAGAGAACAACAAAAACAATATACCCCGCACCCTCCGCGAATCCCGTCGCTTCAAGGTGGTGTCGGGCATATGTTGGCTGTGTATAAGGACATTTTCCCCAATGTGTCAAGAGGGGCAGGTGCTGGTGGGTGATACCGCCGCACCAGGACCTTTTCAGATATTCAACAACTGATTGAATGCGCCCTATACAAACACTTGGTCCAAAAAACACGGGGCACACCCTGCATCAGATGTGACCCTGGAATATCAGTTTTCCATGGCGCTTATCAATGATAGTTTCTACGGCCTGCCCTTCTTGAACAGTATATACCCGCCCAGGATGATCAGGAGTACCGGGAATATATATTTGCCCCAGTTCTGAACCTCCGGATAGAAGTTTTCCATCACAAAGAATCCCACACCGGCCGAGCCGATAATCCATGCGCCGATATCTTTGAAACGCTGAACAAGCATGGAAACGGATATAACGATAAAAAGGATCGGCCAGCTTTTATCAAACCCGTAGGTGCCGCTGCTGCTCAGAATTATGAGTATGCCGAGGGTAATCAGGATTACGGCTCCTATGACCCCCCGTCCTCTTCCGTACGTCTTCACGTCACCCCCCTTTCAGTTTTTCCGGGTTTCGCCATTCTATTGTTCCTTCTTTTTCGCAAGCTCCATAAAGGGTTTGAACAGGTCGATCGGTATGGGGAAGAGGGTCGTCGAATTGTTCTCCGCGGCCACGATCGCGAGTGTCTGGAGGTAGCGGAGTTGCAGAGCGATGGGCTGCTCTGCCATCATCTTCCCCGCTTCGGTCAGTTTCTGCGCGGCCTGGAATTCGCCCTCCGCGGCGATGACCTTCGCCCTTCTCTCCCGTTCTGCCTCGGCCTGCTTCGCCATCGCCCGCTGCATCTCCTGCGGAAGATCAATATGGGGACCCAGATGGGAACTATCTCATACCAATGAAGCGGGAATGGGTATGGGAAACTCCAATAGCTGCTGGGCCATCCCTTTTGCCAGAGGATCTAGACGCAATGAGGCCATTTGACCTCCGCCAAGGGATTCGTATAATACAAAATTCAAGGCATAAGAACCGGGGAGATCAAACCGTTCCACCCGTGGATTTCTTGCCCCCGCGAAAACATGGTTCATAAATTGAAACACGGCTGATTCCGTGAGAGCAGCACGAATAAATGGTAAATATTCGGGTTTTCTGGCGATGATGCCGATGTTGAAGGCGTTCCCCTTATCACCGCTGCGTCCCCGAGCCAACCTGACCAGAGGTACAGTGTCGCATTCATCTGAGATAGGTTGGGCATCGACCACCTGCGGTCGAACAATTGAAGCTGGTTCAAATACGGTTGTCGGCGCCTGAATGAAGGAACGTCTGTTTTCTCCGACAGACACCGTACAGGAAACCTCATTTTTGGGTATAAGGAAAGAGAAGAGTTTGATCACCGGTGATACGGCCGGTTTACCTGCAAACCAACCCGTGGTTCCCGGGGACATAGAGGTGGTGGGCGCAAACACCTCACTTGCGAAAATCTCCAGTGCTTCCGGCCGGTCATGCTCTAAGGATATCTTACAGGCCACTTCCCGTGTATCCCTGGACCGAGCATGCGGACCATAGGCGGATTCCGCACCTATACACTCAACCAACGTGTCCCTGTAATCACCGAGGCCCTGTTTCTCAAATATGGAACGGGTTCGCTCGATCAGGGCGGCCGCCTGCCTTTCCGCTTTTTGAACTGCATTCATACCTATCACCGGCAGCACGGCAATACAACGGAAGCCATCCTGATAAGTTCCATAGACCTTGAAAGTCGCGGTGGGAGGCCGACCTATGGCCCCGTACACTTCCACCTGGTTTTCTCCGGTCTGTTTCATCTTGACCTGGGAAAAATCGCACACCACGTCCGGCAACAGATAGGCTTGGGGATCGCCGATCTCATAGAGCAGCTGTTCCGCCACCGTGGCCGGGGTCACCAACCCTCCCGTATCGTTTGGCTTCTCTACTACAAACCTGCCGTCCGCATAACATTCGATGACCGGATACCCGATATTGGCCCAGTCGGGGATTTCCTGCCAATCGGTAAATAGACCACCCGTGGCCTGGGCCCCGCATTCGATGATGTGCCCGGCGAGGCTCCCTGCCGCCAGAAGGTCGTAATCGGTCTCCTTCCAACCGAATTCGTACATCAACGGGCCAAGCGTCAAGGCACTGTCCACCACCCTTCCGGTGATCACGATATCAGCCCCCATATCCAGGGCCTCGGAAATGGGTTTGGCGCCCAAATAGGCATTCATACCCATCATATTAGCGGGCCAGGGATCTCCCGTACTCATCCCCTCTATATTCAGCATGGCCAATTCATCATGACGCGGCATCAGATCATCTCCCTCAACTACCGCGACCTTTACATCCACGTGATTTAGATCTGCCAGCTTCAACACGGCATCACGACAGGCATGTGGATTAACACCGCCTGCGTTGGTAATAATTTTGATACCCTTTTCAGCAAGGTCACGGATGTGTTGCGCCATGACCACATCCACAAAGTATGGCGCATATCCCATGTGTGGACGTTTTGCCTGTGATCTGGCTAGAAGGGACATGGTAACCTCGGCCAGATAATCCATAATAATATAATCAGCGTTCCCGCCCTTGATGATTTGAGGCACCGCAATAGATGAATCTCCCAAAAAGGCCGAGGCCCCACCAATCCTTACTGCATCCTTAATCCCCATGGTTTTCTTCCTCGCAGCTTCAGCATAGTAGAACTCCTCCCAATAATTCCAATCACAATACAAACAGTCACTGATTGTCCCCCGTAGGATTTTTCAACCCTGCCGGTATCGTCCATACCGTACACAATGACACCAGCATCGCTTTGCAATGATCCGTTGGTGTCTTCAGCGCTTCGAAAGCGGCTGGCAAGCCGTCCAAAGACACCTGGTGCGTGACCATCATCTCCGACTTGATCCGACCTTTACCGGCCATGCTAAGGGGGAAGCCGTAGTCCTGCATTGCGTAGCCCAAAACAACTGTCAGTTCCTGATCCTTGGACACAATTTCCCTCGGAATGATGGTGTCCAGCTCTATACACACACCGATAACCACGACAAGAACCCTCGGCGGAACTATGTGGATGTAGTGTTGGATCAAATCCGGGGGCGCGGTCACAGCCTCAAAGATCAGGTCCAGCCTGACCCCTGCCACTCGCACGAAGACCGCCCTTACATTCGGCTCTGCACTATGACCCCCCGTCCTCTTCCGTACGTCTTCACGTCACCCCCCTTTCAGTTTTTCCGGGTTTCGCCATTCTATTGTTCCTTCTTTTTCGCAAGCTCCATAAAGGGTTTGAACAGGTCGATCGGTATGGGGAAGAGGGTCGTCGAATTGTTCTCCGCGGCCACGATCGCGAGTGTCTGGAGGTAGCGGAGTTGCAGAGCGATGGGCTGCTCTGCCATCATCTTCCCCGCTTCGGTCAGTTTCTGCGCGGCCTGGAATTCGCCCTCCGCGGCGATGACCTTCGCCCTTCTCTCCCGTTCTGCCTCGGCCTGCTTCGCCATCGCCCGCTGCATCTCCTGCGGAAGATCGATATGTTTTACCTCGACGGTCGTTACCTTTATCCCCCACGGGTCGGTGCTTCGATCGAGTATCTCCTGGAGCTGCGCGTTGATCTTCTCCCGCTCGGCGAGGATTTCATCCAGTTCAACCTGCCCGCAGACACTCCTCAGTGTGGTCTGCGCGAGCTGGGAGGTGGCGTAGAGAAAGTTCTCGACCTCGACAACGGCGCTGTTGGCTTCCATGACCCTGAAGTAGATCACCGCGTTTACCTTGATGGAGACATTGTCCCGCGTTATCACATCCTGCGGGGGGACGTCCATCGTGATGATTCTCATATCCACCTTCTTCATCCGGTCTATGATGGGTATCAGGATGATGAGGCCGGGACCTTTCGTGGCTATGAGCCTTCCCAGGCGGAAGATCACGGCTCGCTCGTACTCGTTGAGGATCCGTATCGCGGTTGCCAGGAACATCACTACCAGGACAACGACTGTTATTATCGTGTACATAATGCGCCCTCCTCTATATCTCTTGTAGTTTTTCCACCTCGAGTTTTAACCCCTTGACGCCGATTACCCGTACGTTCGTTCCTTCTTCTATAGGCTCCCCGCTGGAGGCATTCCAGTATTCCCCCTTTATAAGAACTTTCCCGTCGGTGTGCACGGGGGTTACCGCCGTGCCTTCCCGGCCGATCATCCCCTCCACCCCCGTGAAAGGCTTCCCTCTCTGCGCCTTGACGGCAAGCGATACAACGGCGACAAAGAAGAGTGATATGACCACTATTGTGGGTATCATCACACCAAGCGACACCCTGAGGGCCGGGGCTGAAGACTCAAACAGCATCAACGAACCCAGGACAAGGGAGATAACCCCCGCCACACTGAGCATACCGTGGCTCACGATCTTTATCTCCGCGATAAAGAGGATGATGCCGAACAGTATCAGCGCAATACCGGCATAATTCACCGGTAGGGTCTGCATGGCGAAGAAGGCGAGTATGAGTGAAATCCCCCCGACGACACCCGGCAGGATCGCCCCCGGGTGGGCAAATTCAAAATAGAGCCCGGCCAGGCCTATCATCATCAGGAGGTAGGCTATATTGGGATTGCTCAGGGTCACCAGGATCCTGTCGCGCAATCCCATCTCCTGTTTATTGGTGACGGCGCCTTTCGTATCGAGGATCACATCCCCCGACGGGAGGACGATGGTCGTCCCGTCTATCTTTGCGAGCAGGTCCTCTATATCGGAGGCGATGACGTCAATAACATTCAGCCTGAGCGCCTCTTCAGCCGAGATGGAGACACTCTCCCTGACAGCCTTCTCGGCCCAGTCAGCGTTGCGCACCCGCTTCTGGGCTATCCCCCTGGCGTAGGCGACCGCGTCATTTTCCACCTTTTTCGCCATCGTTTCGTCCATCTTCCCCCCGATACCGATCGCCACCGGATGGGCGGCCCCTATGTTGGTGCCCGGAGCCATAGCGGCCACCGAAGCGGCCATGGTTATCATCACCCCCGCTGACGCGGCGCGCGCGCCGGATGGGTGAACGAAAACGATGACCGGCAGGGGGGGGGTGAGGAGCTTCTTGACGATATCCCTCATCGCCAGGTCCAGCCCCCCGGGGGTATCCAGAAGGATAATGACCCCGGCGGATTCCTCCGCTCGAGATCTGTCAATGCCTTTGGTAATATAGTCTGCAACGGCGGGTGTAATGGCTGAATCAATCGTAATGACATCAAAGACACCCCTCGCCTCACCGCCGAAGGCCTCTCCTCCTCCGATGACAGCAAGAAAAATCACCACCAGCATGACAATACCTGTTCGGATTCTGTCTTTCATGAAACTTCCCCCGGTACTCTCTCGATTCCCCTCACTCCGGGAATGGCATGGGTGTTATCTCGTTCTTCCCCGCTAACCCGGACAAGCCGGAATCAAACAAGATATATTTATCACGAAAGCACGAAGTTACGAAAACACGAAAAATAAGATTTGATTTCGTGCTTTCTTCCTTTTCGTGATTTCGTGATCGTCTTTAATTCTTTTGCCATTTTTGCCTGTCTGCGTGCGACGCACAGGCAGGCAAAAACTTTACAGGAACTACGGCTCCTATTATATCTCTTTCATGATCATCTGAACATCCTCCCAGACCTGTTTCTTTGCGCCTGGATTTCGCAAAAGATATGCGGGATGATACGTGGGCATGAGCCGTATTCCTTGATAGGAGTGAAACCGACCGCGCAGTAAGGAGATGGCGGTATCCGTCTTGAGGAGGGTCTGGGCCGCAAACTTACCGAGTGCGCAGATCACACGGGGCTGGATAGACTGAAGCTGCCTTACCAGAAAGGGCTCGCATGCGGTAATCTCATCCGGTTCGGGGTTGCGGTTCCCCGGGGGGCGACACTTCAATATATTACATATGTACACGGCATCCCTCTCCAGCCCCATAGCCTTTATAATGTCCGTGAGGAGCTGCCCCGCCCGGCCCACAAAGGGCCGTCCCTGTCGATCTTCATCTCCTCCCGGGGCCTCACCCACGAATATGAGGTCGGCATGGGGATTCCCCTCCCCGAAGACGATGTGGCTCCTCCCGCCGTGCAGTTTGCACCGCGTGCACTCTCCCAGCTCTGCCCGTATATCTTCCAACGTCACGGGAAGGACGCTCATTAACCCGCTCTCCCTCGCTGGATCAGCGGACGCGGGGGACGAGGTGGCCAGATCCCCCTTGAGATACAGTCTGGACATGCCGCTCCCTGATTCTTTTTCCGAGAGTATATGGTCTTTCAGGGCACCCGTCAGCTCCAGGAGTTCGTCTCTCATGGTCAGCCCTTTCCGGTACCGGAGATCTCCAAAACCCGGTCCAGGATCCTGTCTGCCACATCCCTCTTATCCATCAGGGGCAGTTCCTCAACATTCCCCGACGGGTCTATAATCTTCACGATATTGGTATCGTGCTGAAACCCGGCCCCGGGAAGACCCAGCTCGTTGCCCACTATCAGGTCCATCCCCTTGGCCTTCATCTTGGCCCGCGCATTTTTGATAAGATCTTCCGTCTCCATGGCAAAACCCACCAGGATGCGGTCCCCTTTCTTTTTGCTGACTTCGGATATGATATCGGGCGTCTTCTCGAGACGGATATCCATCTGACCGGCGCCCTTCTTTATCTTGGAGTCCGAAGGGCTGGATGGGCGGTAATCGGCCACTGCGGCGGCCTTGATGATGACCGTCGCCTCTTCAATATGTTCCATCACGGCATCTCGCATCTCGGAAGCGCTCGATACCCCGACGAACCGTACGCCCGCCGGTACGGGGAGCGAGACGGGCCCGCTGATCAGCGTGACATCGGCCCCTCTCCTTCTCGCCATGAAGGCCAGGGCGTATCCCATCTTTCCCGACGAGTGATTGGATATGTACCTCACCGGATCAAAGGGCTCCCGGGTGGGGCCTGCGGTTACCAGCACCCTGTGCCCCTTCAGGTCCTTTTTGGTCAAAACCGTTTCCATCTCTTCGACGATATCGGCAGGATCGGGCAATCTTCCCGCACCATCCGCCTTGCAGGCAAGCTCACCTCGCCCGGCATCCATAAAAAGATAGCCCAGCGCCGAGAGTTTGTCGATATTGGATCGAAGGATGGGGTTGTCGTACATGTTCGAATTCATCGCCGGACATATCAGGACCGGGGCCTTTGTCGCCGCTATAGTCGTGGAGAGAAGATCGTCGGCGATCCCGGATGCTATCTTACCGATTATATTGTAGGTTGCTGGAGCGATAACGACTATGTCGGCTGCCTGCGCCAGAGATATATGGTGTATGTCCCAGTCCCCGGAGAGGGAAAACATGTCGGTGTAGACGGGGTTGCCGGAAAGCGTCTGCAGGGTGAGCGGGGTTATGAACCGGGTCGCGTTCGGGGTCATGATCACCTTCACCACAGCCCCCCGTTTTACAAATTCCCTTGTCAGTGTCGCCGCCTTGTATGCGGCAATGCCGCCGGTTATCCCGAGAACAATATTTTTGTCTTTCAGCATAATGATGCCCTTGTATACGCGGATTATATAGAAAAACAACGTATTCTTCCAGATTTTTCCAAAAGCCTGAAATGGAACAAAATATGTTGAAAAAGATAGCAGTTATTATATATAAGGTCAACAGTTAAGGAACTGCCATACGACGGTAAAAGAGAGGAATGTATGCGGAAATATCTGAGGTTTCTGGGTCTTTTTGTACTGATCGCACTGACAGGCGTCGGGGTCTGGTCATTTATTGTGTATTGCGAAGGAGAAGACCCTGATATCGTATTGAGCAGAAATATCAGCATGATAGGGCAGAAAACAACCTTCGATATCACCTTCGCCGACAGGAAGAGTGGGATTCGAAGTGTCTCGGTCGATATATTGCAGGACGGGAAAAAAGACACCCTGGGTTCTCTAACCCTGCCAGCGCGGGGGACAATTCAAGAGACCCTGACGATTGATCTGTTCCCCAAAGACCTGAAGCTCCATGATGGAACAGCCACAATCAACATATCGGTTACAGACTTTTCACTCAGAAAAAATACACGGGTCGCAGCATTCGAAGTGGTTATAGATACCATTCCTCCCCGGATATACCCCGTAAGCTCTTACCACTATATAAATCCCGGAGGTTCGTGTGTCGTAGCCTACACCCTTTCAGAAGACGTATCCCGAAGCGGTGTGCAGGTCGGCAATGATTTCTTTCCTTCCTATCAGTCAGCCGCAGGGAGCAAAGCGCTCCACACCTCCTATTTTGCCATCCCCGTCATAGATGCCGCAAAGGAGCATCTGAAGATACATATCCTGGCCGAGGATAACGCCGGAAACAACACCTTCTTCCCCATCTCTTTCCACATAAGAAACAAAGAGTTCCGCGCGGACCGGATGAACATCTCCCAGCGTTTTCTGGAGATGAAGATTCCGGAATTTCAGAATCAATACAAAGATCTGGCAGGGACCACCTTGATCGAAGCCTTCTCTCACATAAACACACAGATGCGGTCACAAGACAAGAAAACCATCGAAGCAATCTGCAAGAACACGCGTCCCGAGCAACTCTGGGAGGGGACTTTCCTCCGGATGAAAAACGCCGCCACCATGGCAACCTTTGGCGACAGGAGGACGTACTACTATAACGGCAAGAAAATAAGCACGAGCGTCCACATGGGGGTCGATCTTGCCTCTACGAGAAACGCGCCGGTGGTGGCATCTAATGCCGGTATTGTCGCCTTTACGGGACGTATCGGAATCTACGGGAACACGGTCATCATCGATCACGGAATGGGGGTCTTCAGCCTGTATGGCCATCTTTCATCGATAAGCACAAGAAAGGATCAGACCGTCAAGAAGGGGGAAGAGATCGGCAGGACAGGTTTGACCGGCATGGCGGGAGGTGATCATCTTCACTTCAGCATGATCGTAGGGGGAAAATTTGTAAACCCCGTGGAATGGTGGGATCCACACTGGATACAGGATAACATAACAGGAAAACTTGCCGGTGAAGGATAAGGTGCGAGGTCAGGATCTGTCTATATCGCGGTGGCTGACATTTGTTGTATAGTTTCTGCTCTTAAAATACCCGGCCAGCTGGTTGAGGATAACCACGGACCGGTGTTTCCCGCCGGTACACCCCACGGCAATATTCAGGTATGATTTTCCCTCTTTTTCATAGAGCGGTACCAGAAATGTCATCATGTCGGACAGGCGTGTGAGAAACTGTCCGGTATCATCCCATCCCATAACATATTCCTCCACGGCCTTTTCATTTCCGTTGTGTTCACTCAGGTCCTTGACGAAATAGGGATTGGGAAGGAATCTCACATCCAGCACGATATCCGCATCGGGAGGCAGGCCGAAACGGTATCCGAACGATATCAGGTTTATAATAAGTTTTTTGGTTTTGCCGGGCGCGAGATAGAGCCCCTGGACATGTTCCTTGAGCTGGTGGACGCTGTACTCCGATGTATCAACAATATTATTGGCCATCCCCTTCAATTCGCGCAGTTTATCCCGCTCCAGGTTGATACTCTCAAGGATGGTCTTGTCCTTTGAGAGGGGATGCGTCCTCCTCGTCTCGCTGAACCTTCGCAGGAGCAGTTCATCGCTCGTATCGAGAAAGAGTATTTCGATATCGTACTTCTTCTTCCTTAATCGAGAGAGAACCTCTATATGTTTTTCAAGGAAATGTTTCTCACGCAGATCCATGACCAGGGCTATCTTGGAAATTTCGGACGAGGTCCCCGTCTGCAGATCCAGAAACTTGGGGAGAAGCATGACCGGAAGATTATCCACACAGAAGAAACCGATATCTTCCAGAGCCTTCAGGGCTGTGCTCTTTCCGGAACCAGACAGGCCGGTTATGATGACGATACGAAGATTTTTCATCGCGCCCCTGCCTTTCGATATGTTGCTGTTTTTCCTGTATCACCCCGGTCAAGTATATGTCGTGTTAATCAAGAAATGTCATTTCGACCGCAGGGAGAAATCCTTGTTTCGATCGAAGAGAGAAATCTTGTTTTCAGCATGTTACGATCATTAAGATTTCTCGTCGCCGACGCTCCTCGAAATGACAGAATTCAGAGCTATCGCATAACACTATGCCTTGGTTTTTAGCTATTGAAACATTTGGTGTGTGAAAAAGACGGGTCCTACATATGCGCCCTGTCTTTCTCTACTATCAAATTATATATATCCTTGGATGATTCGGCCTTGATAAGAGATCCCCTGAAGGAGATATCCTTCAGCATCCGTGAGATCTTCGCCAGTGCTTTCAGATGCAGTCCCGCCGAATTCTCCGGAGCCATAAGGAGAAAGAAAATATGCACCGGTCGGCCGTCCAGGGAATCAAAATCAACCCCCATGCTGCTCCTTCCAAACGAAACCACAAGCCTTTCAAGACCCGTCAGTTTCCCATGGGGTATGGCAATACCGTCCCCTATCCCCGTACTCCCCAGTCTCTCCCTCTCCATCAGCACCTCGATCACGGAGTCACGGTCGATACCCATATCATCACGCAAAAAGACATCCGACAGCTCAGCGAGGACTTCCTTCTTGGTTTTGGATTTCAGATCTTCTATGATAAAGTCTTCTTTCAGCATGTCCTGTATCTTCACCATGGCTCACCACCCCGTATTTCAACTGTTGGTCTCAATCAGGAGATACTTTCCATCATCGCGACGGTAGAGAATGCTCACATTCTCGGAGGAAGAATCTCTGTACACCATGAATCTGTTTTTTGATTCGTCCATTTCCATAATCGCGTCGTCCAGAGACATGGGTTCAAGTATGACCTTACTTGTCTTCGCCACTCTGGAGTTTTCATCGTATTCCTCATATTCTGCAGCATCCGGCTCTTCAGACTCCACGCCCTCGCCCCTGGATGCGGCGTCCTTGTGGTTTCTTACCTTTTGCTTATATTTCTTTATCTGCCGTTCCACCTTATCAATGACATTGTCAATGGCAAGGGTCATCTCCTTTGCCTCTTCCCTGCCCTGCAGGTTTATGCCCTTGGCAGACAGGTTTATTTCGGCAACATTCCTGAATTTTTCAACAGCCAGTACCACACTGGCATTCACGGGTTTGTCGATATAACGCTCAATCCTGGCAAGTTTTTTGCCCACATAATCTTTCAGCCACTCCCCGGTTTCCATATTCCGGAAGGTAAAAGAGATCTGCATGATATTCCTCCTCTCAACGTGTTTCCATCTGTCAGCAGCACGACGAACTTTAGTTTCATATGTGAGCCGTCCATGAAAGTCAACCGGTATTTCATCAGATCAGAAGTACTTTCTTCTCTTGGATGAGGGCAATATCCCCAGCATATCCCTGTATTTTGCGACCGTTCTCCGTGCTATGGATATATTCGAGGCTGCAAGTATATTCACTATTTTGCTGTCATTATAGGGTTTCTTGCTGTCCTCTCCGCTTATTATCTGCCGTATCTTTTCCTTAACGCTCTGGGATGCTATCTGAACGTCGCCCATCCTGTTTATCCCGCTGTTAAAGAAATATTTGAGCTCAAATATGCCTCTGGGGGTATGTATGTACTTGTTGGTGGTAACCCTGCTTATCGTTGATTCATGCATCTGTACGTCATCGGCGATATCCCTCAGGACCATAGGTTTTAAATAGCTGATCCCCTTGTCAAAGAACTCAATCTGGTGATCCAGGATACTCTCCGCTACCCGGTAGATCGTCTTTTGCCTCTGCTCAATGCTTTTTATCAGCCAGGTTGCGGACTGCAGCTTTTCCTTGATGTACTCTTTACTTTTGTCTCCCCCGTTGGTTTTCATACCCCCCAGAATTTCCTTGTAAAAGTTGCTCACCTTCAGCCTCGGCAGGCCGTCATCATTCAGGGTAATCCGGTATCTGTCTCCGAGCTTAAAGACGAATACGTCCGGGATGATATACTGGGGTTTTTCTTCGTTGTAGGGAAGTCCCGGTTTGGGGTTCAAGGTGCCTATCAGGAGCGCGGCCTCTTGGACATCGCGGATGGGAACCTTCTCCTTGCTGGCTATACTCTGATAGTTTCTCGTCTCAAGATCCTTTAGATACTTGTTCACGATCTTTTCCGGAAGCTCAGATTCGATATCCAGAAATCCGATCTGTATGAGCAGGCATTCTTTCAGGTCCCGCGCGGCAACACCGGGGGGGTCGAATTCCTGAACCTTGACAAGGACCTCTTCAACGAAGGCCGGCGCCACATCCTCTATGGTGGCGATCTCCTCGGGGGTTGCCATCAGGTATCCATCACTGTTCAGGTTGCCTATGATCTGCTCCCCCACCCGCCGTTCCACATCGGTCAAATGCGACAGGTTGAGCTGCCACAGGAGGTGATCCGACAGAGACCTTGTCTTGGTAAGCATATTCTCGAAAGGCGCTGCATCCACATCCTCGCGGCCATGGGGAACGCCCATAGGACCGAAATCTTCGAGATAGCTGTCCCAGTCAAAGTCCTCTTTCCCATCCCCCTCTCCGGTGATCTCCTTTGTCGTTGTCTCGACCTTGATGTCATCAACCTCCGGAATAACCACCGCCTCCGGGTCGCTGTCGGTAGGCCCATCTTCGAGGAGGGGGTTTTCTTCCAGTTCCTGGTTGATGGCATCCACCAGTTCTATTCGCGAAAGCTGCAGAAGTTTGATCGACTGCTGCAGCTGCGGGGTCATAACCAGTTGCTGCGTCAGCTTCAGACTCTGTCTCAGTTCAAAAACCATTGTCTCGCCTGCCTTCCATCCGGGAAAGGGGTCCGTTCATTCGGAATGGACGATATCTATAGACCAAAATCTTTCCCAAGGTAAATCCTGCGGGCAATTTCGCTGCCTGCTATAGAATCCGGATCACCCTCAACCAGGATCGCACCCTCGTTTACGATATATGCCCTGTCACAAACCTTGAGGGTTTCTCTTACATTATGATCGGAAATCAGGACCCCGATCCCCTTTGACCGCAGGGTGCGGATAATGGACTGAATGTCCGCTACCGCTATCGGATCAATGCCCGCAAAGGGCTCGTCGAGTAGTATGTACTGCGGTGATGTAACCAGTGCCCGCGTAATCTCCACCCGCCTGCGTTCGCCGCCCGAAAGTGAGTATGCCATGTTCTTTGCAAGACCCGTAAGATCCAGTTCTTTGAGAAGCTCGCGCAGCCTTTCGTCACGTTCTCCTCTGTCTATGTACAGTGTTTCCAGAACGGCCATTATATTTTCTTCAACGGTGAGTTTCCGGAATACAGACGGTTCCTGCGGGAGATAATTGATCCCTCTTCGCGCCCTCATATACATCGGAGACCGGCTGATATCCTCGCCATTCAGCAGGACCTTCCCGCTATCCGGCCGTATCAGGCCCACTATTATGTAAAAGGTTGTCGTCTTCCCCGCTCCATTCGGTCCCAGTAGTCCGACCACTTCACCCCGGTGAACCTCCAGGTTGATATTATCAACAACCCGCCGTCCGCTGTAGGCCTTTACCAGTTCTGTTGCACGTAGCTTTTCCAAAGATTCAGCTCACCTGATTGCGCGATCTATCGTTTTTGTTTTCCTGTTGGGTTGTCATCCTCAGGATAGATAATAGCGGTCACTCTCTTTTTCTTGTCGGAGCTCTCAACAACTCCTCGGTTTTCATTTAGAAATACGGTGATTTTGTCCCCCGTGATCACGTTGTCCCCTTCTCGCATCACGGCATTACCGGTCACAACAACCGTCTGATCGGCATTATGAAAGACCGCCCTGTCCCCGGTAACGGTCCTCTCCCCCTTTTTCATGTCGACATTGCCCCTCAGTTCAATCCTTTTTATCTTTCCCGCGCTCATCGTTAGGCCGGGAGGAACCTTTTTGCCATCGCTCTTCTTATCATCGCTCTTCTTGTCATAGAAGAGATACAGTTCATCCGCATGCATCACCGCATCATCCTGCGTGGCCACGACACTGCCTGAAAACAGCACGAGGGCCTTGTCATCATAAGCATCCAGACGATCAGAGGTTATCTGTATAGGACTTTTAGAGGTTGTCTGCAGGGGGCTTTCGGCCCCGCACACGCCCCCTGCCGCGGCAAGGGGAAGAATCGCCACAAACAGCAGTATCGACAAAAATCTCTTTTTCATATATTCAAGCTCCCGGTATATACTCGTCCCATATCTCTAGCCTCTTCCTCTCTACTCACGTCCACGTTCTATCGTTGCCCTGACACCGGACAACAGGGTTAATTCCTTGCTTCTCACAGAGAGGTTCATGCCGATACCTCTCACATCGGTACCGGGACGTGTCATCTTCACGGCATCCTTTGTATGGATCATCCCATCGCCGCCGCTATGGGTATAGTGAATACTGGCTGTCTCAAAGCGGTCTCCCCCACCCGATAGGGCAACCACGTTTCCATCTATATCCATATCCTTTGTAGCGGTATGCAGGGAACCGTTCTTTCCCGTTATTACATAGACGTCACCATTGGAAAAGACAAGCCGCACTTTAACATTCTCAAAAAGGGTAACGTCATCTTTCTTGATATACGTGGCGGTGTCCGCATTGATCTCCCATGTCAGATCAGGATTTCCCACTTCGGTATAGTGAAAATCCTTTATCTGAAGATCAACCTGCTCCGAAAGGACCTTCAGGGCGCCCCCTTCCTTGTGACCGGTGACGAGTATATACAGAAACAACGCGCCGGCGAGGAGAATGCCTCCCCCGACGAACAGCTTCCTGGCAGATATTTTTTTCAGCAAAGGTTTAATCCAGGGAGATCCTTAAAAATTGAAGGGCGCACTTTTGAGAGTGAAAAAATGTCCTGCCCGTGCATATCATACGCAACCAGCAGGAGTATCAAAACCCATTCTCTCAAAGGCTCCCAGGTTTTTAGCAAGAAACGTACCACCTAACTGCCACTATGTAAAGCGGAAGTCTCACCCTCCGGCGTCCATCCCATATCGTGCTATTACCGAGCTCCACGTGCCCTGAGCATTGAGGAGCATCTCGCAGATCTCCCTCACGGCACCGCCCCCCCCTTCTTTTTCCGTGACGTAATCAGCCTGAGCCCTGACATACCCCGGCGCATCCGCAACAGCGGCCGAGAATCCTACCATCTTGAACACGGGGATATCCACCACGTCATCTCCCACATACGCGATGCACTCGCCCGGAAGTCCCCTTTCAGCGAGTATCTCTCCCAGCACCTGTGCCTTGTCTTTTGCCCCCTGATACACATCCTTGATTCCGAGTTCATTCGCACGGTGTTTCACCACCTCGGACGTCCTCCCGGTCAGAAGCATGACATCGACGCCGCCCCTCATGAGAAGCCTGAGTCCATGACCGTCTCTGACGTGGAAGTTCTTGGACTCGTTTCCCAGATCATCAATAATTATTTTTCCGTCGGTCAACACGCCATCGACATCCAACACCAGGAGAATAATCTTCTTGAGTTTTTCAGAAAAAGATCTATCCATCAATCTGTCCTTCTCTCATCTTTCACTGGTTTTAACAAGCCCGTCTATCTTCTTGAGCGTTCCAAGGAGAGCCGGGAGGGAATCGAGGTAGAGGGAATTGGGACCGTCACACAGCGCGCATTCGGGATCGGGATGGACCTCCAGAAACAGGCCATCAATTCCCGTGGCGACCGCCGCGCGCGCCAGATACACCGCCATCTCCCTGTCGCCCCCGGATGAGCCGCCGGCACCCCCCGGAAACTGCACGCTGTGCGTGGCATCAAAGATGACGGGATACCCCATCTTCCTCACTATGGGGAGCGATCTCATATCGACAACAAGGTTGTTGTAGCCAAAATCGACCCCCCTCTCGGTAATCAGTATGTTGTTATTTCCCGTGGAGGTTATCTTGTCCACTATATTCGAGACATCCCACGGAGCGATAAACTGCCC
>CAZNBR010000006.1:0-37741 GCA_964571315.1 uncultured Syntrophaceae bacterium
CACCTGGCACGGGGACTTTCACCCCGCTAGTTCTGTGCCATGCCCGGCACACACGCCCCGCGTAAGCTGCCGACCGTAGGGAGGTCAGTCTTGACGCGGTTGTTATCTGTTTGTTTCATTTTTTATAGGGGGTTGCAATGGAACTTTATCGGGTGTTTTTTCGTAATGAAGTGCCGAGGTCGATGATTCGATATGGGATTGAAGTGTTGTGCTTGGATCTGATTTTATTTGTATCGGTCTTTGTATTTGGGTTAGCGCATATGCTAAAAATACCGCCGCAAGAGCTGCTATTAGTGTTGATACAGATGTTATAATGGTTGTCAGTTTCATTAATCGTAGTTGCTTGTTGACTATTTGCGTATTGAGAGAATGTTGGAGTTCGATATTTTCCTTATTAAGTTTATGTTGCAAATGCATTTGGTCTTTATCAAACTTACGTTTTTCGTCTCGCTGTTTCTCCTCGTACACGAGTTTAGCAAGGTTAGTCCTTGATCCAGCCTCTTCTCGATTGGCCATAAGTTCAGCGAGTTCAGGCATGGATGATTTGAGACACTCCTCGTATATTTTGGGGTGATTAAGATTCATGGGACACCTCATAAATATTTATTCACAGATAACTTGCAGATCACCGGCGGCTATAAGCCGTCCGGTGAATTAGCTTGTTCGGCAAAGTAATCAGAAGCCATAGTATTGAGCAATAGCTTTAGCAAGTAAACTTCCGGCTGCGCCGATTGATATTTTCCAAGCTCCTGATGCAGCTTTTCCAACCATTCGTGCAATCCACGCACTAACCTTTTCACCAAAAGTGCCTGGCACAGTCGGACGGCGATCTATGGATAATGCGTCTCGGAGATTATTAAGATCATCTTGTTCAATACCCTGGTCTGTAAGGAATGAACATAGTGAATCCAAATTATCTGCTTTAACAGTCATTGAAAGATCTTGCATAACTGAGCTTTGATTTACGTTGCCAAGAATACCCTGAAAATTGGTGATTCTTATATTCGGATTTAACATGGCTTTTTCTTGCTCTTGTGGAGTAAATGTCATTTCTTCCCCAAGGATTCCATCTTGTTCAAGTTTCAAAGTCCATTCTAATATCGTATTTCTAACAATATCAAGTATGCGGACTAAGTCCGAGGGGTTGATTACTACTTTAGGAATGATTCCTGATTCCAAATAATGTCGATCGAAGATTTTATACAGAATCTCGGGCGGTATGGGCATGCCTATTAATGAATTGGTGGTTTTCTTTGAATGTAGCAAGTCTTCCAGTTGTGAGATTGGTTCTATAAGTTTACGTTCGCCTAGAAGCTTCGGTGTATCTGAATCTTCAAAAAGAACAGGCTGCCATCCATGATATGGATTATGTGCTTTGATCTCACCGTAAATTTTACGATACTCAGGTGTCGTAACAAGGTCAATGTAGCCGTTCGTTTCGAGTTGACACCATTCTCTGAAGTCAGTAATCTTGAGTTTCGTTGATACGACAAGGGCCTTGCGAAGAAGGGCAGATACTGCGACATTATTGTCCAAGCATTCAGTTTGAAGCTGCAAGACGATTGATGGCATTTTTACACTCCTTTCAAAGCCGAACATTGTTTATATGGATCTTTGCTAAATTCGCAAACGCTGCAAATTTGCAGTATAAGACCCCTCGAAAAAGCTTCAAGAAAACACTGATAACTGGCTGTTCTACAAATATATACGGAACAAAATAGCTGTTTCACGAAGGAGTATTATAAAGGTCCGTATAATACTCCTCCAAATCACAACAGGTTAAAGCATATCAGCCGGGCTTCGAACACCCTTCGGCCCCTGATTGAGAACATGGGTATAGATCATGGTTGTCTTTACATCCTTATGCCCAAGCAACTCCTGGACGGTTCGAATATCATAACCATCTTCAAGCAAATGAGTTGCGAATGAATGTCTGAATGTATGGCTTGTCGCTCTTTTGGTTAAACCTGCATTGAAAACAGCATCCTTTACCGCGCGTTGCACGTTCGATTCATGCACATGATGCCGTCCGCGCTCTCCCGTGGCTTCGTTATGCCACAGTTTTTCTTGCGGGAACACCCACTGCCACCGCCATTCTCTATTGGCGTGCTTGTATTTTCGCGCCAGTGCATCGGGCAGCATGACTCTTCCAAAGCCCTGCCTGATATCATTTTCATGTGTCTTTTTTGCCTGCTTCAGATGTTCTGTCAGTCTGTCTTTGGTCGATGTGGGCAACATGGTGATACGATCTTTGTTTCCTTTCCCGTCGCGAACCGTTATGTAATTCTTTTGAAAATCAATGTCCTGCACTCTCAAGCGAAGGCACTCCATCAAACGAAGGCCGCCACCGTACATCATGGATGCGATCAGCCACTTATCGCCTGTAAGGTTTTGCAAGACACTTTTAACTTCATCCTTTGTCATGACAACGGGCAGACGAACCGGCTTTCTCGCCCTGATGACGTCCCCCAGATCTCCCACCTCACGGCCGAGGACATGCCTGTACAGGAAAAGGAGCGCGCACAAGGCCTGATTCTGTGTGGAGGCGCTTACCCTTTCCTTCACCGCCAGATGGGTAAGAAACCGGTTTATTTCTGCTTCACCCATCTCATCGGGATGTCTCACATCGTGGAAAAATATGTATTTCTTGGCCCAATTGCAGTAGGTCTGTTCTGTTCGTCTGCTGTAGTGACGTGAGCGCAGTGCAAGTCGCAGGCGATCGAGCAGTTTCGGTTGTTTGTAAAATTCGCCACCGGGTCCACCGACATGGGGACTCCTGGAGCGTGCACCTTGTTTTATAGGTGTTCCCATCTTCACTTCCTTGTGTGTCGCTTCATAGGCAAGATAGTGGAGAAGCTCCCACCGTGCGCCGGAAGTGATTAAGCGAAAAACCCCGTCACGGTGTGTGAAACGGGGTGTCATAGTCAGATCGTAGGTCCCTCTTTTTTCGTTAAAAGAAGCAAACCCGGTTATGAGGCATGTCTGCATGAACGTAACGTTGGAATACTACGCCTGTCATGATATTTGTCAAGGATTTTCAGGAAATCCAAGATTTCTCAGTCGCAAGACTCCTTCGAAATGGCAGAGCATCGTTCGCACCTTTAATCAGTCCGGCTCATTGTCCGCGACGCGCAGGCAGGATTTCAGAGACTGTATCACATCCTCCGCGGTCGTGAATAAAAGGGTGTGGATGCCGACATCCCACGCGCCGTCCAGGCAGTCTTCCCGGTCGTCTATCATAAGTGCCTCGGCGGGCGCGACATCGAGCCTGCGCAGAGTCAGTTCATAGATTTCCCGTTCGGGCTTCGCGGTCTGTTCCCGGCATGAGAAGGTGAGTACGTCGAACATGGGGTAGCCCAGTTCATGGAAGTAGCGCGCAGCGGGTTCTTCGGCGTTTGATAACAGCGCCGTCCGGTAGCCGCGCCCCTTCAGGAGGGCAACCAGGTCGAACATCTCCTCAATGGGGGCATACACCTTCCGGAACGCCTCTCCCCAGAGGGACGCAACGCCCGGGGGCTGCACCTGCAAATCGCCGCACACCCTCCGCCAGAATTCTTTCTCGGAGATCAGCCCCTTCAGGAACGCGGGGTAGTGTGTCGCCCGCGCCTGCGTGAAACGGTCCGGCGGAACTCTCAGTGCCGTGCTGCAGTAGGAAGCCAGGCCGTGGACGGGATTGTCGATCAGGACTCCCCCCCAATCAAAAATAACCGCTTTGATGGTATTCATTTTACAGTTTACGCGGACTTTCGATAATGCGAAACATACCGGTCGACAACCTCTCGTATCATCTTCTGGTATGAGGTCTTGTGTCTCTTCGCCTCTTCCTTAAAAAAATCGATGTTCGACTTCTTCAGAGAGATGGTAACCTTTACATTTTCCTCCTTGAGCACCAACTGATCCGGGGGAGGAAGAAAATCTTTGACGATTTTCAGGTCACCCATCGGTTCATCAGTGTACGCTATTTTGTTCTTCATATATTTTCCGTCCTTTCCTCCAATACCCCGCACCGTAGATGCGAATGACATTGCCCCGGTATGTGAACCTGACAGTCAAAATGCTGTTGCCAACAAGCCCGATGCAGTAAAACCTCTCCTCCTCCGAGCTGTGGGTGATGTCTTCCGCAATAACACGGGAGGGATCAAGGAACGCTTGTTGGGCTAACGAAAAAGAGACGTTGTGTTTGATCTTGTTTTCCTTGTCCTTTTCGTCGTCCCATTCAAACATGGCCCTTGTCATAGATATGCCATATCAAAAAGATGGTTTATTTACAATATAAAAGTATGGCTATTTGTCTGGTTAAAATTGTCTGTCATTCGTTCAACG
The DNA here is from genome assembly GCA_964571315.1 of uncultured Syntrophaceae bacterium. GTDB lineage: Bacteria > Desulfobacterota > Syntrophia > Syntrophales > UBA2210 > UBA6078. The sequence goes on from CAZNBR010000006.1 coordinate 4,324, forward strand.
ACGGAAAAGCTATTGTCCTGTCAACGATACTCTGTCATTTCGAAGGAGTCTTCACGACTGAGAAATCTTGGATTTCTCCCTATGGTCAGACAGAATAATGTTTGAAATGACATTTCTTAATTGACACGACCGGGGGATATGATGCTGATTTTCCCCAAAGCTGGTCGCAATGTGCGACCAGCCCGGTTAATCCGGTTGGTGGATAAACTCTCAACCGACGATGCGCAGGGCAAGGTAGGGCACCACGTTGAACAGGAGGATCCCTATCTTGAAAAGCCCTATCCCTCCGTAGTGAATGGCGTCGAATCTGTCGACCGGTATCTTAAACCACGTGCTGTGCATCCGGTACATCCAGTCGTGGGCCAAGATAAAGATTAAATACCACCACAGAAGCAACCCTATGTTGATGACCGAGCACCATGCCAGCATGCTCCGCGTTAATTCCAGGGTCATGATTCCTCCTTTTTCCGGCATCGAGACAAACCGTTGTTTCTGTTTATCCGATAGCCCGGGATTGAAACGATCAAGGTGATGCCGGCAATGCGGCGAGCCGGCTCAGACATTCTTGAATTCCGCGATGATCGCGCCGAGGCTCTCTTTCGCGTCGCCGAAAAGCATGCGCGTGTTTTCCTTGTAAAACAGCCTGTTGTCGATCCCCGCGAACCCGGGCGCCATGGAACGTTTCAAGACAATCACCGTCCGTGAGCGATCGACTTCGATAATCGGCATCCCGTAGATAGAGCTGTTCGTATCCTCCCGGGCCGCCGGATTGACGATGTCGTTGGCGCCGATAATCACGCAGACGTCGATGCTGCCGATCCGCCGGTTGATCTGCTCCATCTCGATCAGCTTTTCATAGGGGACATCGGCCTCGGCAAGGAGGACGTTCATATGCCCCGGCATCCGTCCCGCGACGGGATGAATCGCGTAGGAGACCTCGGTCCCCCTCTCTTCCAAGAGGTCTCCCAGTTCTTTCAGGACATGCTGTGCCTGGGAGACGGCCATCCCGTACCCGGGGACAAAGGCGACCGCGGAGGCGGCCTCAAGGATAAAGTAGGTGTCCTGTGCGCTAATCGCCTTGACCTCGCCCTCCACTTCCGCTTCAGCCCCTTTCTTGACGGCACCAAAACCGCCGAAGAGGACATTGTAGAGCGAGCGGTTCATGGCCTTGCACATGACATTGGTCAGGATAATGCCGCTGGCCCCCACGAGGGCGCCGGAGACGATCAGAATGTTGTTCGCGATGGCAAGCCCGGCGGAACAGGCGGCGATCCCCGAATAACTGTTTAAAAGAGAGATCACGACGGGCATATCGGCGCCGCCGATGGGAATCACGACCATGACACCGAGAACCAGGGAGAGCAGGATGATCCCCAGGAATATGGGATAGCTTGCTTCGGGAGCCGAGAGGAACAGAGACCCTCCAATGAAAATCACGATGATAAGCGCCCCGTTCAGGAGGGTCTGCCCCCGGAAAAGCAACGGCCTCCCGGGAAGGAGTTCCGAGAGTTTCCCCCAGGCAATCAGGCTCCCCGAAAAGGTCACCCCGCCGATCAGGACGGCAAGGAAAATGGTCGTCATGACAAAGAGTCCGGCCAAGGGCATTACATGGTATGCACCCCACCCCACGAGGAGGCTGGCGATCCCGCCGAATCCGTTGAACAGCGCCACCATCTCGGGCATCTGGGTCATCCGGACGAGCCGCGCGAAGAGGGCCCCGATGATGCCACCTATGGCAATGCCGATCAGCAGCCACGGGTAATCGATGATCTCCTGATTGAGGAGCGTCACCACTACCGCCAGAAACATCCCCACGGCGGAAATGAAATTGCCCCGCCTCGCCGTCGCCGGAGAGGTCAGCAGTTTCAACCCGTAGATGAAGAGGACAGCGGCGACGATATAGGTTGCATTGATGAGAAGGAAGAAATTCACTATTTTCCCTCCCCCGGTTTCTTTTGAAACATCTGGAGCATTCGGTCGGTCACCACATAGCCGCCGACAACGTTCACCGTCGCGAAGACGACGGCCAGCGTGCCCAGGATGAGGCTCATCGTGCCCCCGGCTGCTCCCGCCGCGATCACCGCCCCCACGAGGGTAATGCCGGAGATGGCGTTGCTCCCCGACATGAGGGGAGTGTGGAGCCGCGAGGGGACCTTGGAGATAACCTCGAAGCCGATAAAGATCGACAGGACCAGGATAAGGCCCATACAGATAAGACAGGCTTCAGTGCAGACTTGCGGATCCATTCCTATTCTCCTTTTTTCATAACCGCCTTGAGGGTCTCGCTGAAGATGGCGTGATCATGTGTCACCAGACAACCCCTGATGATCTCGTCCTCAAGAGGAAGTGTGAGTCGTTTGGTTTCGTCATCCCAGAATTCAAGGATAAGATTGGTCACGTTGCTGGAGTACATCTGACTGGCGTGAACGCTCACGCGCCCGGGGGGATTCTTCAGGCCGAAGATGGTGACACCATGCGCGACCACTTCCTCCCCCGGGACGGACCCCTCCACGTTCCCCCCGCTTTCGGCCGCCAGGTCGACTATGACGCTTCCCCCCTTCATGGCCGCGATCATGTCACGCGTCACGATCAGGGGCGCTTTCTTTCCGAAGACCTGCGCCGTGGTAATCACCACATCGGCCGTCGCGCAGTACTTTGCGATCTCTTCCCGCTGCTTTTCGAGCTGCTCCGCCGTCAGCGCGTTCGCGTAGCCGTCCTTGGTCTGCCCCGTTTCACCGAGATCGATCTTGACGAACTTCGCGCCGAGCGATTTTACCTCTTCCTCCACGACCGCCCTGGTATCAAAGGCCTCGATCCGCGCGCCAAGCCGCCGTGCCGTGGCAATTGCCTGGAGCCCCGCGACGCCGGCCCCGATGACAAAAACCCGGACAGGGGCAAGGGTCCCCGCCGGGGTCATCATCATGGGAAAAATTTTCTGGAGCCGCTGGGCGGCGAGGATCACGGCCACATAGCCGGCAAGGCTCGCCTGTGAACTCAAGGCGTCCATCTTCTGGGCCCGGGTGATCCGGGGAATCATCTCCATGCTGAGGGCGCTGATGCCACGGGACAGGAACGCATCCAGGGTCTCGGTTTCATTGAAGGGATCGAAATAACTGATATGGATACTGCCCGGTTTCTGCCACTCGATCTCGGACAGAGGGGGCTTGCGCACCCTGAGGATAATGTCGCCCGAGGAGATGAGGGTCTTGCGGTCCTGAACCACCTGTGCGCCGGCGGTGCGGTACTCGTCATCGGAATGCCCGGACGGATTCCCCATCGCCGATTCGATCTCGACCGAGGCCCCCCGCTGCAGAAGGGCCTTTACATCCGCCGGGATCAGGGGAACGCGGGTCTCTTCGGGATCGTATTCCCTGGGAACGGCTACGGTCATCATGCAAGCCTCCCCCGAAGTGCTCCGGAAGACAGGAACCACACGAAACAACCACGCTAGTCACTGCGAGTCACGGGTTGCAGCTGTCCCTTCATGGTTTCTCCTCTTCCGCGGTGAAAAGGAATTTATGCCTGTTGTACCTTCTGTATCCTAGATGTTCAGAGTGTACAGGTATTCAGAAAATTGTCAAGGAGTTTCAGGGAACATGGGTTTCGGGGAATGCGGTGATGTGAAAATGGAGCCACACCGCGGATGCCCTCCACCTACCCGCGGTCATCCTTGAGGTTGATAACCTCCCGGCGCACCGTGCGAAGGATTTGATCCACCGTATCGTCTTTATAGCTGTCGTAGGGTATCGGTGTGCCGAACGCCACATGGGCCGTTCGGGGGTTGAGCTTCCACCCCTGCTTGCTCCGGTATTCGTACAGTCCGCTCACGGCAAAAGGGAGAATATCGGCCTTGGCGGCCAATGCCAGATGGAAGGGACCTTTTTTGAAGGGTCCGACCCGGCCGGTCAGTGTTCGGTGGCCTTCGGGGAGGACAACAATCGATGTGCCGGCCTGCAGAACCCGGGTCGCGTCGTCCAGGGTCTTGATGGCCCGGGCATGGTTTTCTCGGGTGATGGGGATGTTCCCCCATTTTCTGGTCAGATACCCCCACAGGGGTATGGAAAAATGGTAATCCGCCTCGATTCCCACCGCGTGCATGGGGAGGGCCGCGGGGATGGCAAACACATCAAACATGCTCTCGTGGTTGCCCACAATCAGGTAGCTGCGGCGGCGGTCAAAGCGGTCGTACCCGTGCACCTGTAAGCGCAGCCCCACAATAAGGAGTTGTATCCGCGCCAGGATGCGCACCGCCGGGTATATGGTCTGAGAATCAAATACAATAAGACCGATTGCAATGATCAGGAAAAAGGAAAAAAAGTAGATGACCCCGACAGACCACAGCAGGGCCGAACGGATAGTTTTCATGCGGAAGACCTCACCTGCCTTTTGCCGGTATTCCGGCACTGAGCGAGATTTTCATAACCCTTCCTGTACGTAACCGTTCAGGATCCTCGGAGCTCAACCATTCTTTCTCTCCCTGTTGCCCTCCCGTGGCGCCACGCGGAGAGAGAAGGACTGGCCACCTACGATGATCGCTCCATGGCGGCGGTGAGTGCTCCGGCGCCGATCAGAACCGTTCCTCCGCAGCGGTTGAACCACCTGCGAACTGTGGCGTTGCGCATTGCGTCGCGTACGTGGCCCGCGAAGGTCGCATATAACGCCGCGTTGATACCAGCCAATACTAAAAAGGTGGCCCCCAGAATAAAAAGCTGGGTCTGCGGCTGTTCCTTCGGATTGATGAACTGTGGCAGAAACGCGACGAAGAAGGCGATGCCCTTGGGATTCAGAGCGGTCACGATAAACGAACTTTTAAAAAGCGACCCCCTGGAACGGACCGCCGAGGCAACGGAGAATCTTTCATCATCGGACCGTGAACGCCACAATGTTACACCGAGATAAAAAAGGTAACAGGCGCCGATCCACTTCAGAACGGTAAAAAGGGCGGCCGAGGCCGACAGGAGGGCGGCCAGTCCCAGGAGAGAAAGAGTCATTGCCGTAAAGTCGCCGGATACAACACCGGCAACGAGGGGAACGACTGATTTACGGCCGTGCGTGATTGCCTGACTCACAACCAGAAGGATCGTCGGTCCCGGTATCACCAACAGGATTGTTGCCGCAATAACAAAAGCTGCCCAGAGTTCTACGCTCATCTATTCTTTCCACCGTCCTCCGTCTGACGTCTGAGTACCAAGCCCCAGGGGTTGGTTATGTCACTTTGGCACTGCCAACGCTCGAAATGGTGTCCGCGCCTATCATATCAAACGAAAATTCCGGCAGTGATCTCACCTTAAAATCCGCCTCATTGAATCGCGGGTCGTCGTATTGATCTGCGGCAGGCACGGCAACAACCATCATCCCAGCGGATTTCGCGGAGCGTACACCCAGCAGCGAATCTTCAAAGACAAGACACTCGCCGGGATCAACAGCCAACCGATCGGCTGTCCGAAGGTACACTGCCGGGTCGGGCTTTCCAAATTCATCCTCATCCGCGGAGCACAGGGCCTTGAAGAAGTCCCGAATCTCCAGTTTATTGACAACGGCCTCGATCAGGCTGAAGGGGGATGACGAAGCTATGGCGAGCATCAGGTCCGCTCCCTGCAGGCGCTCCAGGGTCTCATGCACCCCCCGCAGGGCTTTTCCTTCTTCCGATATCAGCGTATGCATAGCCGATAACACCTCTTCTTCAACCTGCTGCAGGCTCTTCCCTGTCCAGTAAACCCGCTGGTACCAATACGCTACGACTTCGTCCAGACGCAACCCCATCGTTCCGAGGCACATCTCTTTCGTGAGGGCAATCCCCACACTTCCAAAGACCTCTTCTTCGGCTCGCCGCCAGAGCGGCTCCGAATCGATCAACACGCCATCCATGTCAAATATTGCTGCCCGCATCAAAAACAAATTCCTCTATCGCCACACAGAGCCAACGGGCTTTTCGGGGTATGAAAAGCGCCCCGGAACGTTGCGTGCCGGCAATTGTCAGTTATCTTCTCTTTTTCTCAAGAAGGCATAAATTGCTGTATGAAATCCACCCTTACCTTTAATATCAACTGTTTTAATCTCTTTAATCTCAAACAGCGGTTTGACTAAATTCTCAATCTCGTCTTCAGACGAAACGTACAAAAGGGTATCGAGAGACGTTTTTCTATATTTTTCTGTACCTCCGAACCGAGGGTCCTCCTCGCTGAAACAAACCGATAGATAGTGCCCGCCCGGATTGAGCAGTTGGTAAACCGTATGAATATATCGTTCCCTGTCCTGAGGAAAGATGTGATGCAACAGCTCCCAGTCATATGCAAAATCAAAGGTATCCTGAACCTCTGTCATTTCGCCGAGGACATCTGCTGCAATAAACCTGCAATGAGCCCCTTTTTTTAAGGCAGAATCTCTCGCCAATGCCAGGGCCGAATCTGAAAAATCGACACCGGTAGCATCAAATCCCTTGCTGGAAAAGTACCGTACATACGTCCCGACGCCACACCCCAACTCAATAACCTTGCATGGTTTTATGCTTTCTGTTTTTACAATGTCCTGGAGTATATCGGGAACGGCTTCGAGATTCCAGGGTATTTTGTCCGTCGGCAGGGTCCGGTATATCTTTTCCATTTGCTCTTTAAGCATGGCGGGCACGTGGATCTTTCGTTATGTCATTTTTCGATTTGATACAGTTCCTTGCTCCTGTCCTTTGAGAGATCAACCTTCTGAAAGGCCTCCCCCTCCGTTGGAAGCACCAGAAGAAACCGGTTGGAACGGTCAACATGGCAGATACCCGTATCGATTTCAAGGCCCAGAATGTGGCCGCCCCGCGCACGATCATCACTGATGAAATGCAGGTGGTACCCCGGGACATTGATCCCCTGTACATACGGCGGGCATCTGAATCCGACAATCGTGCCTGCAATATTGTTCATTTCAAACACGGCCTGCCCCTTGGTTACCTCCGCCAGAGGCGGATACGGTTTGCTCTGGGCGGGCACGCTGCGCGTCTTCATGTATGAGAATGTCCCTGTGATCTTTACCGCATAGAACAGGTTTTTATTGGGGAGAGATGCATCAATCGCTTCCTCCAATTCTTTGAATTTCAACCCCTTTTTCAATTCGATCGTATCGTCCGCTCCGAACCGGCAGACGGCGGCAAAGGGGGTTGTAATCTTCTCGTCCGGTGTGTAGACCTTGCCGTCTACCTTCACCTGATACACCGTGCCATCCAAAACAACCATTTCTCCCTCCAGACGGTCAAAGGTGCCGATCCCCAGATCTCCGTACTGCAGCAGTCGATCGCAGGACATCGTCCCGTCATACAGCCCCGCCACCAACGCGTCTATCGTCGAAACCTGCATGACGGTGTCCTGTGCCCGTGCCGGGAAGGTCAGGAAAAACAGGGAAAAATAAATTACTACAGCTACGGAATATTTTTTCATCACACATCTCCTTTTCGGGATAATGCTCGGTATAAGCGGGAGGACGCCCACAAGGTAGACTGGCAGGAGTGATACGCTGTGCGTATCACATACTATCACTCATTTCAAAAGGTTGCAGAATACGTTGTCTTCATCCTTTCGCACGAGACCTACCCTCTCTCCTATTACCATAAGTCAAAAGGAGATTTAACCTTTTTGTTCGCGGGTTCACACTATACTCGGGACGGCGCTATCTTTGTTGTCTGGATAGCAGTCGCCCAATAGCTTTCGCCTTCTTGGGCCTTGCCAGGTAGAAACCCTGGCCCAGTTCGCACGCCATGTTCTTGAGACATTCCAACTGGGAACCAGCCTCGATGCCCTCGGCAATCACCCCCATCCCCCTGCTGCGGGCCATCGCCATGATCGACCCCATCAGCCCCGACTTGCCCGAGTCTACATCCAGCTTCTTGATGAACATTCGATCAACTTTCAACACATCGATCGGGAATTGGTGCAGGTAGCTCAGCGAGGAATACCCCGTACCGAAATCGTCCAGGTGCAGGCTGATGCCCTGTTGCTTGAGCTTTTTGAGTGTTTTGGCGGTGTGACGGTCATTTTCAAGGAGCACACTTTCGGTGATCTCCAAGTGCAGGCTCCCGGGCGCCAGTCCCGTCTCCTTCACGATATCCTTGACCTTCTTGGCCAGATCGGGCTGGCGAACCTGAAGACTGGAGAGGTTCACTGCCACGGTCAGGGGGGGATCGGAGGGAAACTGTTCCTGCCAGAGCTTCATCTGGCGACACGCCTCGCGCAGGACGAACAGGCCAATGGGTACGATCAGGCCCATTGTCTCGGCTACCGGAATAAACTCCATCGGCTGGATTTCCCCACGGTCGGGATGCTGCCAACGGACCAAGGCTTCAACGCCGCTGATCCTTGCGCTAACCAGCGAGACGACCGGTTGGTACACTAGCGTGAACTGCTCCTGCTCGACGGCCCGTCGAAGGTCCTGCTCGAGAGTCATGCGCTCGACGGCCTGGGCGTGCATAACCTCGTCAAACACCACATAACTGCCCCGCCCCTGTTTTCTTGCACGATACAGGGCTATGTCCGCGTCTCGCAGCATGGCTTCTGCAGAGGTGTTTTTTCCATTATAGGTGGCGATCCCAACGCTGACCGAGGTGAAAATCTCCTGCCCGTTTACCTCCAGCGGTTGATCAAAGAGGGCCTGAATCCGCTGGGTCACCCGTACGACGTCCTCGCTGCTGTGTACCCCTTCCAGGAGGATTGTAAACTTGTCTTCGCCCATTCGGGCAAGGGTATGCGTGACGTTTGTTTGAATCGCCACCGTGTCGACGCTGCGCAGGGTCTTCTGCACCCGTTCAGCCACGACCACCAGGGTTTGCTCCCCCACCTCATGGCCGAGGCTTTCGTTGAGGAACTTAAAGCGGTCCAGATCCAATAACAAGACAGAAAACAGAAAGTCCTTATGCCGCTGCGCTCGTTTAATACAACGATCCAGCCGATCCACAAGCAAAGCGCGATTGGCCAGGCCCGTCAGCGAGTCGTAGAACGCGCTGCGCCGCAGGTCCTCTTCCGCCTTTTTCCGGGCCGAGATGTCTACGATGCTTTCCAGGAGTGCCTTCCTGCCATCGACCTCTATCTGCAGGACACTCTTGAGGATCGGTATGGACTTCCCATCACCACGGCACAGGATCCATTCCGATGGACCCACAACCTTCGCCGGATCGACAGCCGAAGAGCGCCCCTGTTCAACCGGGGAGACGAGCTGGTGGTGCTCTCGCCCGATGACCGCCTCACGTTCCATCCCCAACAGCGCCAATGCGGTTGTGTTGATGTCCAGGATGCGGTTCGTTTCGGCGTCCACTACTATGGTCCCGAATTCCCCCAGACCGTCAAGGAGAATCCGACATTTCTCAGAAACAAGCCCATTCCCTGCAAAAATGGTTCCCCCTGAACTCAGATGATCGCCGTCCATTACCCCCCCCCTTTTTGTTGCAGTATTGTTTTTCGCGAGAATAGAGTAACGCCTGATCTTCTCCTTGTCTCAGCTATATATCGGTTTTTTCGCCCAAAAACTATAGTAGCCCGGCGTCCTTTCACCGGTACACCGCACCACGGACATGCTATCCAGCCAGGTGCTCCGGCAACCGGGCGCCGTTGCTATTTTTTTAGACCTCGGCCTATCAACCAGCCATACGCCACGATGTTTATCACGATGGCAACCGTGCCAAGGGCTATCTGCACCTCCCGGCTCAGAGAGGATGGATACAGTACCGGCAGAAGATAGTGCTCGATAAACCCCCCGGAATACCCGGCCTGCCCCGCCTCCTTTCTGAGTCGCTGCTCCAGCGGTGTCAGCGGACACACCCACCCCTGGTACTCAATGAGCGCCCCCCAGAGTGCGGCGGGGATGTGCAGGAAGAGAACCCACCGCCACCGCCACACCATAAATCCACCGAGCACCACGAAGAAGACAAAGCCGAAATGGAGGACTACCACCAGATGTGCCGCTATCCAGTACGACATGCCACCCTGCCCCCTCTGAAACCGATTCGGGGGTCGACGTTTAACCATCTACCATCAGGTCGCTTTACCCGACCCCCAGTATCACTGGCATAACACCCGCAGAGACAGCTACCTCACCCACAAACACAAAACCCCGTCTCTGTATGAGAAACGGGGTTGCTGGTATAATCCGTTCATAGTACCCTCTGTGTGGTAGTACAAAAAAGCGGATCCGGTTATGAAGATGTCTGAATGAACGTAACGCTTGGATAGTACATTTGTTACAATAATTGTCAAGAAATTTCAGGACAGCGGCATGACGGCGAAGATGACGGCACTCCACAGGGAGTGGGAGATAATGACGGGGAGCAGGTTGCCGATACGCCAGTACATGGCCCCCCAGAAGGCACCGGCGACGGCGGCGGCCCCGATAAGCATGAAATTGAATGACCACAGGTGGACACCGGCATAGATCGCGGTGGTCAAAAGCCAGCCCCCGCAACCTCCGAAACGCTCCATGAGTCTGTCCTGCAGGAACCCTCGCCAGTACAGCTCCTCACAGGGGCCGGTTATGCACAAGAGCAAGAGAAAGATAATCCACAGGGGGGTTCCCGCTCCCTTGCCGTAGACGCCACCTATCTGACGCTCCGCGAAGGGAAGGAGGGTCGAGGATATTTCCTTGCCAGCCCAGAAGATCAGATACAGCACCGCCGCGGATACGAGACCGACAAGCAGCGCCTTTGCATCAATATGGAGCCGATCTCTTTCTATCGGCCGTATCCACCAGGAGAGAGCGGCAAGCGACGATGCCGAGACAGCGATCTTGATCCAGAAGGTGCTGAAGGTGAGGTAAAAGGTGGCAAACCAGAGTATGTTGGCGAGGACAATCGTTACCAGTAAAAGATTCCATGAAGGCGCCGGCCGTGTCACATCAGTCTCCCCGGGTGAGAAAAAAGTTGAAAATCAAACGACATCTGAGGGGGAACTTTTACCAGTAAAGTCTCCCCCGAGGTCCCCGGCCGTGTCACGTCAGCCTCCCGATGATAAGTGAAATAAGGAGCAGGATGCCGAACGCCGTGTTTAATTGTGCGGTCTGCGCGTCGGCATCCAGGGGAGGTTTGTGTATCATTTTTCTCAGCAGACTGAAAAAGAGGGGGAGCGAAATGAGCACCATCAGGGACCACGGATTCAGGGGGCCCGTAAACGCCATCACTACAACCGACGCGTAGGCACAGACCACCAAGGCCACATACACCCATATACCCTTCCGGGGACCTGTGATGATCGACAGGGTTCGTATGCCTTTTCCTTCATCATCCGCGGTGTCCCGGAGGTTGTTGGCGAACAGTACCAGTGCCACCAGGACGCCGAAGGGAAGTGACACCCACAGGGCTTCCAGGCTCAGATTCTGCCTCTGAACGAAATATGCCCCCTCGACCATCAGCGGCCCCCACATCAGAAAGACTGAAATCTCCCCCAGGGCCTTATACTTATATCTGAGAGGGGGGGCCGTGTAAAACACCCCGGCAAAGCCCCCTATAAGGGCCAGCACCAGGATCATCCATCCCTTCGCCGCTGCAAGGAAGATGCCGATACCAGCCGCCAGGACAAAACAGCATGCTGCCTCGATCAGCACTCCCGTGAGGGTGAGCGATCCTTCAGCCAGAGGGTGAGGGCGGTATTGCGCGGTTGATACCTCCAGGGTATCTACTCCGCTTCGAACATCATAATAGTCATTGAGAAGATTTGCCGCACCGTGCATGAAAATCACGCCAGCCAGAGTAACCAGATAAAACCCCCATGAAAAACCGCCATTCATGGCCCCCATAACACTCCCAACGCTTATGGAAATGGCGGTCATCGTGAAGGACCATGGCCTGGCAGCTAAAAACCATTTCTGATAGATACTCATTCTGTCGTTTCTCCTAAACCCCGCTCCGAAATGCGTATTTCGGCGTAATGGTGGTTCTTATACCTCAAAGCTGTTTAATGACAATATGAAAAATCACAGGGCCGTACCAAAGGGAATACGTTACAGGAAAGAAACCGTTTGGAATTACAGGATGCCAGGAGAGAAAACGTCATATATAAGGATCTCATCGGTCACATCGAATATACGGTGCTTTGTATTGCGCGGGACACGGACAACCGCACCTGTATGCAGTGCCACGGCCCCGGTGCCGTCTACCCACATCATCCCCCTGCCGGATACGATAAAAAGGATGTCTTCGCTTTCCGTGTGGACATGTTCGGGCACCTCGCCACCGACCGGAATCTTGACCATGAGTATGGAGGGGCTGTCCTTTCCAAATCGTCCCGGCGTGACTATTTTTCTTACCGAAACATCCTTCACCGTAGGATGATCCTCCCACGGCAGGCTTTCCGTATCACAAAAAATGTCCATTACAAGCTCCTTTGGGTCCTGTGATCGCCCTCTTGCGTTCCCGAAATATATATTGCGGCGCGGAGATATATCGCTGATTGCTTGTCCCCGTACCTCTAAGGGTTTTCATTCAACAGGGTGCGAGTCGTCACAACCAGTCAAAAAGGGTCACGGTTCTGCCCGCAACCCTTTGGTTTTCATGGTAGGCGGTACTGGGATTGAACCAGTGACTTCTACCGTGTGAAGGTAGCACTCTCCCGCTGAGTTAACCGCCCAGTATGTTTTTCGGTAATATCCCAAAGAGCCTTCTTTTTCAAGACAAAAAATAGTGGCCCTATATACGGGGTGCCTTTGGGGAATTGCGCGCATACACGATTTCAGGCACACTTACACCGGTTATCAGTGCGGCATGTTTAATTTCACACTCCTGTCGTCAGACGGAGAAGGAGGTTTTAGGCATGAAAACCAGCATCATATTCACGGGAACGGGGCCCATTCTTATTATGACCTCTTATGGGTCCTTGACCCATCCGGCTTTTGTAGAAAAGCTGGCGGCAAAGGGGATAAAAAAATTCATTGCCTCTGATCTGCCCGTAGAAAAAGTAAAGGAAAGGTACGGCAAGCATTTTGATATCGTCATGGGCGACCTGCACCAGGAAGACGACCTGAGGGTTCTCGACTACAACGGGCACAATATCTTCCGCAACTTCTTCTTCACCGAGATGGGCAACCCCATTTATTACGAACCCTGAATTGTCAGCCAGCATGCCCTCGGGGCTATATCCCCTCCCTCACAGCTCACCCGTCTGTCAACTCCCGTCATCCACGGCCGCCGTCAGGGCGCGGGATGGTCACGTGATAAAAAAGAACGGTGGCGGGATGCACCCGCCACCGCCTTTATATAAACTGAAAGGTACGAGGATAAACTCTTGTACCTCTCAGGTTGCAAGGGGGGGCGATGGGTGAATAGGAGGGGATAAAGATCACCCACCGCCAGCAAAATCTGAGTTCGAATCATTAGGTATCCGTAGGAAAAGTTCTCATAATTTCTACCCAATTTATTTCTTTTAATGAGCTATAGTCTATATTGTGTCTCGTTTTGATTATATGCAACGCATCTTCTTCAAGCTGCTGCTCTGTTATCGTATCTTCAGATTTCGACCGTTTGTGCTCCTTCTGTTTCGGCATTGTATAGACTCTTGCCGGTACGGTGCCTGTGTACGAATAGTGTGGGGGATTAGGAAACAAGACCCACCATGCGAAAACCGCCGTCACTTCCTTGAGGTTGTATCCTTTCCCAATCCCCCTGGGTAAATGCCGACAATCTGTAACCTCCTTTGCTACCGTCGACTGTTGACATGTAGTTAATAATAACGTTGACAGCACCACCTCATTCCTTCCAATGTCAACGTTGTAGTAGTACTATCTCATTAATCGTGCCAGAGTGGTGCCTTCCAGAATTTAAATCGTAAATGCTAAGAATTAAAAAGGCTTAGAGGGGTTTGCCTGCGGTAACGACTTCAACAGGACGCTGAATGCGGGAAGGTCAGAATGGCATTGCGAAGGAATCGTGAGGAGTATTTATACGTGATATCAAGGGATTGGCCTGCGGTGTCAAAACGACATACCTTATGTCATTTTGACGTGATTGCTGCTTCGGCCCATTCCTGCAACTTTCGCTGAAGCGTTCTCAACCCGATTCCGAGGATCCGTGCCGCCTGCGTGCGGTTATTCCCGGTTATCTCCAAGGCCCGCAGTATGTGATTCTTCTCCACCTCCGCAAGGGTGATCAGGCCCCCCTGTACCCTCTGGAGAGGACTTGAGATCGGCAGTTGATCCCGAACGGCGGAAGAGGTGAGAACCGGACTGGCTTCCATAAGCACGGCTTTCGCAATGATACTTTCCAACTCCCGGACATTCCCGGAAAAGTTGTGCTCCAAGAGACATTGCGCAAACTCAGGATCAATAGAATGGATATTTTTTTTATTGCTCCGCGCGTATATCCTTAAAAAGTGCAGTGCCAGAGGAATGATATCCTTTTCCCGTTCCCTGAGGGGGGGCATCTTAATATGAAACATGTTTAAGCGGTAAAACAGGTCTTTTCTAAAGCGTTCTTTTTCTATCTCTTCTTTGATATCCCTGTTGGTAGCGGAGATGATCCGCACATCAATATCCCGTACCTGTGTACTGCCGAGGCGGTAAAATTCCCTTTCCTGAATGACACGGAGCATTTTCCCCTGGAGTGAAGGGTCCAGTTCGGCTATTTCATCGAGAAAGAGCGTGCCGCCCGCGGCGGCCTCAAAAAAACCCTTCTTTTCCGTGACGGCACCAGTGTACGCTCCTCTGGTGTGACCAAAAAAATCGTCCTCAAAGAGGGTCTTACTGAAGGAGGCCATGTTGACCGCTATAAAGAGCCCCTGTGAGCGGGTGCTCAGATTGTGGATAACCCTGGCTACCATCTCCTTCCCTGTGCCGGATTCACCGGTTATGACAAGGTTATAGTCTGTCGGCGCCACAACCTCGATCTGGTGAAACACCATGGCCATGGACGGATCTTCGGTGATGATGTCCTCGAAGGCGGCAGGATTTTTAAGGTCGGAGAAGCTCTGCCTCCTTTCGAAAAGTGCAAGTTCGTTTTTGAGGTTGTATCGTTCGAGGGCACGGGTTACAGCGATGATGAGTCGTTCACTGTTGATCGGTTTCACCAGGTAATCATAGGCGCCGAATTGCATAGCCTGAACCGCCGAGGGCACATCATCGACCGCGGTTATGATAATACATTCAATGGACGGGAAGGCCTCCTTGATCTGCTCCAGGAGTTCCATTCCGCCCGGCTCAGGCATAATGAGATCCAGCAGGACCAGATGGAAGCTACCGTTTCTTATGGTATCCATTACCCGCCAGCTATCTGAGGCCAGGACAGGTTCAGGCATTCCTGCGCTGGTTATCGATGCCTTGATACTCAGGAGCAGGCCCTCATCGTCATCGACTACAAGAATGGGGCTTTTGTTTTTGTATGCGGAATCCATGTATATCCTATGTACCTTTTTTAGGGCTATGCGCCCACAGTGCTGGGAAGGTAACGGTAAAGATAGTCCCGATCCCCTCTTTACTGGTAAATGTTATATTCCCACCATGTGCCTCAACCAGATTGTAGGTGATGGGCAGACCAAGACCGGTCCCTCCTTCAGCCTGTCGTGTCGTGACAAAGGGATCGAACAGTTTGTCGATGATGGAAGGATCTACCCCGGCACCATTATCGGCAATGGTAATGGACGCCTTGCCGCTCCTTTTCTGAAAACCGGTTGATATCTTGATTTTTCCTTTATTGTGATCGATTGCCTGGATTGCGTTTATGGCAATATTCATTACAATCTGTTCGATGCTCTGGAGATTCCCCTCTATCTCGGGGGATTTTTTCGCAAGTTTCAGCTCCAGCATGATATTCGACTTTCGCAGGGTCGCCCCTATCAGCCGAAGGGCATTGTGTACAGCCGTATTTATTTCTATTGCCGATTTGTCGGTTATGCTTGACTGCTTGGTAAAACTCTTCAGATTATATACCGTTTTGGCCACCCTGTTTGCGGCCAGTTCCATATCCAAGATGAGCTGCGGCAGGTTTTCCCTCAGAAAATCGCAGGTAAGACCTCCATACTTTCGCGCCGGTTCCCTCTTCCCCTGTTCTTCCAGAACGGGTATTACATCCATCCAGACCTTCTGAAGGAGGGGTATGTCAAACATGATCTTATTAACCGGGTTGTTGATTTCATGTGCGACGCCGGCCACCAGGGTTCCCAGGGCCTCCATCTTCTGGGCATGCAGCAGTTGTGCCTCGAGTTGCACCTTCGCTTCTTCCGCGTTCTTTCGGTCAGTAATGTCTTCTATCATACCAATAAAGTAGAGAGGGTTTTTGTTTTCGTCATACATGATAGAGGCCGTGACGCTTACCCATATAACCGCTCCATCCTTTCTGATGTATCGTTTTTCCGTTTTATAATACGGGATATCGCCCTGCAACAACTGCGCCACCTTCTGCAGGTCCTGCTCGACAGAATCCGGGTGAGTTATGTCGACAAAGGTAAGCTTCGTCAGCTCGGCCTCTTCATAGCCGAGCATTGTGCAGAGTGCTGAATTTACCCGTTCAAACTTATATTCGAGATTAAGAAAGGCCATCCCGAGAGCATCCCCCTCGAAGATCTTGCGGAATCGTTCTTCATTTTCCCGTAATTGTTCTTCCGCTTTTTTTCGCCCGGTAATATCTCTGAAGATTCCCTGAATAACATCTTTGCCCCGCAGGGTAATTGTCTGTGATAGGATCTCAACGGGGACTTCCGTCCCATCTCTGCGGAGAACGATTCTTTCTACTACATGTTTCCCGCTTTCTTTAGTACTACTGTTAAAGCCTGCCTGCACCTTCTCCCGGAGGTATTCGGGATAAAGCTGTAAGTGATCGATGCCGACGATTTCGTCACGCGGCATCATGAGGAGCTGCGATGCGGCCGGGTTTGCAGCGATCACGATTCCCGTGTCGATATCACCAAGGAAGATGGCATCGGGCGCACCTTCAAATAAGGCACGGTACTGCTCTTCGCTTCCCTGGAGCGCCGCCTCGGCCTCCTTCAGTTCCGTTATGTCCCGTCCCACCGACTGATATTCCACCAGGGTCCCCTGGTCGTCAAATATGGCACGGTTGACCCACTGCTGCCACTTGAGCGCTCCAGGGCCACTGATGACCTGATGCTCATGCCTCACCTCTTGAAGCTCCTGATCCATCAGCTTTTGATGGTTTTCCTCGACCCTCCTTCTCTGCCCTTCAGGAATGAAAGGCATAAAGCTCCTCCCGATCAACTCATCCCTTGTCTTGTCGGTATAAAGGCAGTACGCCTCATTGACGAAGGTAAGCCGCCAGTCCGGTGTGTACCGGCATATCAATTCGGCCTGATTTTCCACGACGGTCCTGTAGCGCTCCTCGCTCTCACGAAGCGCCTCTTCCGCCTGCTTGCGTTCCGTTACATCCTCTCCATGGATAATGGTGGCGATTATTGCACTGCCTGTTTCAGAGTAAATATTGGCGGAATTCCACATCCCGATATACAATTTGCCGTCTCTGTGCCGTATTGCCATCTCCTCCGCATACAGGTCTCTTCCCTCGTTTTGGGCCTGTGAGAGCCTTTTCAATGACTCGGCGCGGCTGGTATCGGGGAATAGTATGTCAAGAGGCCGGCCGAGCATTTCCTTTTCAGTCCTGCCACTCATCCGTTCAAAGGCATCGTTGAAGAGGGTAACCGCTTGATGCTGATCCAGCACGACGACCGGGGCATTGGCGCATCGGATCAGGTTGTTGAGGTAATCGGTGGTCTCTCTTAATTCTTTCGTTCGTTTTCGTACCTCACGCCTGAGGAGGGTGGACCATCGGTAGACGGAAAGGAACGAAAAACTGCCGGCAAGGATGAGAAAGAGAATGATGAAGGTAAAGGTGTTTAATGCCTGGATTCCCGCTACCCTAATGATTTTGTCCACCTCGTTGACCGGCGCGACAACGGCTGCCGACCAGATCTGATCTATAACACGGACGGGGGAATACGCTATGAGCTTCTCGATGCGCCCCGTTCTACCCCTGTGCCAGCCCGACAGGTAACGCCCGATCCCTTCACTCCCTACCATTACTTCCTGCTGGATCTCATTGATCGACTCATATGAAAGCTCGGGATTTGTCTTTTCCCGTATTCGAAAGGCATCCTGTCCTACAAATGTATCCACGTTATGGGCGAGGAAATAGCCATTTTGATCCATCAGCCAGGCATATCCTGTTTCCCCTGACGTGATCGGCGAAATGAAGATGTCTGCTATTGCCTTGAGATCGAAGGAGACAACCAGGATACCGGCGAATTTCTGTTTGTCACCCCCTTGGGTATCCGGGACATAGACAGGCGCGGACATCCTGATGCGCTTTTCGCCAATCTCATTGATGGTTATTCCCGATAAAACGACACGCCCCTTTTCTTGTGCATCTTGAAAATATGCCTCATCACTATAGTTTCTGCCGGACAGGTTGCCGCGCCAGTCGTCGGAGGGGTAGATGAAGCGCAGCACCCCCTTTTCATCAAGACGCCGGATAGAGGTTCTGGGTATGAACCCGAGGTACATGTTCTGCATATATTCGAGAGAACCGTTGGTCATATGCTTTATGGCAGCTACTTTCGTGGTCGACACGAGAGCGGCCTTGACCTCGCTGAAATAGGTTTCAATCCCGGCGGCGGCGGAATGAGCGAGGATAAGCTGGTTCTGATTGAACTGTTCAAGGGCTGTGTGCCGGGTTGTTCCGTACGTCTGAATTCCAAGAAAGGCCGTTATGCCGACAGCGATGACGGTAATACTCACAATGGTTATCTGAACCCACCATGACGGTCTCCCGATCCCTCCATTACCAGAGTCCGATTCTTTTGTGTGATAGGCCATACACGATGTCCCGTTCATCAGCATATGAGATGTGACGTCTGTTATTCCATGCTCAGCTCATGGCACAGGGGTGAATGCTTCACACCCTTCGGCTCGTGTTGTGTAATGTGTGACAAGAATTCTCCCCGCAGATTACAGTATCTTTATCACCTTCAGCGCCGGCAATCCACCATTTGTGGCTCCCCGGATAGCACCTTCCGAACCCAGGACCTTTACCAATCCATTTCGTGCCACATCATCCAGCACATCCGCGAACTGTTTGAAGTCTTCTGCCGTCGTTGAAAAAATTTCATCCCGCACCTGTTGCATATCCTCTTCGGTATTACCGGTCAGGTAGCGGAGCATCGAGGCATATCCCTTGGCATCGGGGAACATATACGGATCCATATCTCCTATGGCGCCGATAATCCCCTTTCTCAGTTCATCGTCGCTCAACGTCCCATCCCGCAGGAATCCGGCCGTTCCGTCAAACACCTCGATGGTTTTGAGAAGATTCGGATCACGGTACGACAGAAAGGTCAACACGCCGGAAAACTTATCAAAATTACAGAAAGCACCGTACGCCCCCCCCCGCACCCGCACCCGGTCCCACAGCCAGGACGTCCTGAGATACCGGGTAATGACCCTGACGGAGCCATGATAGGTGTACCCTGCCCGGTACAGATCCGTTCCTTTTCCCACATAGTTGATCTGGGAGGGGACGACCAGCCCCTCATGTTCGGGGATTTCCATATCAACCGTAAGCTCTCCGGAAAGAACCGCCTCCGCCCCGAACGGTTCGGCCGGCAGTCCATCGGCAAAGCCGACAAGGTGGGGGCGCACCTGTTTCCATCCCGCCTCATCAACCGTAACATTAAAGAGCATGGTCTCACGGTTGACCAGAGCGCGCCGCATCTCCTCAAGGGTGGCATGAACGGACGGCCAGTCCGTCTCTATTTGGTCGGCAAGCTCACGCAGAAAGAACAGATAGGTCACCCCGCTCAACTGTTCAGACAACCGGCCGGCCTCGCCGAAATGCGCCCTCAGACGCAGGTTGACGATCTGGTGCCCCCCAGGGATTATCTGCTGCTCCTGCCGGGCCTTCTCTTCCAAAAGCATCTGTCTGAACCGTTCCCGGTTGTCCAGCCTGACATCCATCAGGATGTCCCGGATAATATCGAAGAGGTCTCCCGTCTGTGGCAACATCGCCTTTCCGCAGAGGAACAGCCTGGCCTCGGCCCCGCTCTGGGCATTCTTGACCGCCGACACAAACAGTGAGGGATGAATCCCTCCCGTCTTCCGGTCAATTCTCTGCGAAAGCGCGACATAATCCTCCTTTCGGGTGCCCATCTCCAGAAGCGCCCTGCTGAACAAGGGAATATACTGCAAGCACCTCCGGGGAAGTGAGCGCAGATTCAGGCCGACCTCGACGTACGCGATCCCGCTCGTCGGTATGTCATGATACAATACCGTGGCGCCCCTCTCATCCAGAACGGTGATCGGTATCGTCCTGTTTCTCTTCTCCAGATCGGCAATCTTCAGGGTCGGTATGGTTGCCAGGGCCTCCGGCGAATCCGGCGTTTCCTGAATTTTTTTGAGATGCTCGGCATTTTCAAAGATACCCTTCAATTCCTTCGGACTGGCTGCATCGCGAACGGCACTGAGTCGCACCTTTTCCACCGCCTCCACCCTGCCTTCCAACTCCGGGTCCGGTGTTATGACAACGGTGGTACGGTGCGGATTCTCCAGGAACTGTTCCCGTATCAATCCCGCAAAGAACGCCTTTTCCGAACTGATGCGGGCCTTGATCTCCGATAGGAGAGATTCAAAGGAGAGCAGCGCGAGGGGGTCGGCATCATACAGCCAGGTGTTCATCGCCCTGAGCATCAGAACCAGACCACGGGGGTAACTGCCCGTGTTGTTTTCACGCAGGGCGAATTCTATGGTATTGAAGGCCGCTTCCACCGCGCCAGGGTCGATACCGCCGGTCGCCAACACTTCCAGGGTATCCAGTATCAGACCCTCAACGGCATCCTCCTTCCCCATGGCGATCCCTTTCAGACCCACAGAGAAGAACAGCTGCCTCAGCTCTCCCTCCAGCCCTCCTCCGGTAATATCCTCTCCCAGCCCGGATTCGATAAGGGCCTTGCGGAGGGGCGAACCGGGCGTGCCGAGAAGGACATATCCCAGGATGTTGAGCGCCATGTTGGTGACGGCATCCGTTGCCTCGCCAAGCACCCAGTTTACGGTCATCATGCTCCCGGATGCGTCATCGCCTGCGGCAAAGGAGTGCACGACACGCCGGGGACGATCAAAGCGTGGCTGGAGTGATACCGTCGAATCGACGTCCGTCTTTTCGAACTCTCTCAGATACTCGTCGGTGCGTCGCAGCCTCTCGTCGGGATCGTCATCGCCGGCAAAGAAGATACGCGCATTGGACGGGTGGTAGTACGTGCGGTGAAAGTCCCTGAATTGTTCGTAGGTCAGTTCGGGGATCACCGTGGGATCACCTCCGGAGTCCAGCCCGTAGGTCGTATCGGGAAAGAGCGCCTGTTGCGAATACTCTGCCAGAAGCCTGTCCGGCGAGGAGTTCGCGCCCTTCATCTCGTTGAAGACCACGCCCTTATACACAAGGGGTCCATCCGGCTCCTCCATTTCGTAGTGCCACCCTTCCTGTTGAAAGATCTCGGGCGTGATGCGCGGATAGAAGACTGCGTCCAGATAGACGTCTATAAGGTTATAGAAATCCTGAAGATTCTGACTTGCCACCGGATAACAGGTCTTGTCCGGATAGGTGAAGGCGTTCAGGAAGGTCTGCAGCGAACCCTTCAATATTTCCACAAAGGGTTCCTTCACCGGATACTTACGGGAACCGCAGAGGACGGAATGCTCTAGTATGTGGGGCACGCCGGTGGAATCGCGCGGCGGCGTACGAAAGGTAATGCCGAACACCTTGTTTTCGTCATCATTGATCATGGATAACAGTTCGGCGCCCGTCTGGATATGCCGGTACAGTCTCGCCTCTGTTTTCAACTCGTCGATGTATCGCTCCCGTAAGAGCTCGAACCCATAGAATTGCTCTGTCATGTAATGCTCCCATTCTGTATTATCTTCCATCGCACAGTTGTGATTATAACCCCATACCCCACCCAGGCGCAACAGATCAACCCCTATTCCCCAGACGACGGACCGGACACATGCATGCTCTGTCCGTACGAATACAAAACAACAACAAAACAGGTCTCTACCAATACAGCCGGGCAGAGTGCTCCCCGCGCCCGTTTCGCACAAAGGGCTTGCATATGCTCTGTATTTGCGATAATCGACCAGAGATTTCCGCACCACGAAAACCTGCTGATGAGAGAGAACCCATGGTCGGCCAAATAGCACAAGAACTAAAAAATCATGCCCCTTTTACCCTGCTCGGTGCTCTGACCGGTGTGGTGATGATGGTTCTTTTCCAGAGTATCCCCAAGCATATAGCCTTGAACACCTTCTACATTCTTCATCCGGCACACGTCCTTCTCAGCGCCCTTGTGACAACGTCCATGTACCAGATGCATAAATCCGGGCAAGGCAGGCACAATCTGTTGGCTCTCTTGCTCATCGGGTTTATCGGCTCTATCGGGATTGCCACGATAAGCGATTCCCTGATCCCCTATCTCGGCGAAGCCATGCTCAACATGCCGAACAGGGGCCTTCACATCGGCTTCATCGAAAAATGGTGGCTGATTAATCCCCTGGCACTACTGGGAATAGCCATCGCCTATTTTCGTCCGTCAACAAAGTTTCCCCACGCGGGGCATGTCCTCCTGAGCACCTGGGCCTCGCTCTTTCATGTCCTTATGGCCATGGGGGGTCCTCAGAGTTGGCTGTCTTACCTTGTCGTTTTCGTATTCCTGTTTATTGCCGTCGTGATACCCTGTTGTGTCAGTGACATCGTCTTTCCGCTGCTGTTCGTAGGAAAGAAGGCAGAAGACGTAACCAACACATGACTGTCTCCCATGGAGAGCTCATACCCAATGGACACCGAAATCCTCTCCAAGGCAAAAGCGCTGTCTGAAAAAATAGCCGCTACCTATGGTCCCCCACGCTTTTACCGGGAAAAGAAGAACCAGATCGACGCATCTTGCCGTCTGATGGAAAAAAATCCGGCGGCCCGGGCATGCATCGAGATACTGACAGCAAGGGCGGATGTCTCCGGTCATGGTCTCTCCCACGCACGAAAAGTTGCCATAGATGGAGGAGCCATCATCCTGATCGAAGGTCGCTCTTCTGGGGGAGGAGAGAACCTCAAGCGCCAGGTTTCGCTGGCACATATAGCCGGAATCCTGCACGACATAAAGCGATCGAGCAAGGATCACGCCCGGCAGGGGGGCGAAGAGGCGGGGATGATCCTCGAGGGGTTTGATTTTACGGATACGGAACGGGCGGCCGTGGTCGATGCGATACGAAACCACGAGGCCTTTCAACCCTGTAGACCCCTTGCCGATCCGCGTGCGCAGCTTCTTTCCGACGCCCTGTACGACGCCGACAAGTTTCGATGGGGACCCGACAATTTTACGGAGATGCTCTGGGATATAGCGGATACCCGGGACATCTCTATGCACACCCTGCTGTCCTATTTTCCCTCCGGGCTGCAATCCCTGAGAAAGATCAGAGAGACCTTCCGGACTTCCACCGGCAGGAAGTACGGTCC
The DNA here is from genome assembly GCA_964571315.1 of uncultured Syntrophaceae bacterium. Classification (GTDB taxonomy): domain Bacteria; phylum Desulfobacterota; class Syntrophia; order Syntrophales; family UBA2210; genus UBA6078. The sequence goes on from CAZNBR010000006.1 coordinate 27,770, forward strand.
CGGCGTCGTCGATCTCGGCCTGAAGATTGGGGGCACCTTATACACGGAACTCGCGGAGGGATTTCTCCACCCCATAATCGATGAATAAGGCGATCAGACACCGTGCTCCTAAAAATAATAGAGCATGGCAAGATAATCATTCACATTCTCACCATCCCTCTGCAGCCTCTTGAAATAATCGTGCAGTGATACATCCGTGTATAGGTAGTCTTTGGCCGTTGCATGCTTTGTATCCCATAAATAAAATTCGTATATCCTGCGCCCGTCAGGCAGGATCATGATGACCTCGTGGTCCTGTCCCGCCCTCAAATGCGATTCCCCCAGCCGCGGAACATTAAAGACCGGCTCGTCCGTTCGGACAAGCCCGGGGAGGAGCCGTGCCTCCTCTTTTCTCTCCTGCAGTATCCTCGCTATGGGGACCCTGAAATCGACGGGTTCATCCTTCCCCTGACAGTTAAAGGTGTAGTAGGGGTCGATGCCGCAGACCTTGAGCGCCTTGCGCAGGAAAGCCGTCTCGAATTTTCTGCTGTTGTAGTCTGGGTTCCGCCTTCCATATCCTTGCGAGCAGTTCTTCCTTTGACAAATCAATCAATCTTTTCATGCGTAGCACCTTTCTTGTTCACACGTCCCTACCAGATTGTTACGACAGGGAGGTCACGCATGGTGACCAGGCCGGGGGGCGCAGCGCAGACACGGCGAACGGCATTGACCGCGATGGCCACCGTTGCAATATCACCATTGGTTCCCTTCAATCTGATCTCCAGATCCGGTTTCCCGGCAATCAGGATGGTATCCCCGTCTTCCACCTCGTCCAGGGCGGCTATGAAGGTAAGGGTCATAAACTCGCGCTGATCCGTATAGCCACGGGCCACCTGTTTGAGGCCCCTCACCTGCCCGGTCTGCACCTCACAATAATCGGTCTTGACCGGGAAGTCTGCCACGACCGGCTCGACATCGGATTCATACCGTGACAGGGTTTCCCCCAGTGTGTGAAAGACCATCCCCATCGATTCCGGAAGCCCGACATGTCCCATACGGCCCTTCTTCATCTGTGCCGTAAACCCTTCCACCGTCATCCCGGCACCGATCTTTGTCTGGAAAGGTCCGCGCCTCACGGATGCATTCATGCGACGCATAACGTCAATGCGGTCCACCCGCTGGCAGAGAGCGGTGAGAGCAAGGGGGAGTGTATCCATAAGGAACCCCGGATTGACGCCCGTCCCCAGCACCGTTTTCCCGGCCCGCCTGGCAGCTGCGTCTATTCTGGCGGCGGCCTCCGGGTGGGCCAGCCAGGGGAACGAAAGTTCCTCTGATGTTGACACAACATCCAGCCCCCCCTCCAGGATCTCGCTGATCTGAGATTCAAACAGGTCAAAGAAGGAGCCGGTGGTATGCAGTACCACATCTGCCCGCGTTTTTTTCAGTACCTGGGAAAGGTTCCGGGCCACGTTGAATCCTGCGGGTGTGTCAAGACCTATCACGTCACCTATATCTCTCCCTGCCTTTGCCGGATCAATATCCACTCCTCCGACCAGATCCATACCGTCGCGTTCTACAACGTGACGCGCCATGGCGCTGCCGATCGGTCCCAGTCCATATTGTACCACCCGTACTGCGGTATCAGACATCGCTGTTCTCCTTAATCATTTTTGCTGCGTGTTGTCTTCTCCCCTGCATCATAACAACAAATGCCAGGAGTACCATTCCTACCGCGTCGGTGTACCCCTCCGAGGTAAAGAGGCAAAAGGCCGCGATCCCTGTCAACAACCGTTCCAGGACCGTGGATCTGTCTCTGAGATATCCGATAACGGTAGCCGCGAGGGCCACAACGCCCACCACCAGCGTTATAAACACTCGCGCAAATCGGAGGTAGTCGAAGGAAGCGCTCGGGTCGAGAAGCGCCGGCAGCCAGAGGATAATAGGAGAATACACGAAGACAAAGGGGACGTAGACCTTTGCCATCGAAAGGCTGAACGCGGTAAATCCCGTTTTGAAGGGATCACCTCCTGAAATGCCGGATGCCGCGTACGCGGCGAGCGCAACGGGGGGAGTTACGTCGGCAAGCACGGCATAAAAGAGCACGAACATGTGCGATACCAATGGATGGATTCCCCACTGCAGAAGCGCCGGGGCCGCAATCATGGAAGCGATAATATACTGCGCCGTGGTCGGTATCCCCATACCGAGGATAAAGCAGGATATGGCGGTGAAAATAAGCGTGAAAAAGAGCGTGATCCCCTCAAGGGTCATCAGATGCATCACATCAATAGAGCTGACAACGCCTGCCACTCCGTGGGCAAGCTGAATGACGGCGGCCGCAAACTTGAGTCCGAGACCCGTCAGAGTTGTGGCCCCGACGATAAAACCGACGCAGGCACACGCCGCCCCGATGGCAAGCGCATTTTTCGTCCCCGCTTCCAGCGTACCCAGGATGTCGGGGATTCTCATCCTGCTTTCCTTATACAAGACCCCGACACCACCCACGGCCATCTGTCCCCAGAATGCGCACAGTGACGGTTCAACCCTGCAGTAGAGCAGGACCGCCAGTACCCCGGTCGTCGCGATACCCAGCAGCCAGGAGATGAGATCTGTTTTGCGGAGCGCATACAGAAACCCTGCCGCACCGACCCCTCCCCAGAGAATAAAAGAGAGCGCGGAATCGTGGAGGGGATTCAACCGTAACATAACACAGGGGGCCGACAGGAGGATCGTCACCAGAAGCGGCATGGTCCGCCTGTGAATTTGGCCCATCGCAACGGAGAATATGATTCCCCAGAAGGCCGCCAGGAAGGGGCTGCTTCCCGCGACGAGGAGATACACAATGACCACGAGCGGAGCGACGAGAAGGCCGCGCTCTTTGAGAACGGTACCAACCCTCGGGAGGGCTTCGCGGGGCAATCCCTTGAGACCCCGTTTCAGTGCCTCAAAGTGAACCATGGTGCCCACGGCAAAAAAATGCAGGAATGACGGGACAATGGCCGCGGCGGCGATCTTGATATAGGGGATTCCCAGAAACTCGGCCATGATAAATGCGGCCGCCCCCATAATCGGCGGCATCAGCTGTCCTCCCGTTGACGCTGCCGCCTCAACGGCACCGGCAAACCGGGGGGAATACCCCACTTTTTTCATGAGCGGAATGGTAAATGCCCCCGTCGTGACCGTATTGGCAATGGAACTTCCGTTGATCGAACCGAGAAAGCCACTTGCAATCACCGACACCTTGGCCGGTCCTCCGACGGTGCCGCCCGCAAGGGCCATGGCGAGATCGATAAACAGCTGCCCCAGGCCGGTTTTTGAAATAAAAATCCCAAAGAGCACAAAATGAAACACAAAGGTGGCAACAACCCCGAGTGGAATACCAAATATGCCCTCCGTGCCAAGATACATGTGCTCGATGATGCGCTCGATGGAGTACCCCCGGTGCGCAAAGAAACTGAGACCCGGGATATCGAGGAAATAGGGTCCCAGATAGCAGTTGACCAGGACGATCAGGGCAATAATGGGAAGGGGCGGTCCGATACTGCGCCGCGCCCCTTCGAGGACCAACAGGATGGCAAAGGCGCCCACGATGACATCCATCTTCAGCGGGATGCCTGCGCGTATCACCAGGCTGTTAAATTCCAGGAATATGTAAACGGAAATAAAGGACGAAAGGATTGCAAAGAATACATCAAAGTAGGGAATATGATCTTGTGTATAGCCGAACGTCCCCCCCCGTATCATGGCAAACACCGCCTGTATCCACTGGACGGCAAAGAGGAGTATCGTGCTGAAAAAGACACCGAAGAGAAAAACGCTCCAGAACAAGAGTGAGATTCCGGAGTTTTCAAAAGCCTCCCCCAGATGCATATGCCTCAGAACCAGACTGGCGCCGAAGAACAAAACTCCTATCATCAGCGTGAAAATCACAAAGTCTCCATAGACAAAGACCCGGCTCGTCAAAAACTCTCTGCGCTTGAAGTAGATGATAAGCAGAAATGAGACCACGAACAGGACAATCGTGGCGTATCCGGAGAGGTCTGCAACCTCGCGAAAGAGGGCGCTCACAATGGAAGCGCCTATAGTACCGTAGATGATATCATAGACAAGATATCGCACCTCCCGTATCCTGTCTTTTCGCATCGAATAGAGGAAATAGACAAGCGGCAGGACAAACGCAAGGTGAAACGCCCGGTGCCTCCATTCCTGAAAAACCCCGAACCCGGCCGTATAGATATGAAATATCGACAGAACCAGCGTCATAAAAAAAACAAGCTTCAGGGTAATGCCGGTAAGCCTGCGGAATCGGAGCTCCGGATCGTACGTGGCAACCGTTTCCATGTGTCCGGAGGTCGCTGCGGGTTCCTGCACGTTCATGACGACTCCTTTAGTTAGACATGCCTGCCTTCAGAAATAAAAGCTTGAACAATGTTACTTCCGCTACGGTCACCCTCAGGAGAGTGTCTCCCGCCAGAGACGGGAGATTCAGAATCGCGCCCTCTCCCAGTTGCAGGGTGTTATCGTATTGTTTATTGACCCAGAGATCAAGTGCCGGCATGACCCTGTCCATATGGGAGATCCGCAGGTGATCCCCATCGTTGTAGAGTTTTTCATCTCCGGAGAGGGTGATTGGAAGACCGGTATTACAGGAAGAGAATTGCGTTTCATAGAGCACGATCCTGAAATGCTGGTCGACCCTGAAATACTCCCGGACCGGCGACAGCTCAACCGAATGAATATAAGTGGTCGAAAATCTGTCATTCGGCCGGATTCTGTGGACGAACACCGTCTGATGTTCCCTTGCCGCCTCTATTCGCAACACATGACAGGGAAGAAAAGAAGAGAGGCAAAGAGCGGCAAGGGAAGAAAAAATGATTATTCTTCTCTTATCCATAAAGACCGGGCACCAAAAACGGTGCCCGGGTACCTCCTCACGCCATCAGGTTTCTCCTACCGAATCATGCCCTTCTCCTTATAGAACTTCGCAGCGCCCGGATGCAGGGGGATCGCCACACCGTCGAGTGCCGTCTTGAGGGTAACATCCTTTCCCTTGGCATGGGCCTGCGCCATAATTTCAGCTCCGCTCGGCGCCTCGGCAGCCTTCTCTCCAGCTTTTCGCAGGACAAACGTCCCTTTATCCCACAGGGCCTTGGTCAATTGGTACACGATCTCCTCCGGAATATCGGAATCAACCACCCACTGAGCCATCGTGGTAATGGCCGGAGTATCGACATCCACCCCCCTGTACGTACCCGCGGGGATAACGACCTTCGCGTAAAAGGGATACTGCTTGATGATCTTCGCTATGGTTGCGTCATCCAGCGGAATAAGGGTAATATCCGATGTTGTGGCCAGCTCCGTTATGGCCGCCGTCGGCCATCCAGCCGTAATGAACGCCACATCGGCCTGCCTGTCTTTCAGCCTCTGCCCGGCACCGGCAAAGCTGAGCCAGTCGACACTGGAAAAATCATCATAGGTAAGCCCGATACCCCACAGGACCGCCTTGCAATCCACCTCGGTCCCACTTCCCCGGTCACCCGGAACCAGTTTTTTCCCCTTCAGGTCGACCACGCTCTTTATACCGGCCCCTTCCCGGGCAACGATCTGAATCGTTTCGGGGTAGAGAGAGGCAATGGCCCGCAGATTTTTAACGGGGTTTCCTTCAAACTGCGCAACCCCGTTATATGCCGCATAGGCAACATTGTTCTGCACGAACCCCGACTCGATCTGATGGCCTTTGATGAGATTGCAGTTCGCGACGGAGGCGTTCCCCGACTGGGCGGTGATAATAAGGTTGGGGATTTTGTTGGACAGGGCCTGCGCCAGAACTCCCCCCAGCGGATAGTACGTACCCCCCGTACCCCCCGTGGCAATGGCAAAGAAACTTTTTTGCTCCGCACATACCGGACCGGCAAAGACCATCGACAAAACGATAATCAATGCAACGAATGGGATAAGCTTTCTCTTCTCAAACATAATGCCCCTCCTTTCAGATATGTGTATCGTTGAACATTCTTTTCTGGAAAAATAACTAGAAAAATAAAATATTTGCAGGACATTGTCAACGTTTTTCGGCCGGTCGCAGATTCCCCCTGCATCCTCCTGTTGTTCAATCCCCACCGTATAGAACCCTTCTCCGGGGCACGGACATCGGTCTACCATATCCCCGGGCAACGAGGGGGCACCATATGGGAAATCGAAAAAGAGCAAACAGGAAGGCTGACCGACGGTGAATTCAAGCTGCTTACTGCTGCACCCTCAAACCGGTTTTGATATGAAGGGGTCTGTTACAATTGTTTCTTCAAGACCTGGGCCGCCGTATGAATCATATCCCAGGCCCCGCCAAAGGGGGGGCTGTAGGCAAGGTCCATGTAGCCGATCTCGTCAAGCCCCATCCCCGACCAGAGACACGCCGACAGAGTGTTGATGCGGCCTACCGCTCCGCCCTGCCCCACCGCCTGTGCGCCAAGCAGTTTTCCCGATGTCTTGTCCGCAATCAGTTTGAGTCCCAGTCTTTGTCCCCCCCCCATGGAACGCGCCACAGGGGTCCCCCAGATTATGGTGGTTGCGGGCGTGTATCCGCTACGCTCCGCATCCCTCTCGTCAAGCCCGGTCATGGCAACCTCCAGGCCAAACACCTTGAAGGCTTGAGCCCCCACAACTCCCTGGAATGTTGTGGGATATCCGCCGATATTCCGTCCGGCCACTCGCCCCTGCTTGTTTGAAATATCCCCCAGCGGGATGTGCACCCATCTCTTGCTCACCCGGTGATAGGATTCACAACAGTCCCCGGCGGCGAAGATCTCTTCCCGCGAAGTGCGCTGCGCATGGTCCACACTGATGGCCCCCGATTCCCCCACGGCAAGGCCTGCCCCGAGCGCCAGAGCCGTGTCGGGCCTCACGCCGAGGGCGAAGATGATGATATCCGTCTCTATCTTTTCGTGGTCGGTCACAAGGGACAGTCGTGCCTGTGAACCTTTTTCAACGGCAACCGGGGACTGGTGGGGCATAAAGACCACGCCCTTGCCAGTCAGTTCTTCCAGGATTACCTTGGAAAAGGCCGGGTCCCATTTCCTGACCGGGAGTTCGCCCCGGTAGACGATACGGGTTTCCAGACCAATGGTCTTCAAGGCCTCCCCCATTTCCATGGCGATGAAGCCAGCTCCGACTACCGCCGCCTTGCTGCATTGGTTTTCCCTGATATATTCCTTGATATTGATACCATCCCGCAGATTCTTCAGGACAAAGACCCCCTCCAAATCTGTTCCCGGTATGTCAGGGCGGGTCGCCTCGGCGCCCGTCGCCACGACGAGGGTATCGTACGGTATCCGTTCTCCCCCTGCCAACAGGACGGTCCCCTCCCTGGCCTGAATCTCTTCAACCCGAGTGTTGAGCCGTACGTGTACCCCTGTTTCTTCAAATTTTTCAGGTGTTCTCGCGATAAGCCTTTTCGAATCCTTGATTACATCACCGATGTAATAGGGCATGGGTCAGGCAGCATACGAAACAAATTCCCCCCGCTCCATCATCGTTACCTGTAAGGACGGATCCTGTCTCTTGGCCTCAGCCGCGGCCGAAGGTCCTCCGGCCCCCCCTCCCACGATTACCAGTCGTTTGTTCATATGGTCCCTCCTTGTCGCTTCTTTATCAACATGACCGCTATACCACATATAATCATAACGAGGCAAAGAACCTGCCCCATGCTGAGAGTCCCGGCCACAAGCCCGACCTGGGAATCGGGCTGTCTGAAAAATTCAATGCAAAACCGTACCGCTCCATAGCCGATCAGATACAGAGAAAAAAGGTTTCCCTTGAGGCACTCCTTTTTTCTGACACTCCACAGGATCGCGAACAGGACGATCCCTTCAAAAAAGGCCTCATACAACTGGGAGGGGTGGCGGAGAGCGTGGAGCGAGTCCAGCGGGAAATACATCCCCCACCAGACATCCGTCACGCGACCATACAGCTCCCCGTTCAGGAAATTGCCGATTCTTCCGAAGGTATATCCCAGTGAAATCGCCGGACAGAAGAGGTCCGCAAACTCCCAGAAATTGATCGCCTTTCTATGAAAAAACAGGATTGAAACGAGAATGATTCCTACCAGTCCGCCGTGATACGAAAGGCCGCTGATTCCGACAAAACGGAACCCGTCTGAAATGTCAAAGGGGAATATGACGGCAAGGGGATGAGCCGCGTAGTATGCAAGATTATAGAAGAGAACATATCCCAGCCGTGCTCCTACTAGAAGAGCCGCTACCGCCCATACGAGATAGTCCTGGATCGTCTCCTTCGAATACTCGAATGTTTCATTCTGTAGCCTGTGGATAACGAGGAGGTAGACAACGGAAAAGGCAACAAGATACATGAGCCCGTAGTAGCGAAGCTGAAAGGAACCTATCTCTAGAAACGCCGGGTTGATATGCTCCGGGATATGTTGCCAGAAATCGACCAGTCGGGCCATCGCACCCCTCTTTCATCTCTGGGGGCTCGACCATCCGGAACCCCTCTATGTCAACCGGCAGACCGCCGGTGAAGATCAGCCTCAGGTATAGGAACAGGAAGGCCCCGATGCCGAGCAGGACTCGCAGGACCCATGCGACCCGGCGGTGAGGGACATCACCTTCTCGACCTTTTTTTTCCCGCACGCGGGACACCCGATCTCTTTGTCATCATCCTGCGAAAACCGGATCATTTCAAATTCCTTACCACAATTTATGCATCTATACTCATAGATAGGCATCGATGTTTCTCCATCATAAATAATTGTTACAAAAACGGTTGTTTCGGAAGGCCAGACCCTCCATGAAACCATCAGAAATGTGTATCAATATGTTTGGCCTTTGACATCATCAACATACAGCGAGGCGGTGTGTGCGGCCGTCGCCCCATCGCCGCAGGCGGTTACCACCTGCCGGAGAGATTTGCTGATGCAATCCCCACAGGCGAAGATGCCTTCTGCCGACGTCTTCATATCACTATCGGTCATAATATAACCATCCCCATCCAGTTTGACAACTCCGTCGACAACATCCGTGTTGGGAACAGAGCCAACAAAGATGAAAACACCGTCGGCGGGGATATCGTCATGCCGATCGGGGTCCTTGACATTCCGTATCCTGACACCGGTGACGCCATCCTCTCCGAGGATTTCCTCCACGGTGGAATCCCAGGCGAAGGCGATCTTCTCATTGTCAAAGGCCCTCTGCTGCAGGACGGCCGTCGCGCGCAGACGGTCTCTCCGGTGAATGAGGGTAACCTTCGATGCGAATTTCGTCAGATAGATGGCCTCCTGAACGGCGGTATCGCCGCCTCCTACCACCGCGACCGCTCTGTTCCGGTAAAAGGGGGCATCGCAGGTAGCGCAGTACGATACACCCCTGCCCACCATCTCCTCTTCCCGCGGCACCCCCAGGCGGCTCCAGGCTGTCCCCGTGGAGACAATGACGGCAAGTGTCCGATAGGTACCGCTGTCGCTGACGACCTCCCACCCTTTGATATCTCCCGATTGCGCTCGCTCTATACGAGCCACCTGCTCCGGTCTGATCTCCAGACCGAACGCAACCCCCTGTTTCTTGAAGGTGTCATGCAACTCGAACCCGCCGATGGCGGGGCTGCCGGGATAGTTTTCTATCATATCCGTCATGGTGATCTGGCTGGCCTGGGCGTTCCCCTCCAGCAGCAGTGTTTTCATGTCGGCCCTGGACGCATAGAGGCCCGCGGTCAGGCCTCCGGGGCCGCCCCCCACAATAACAAGATCGTAGGTATCCTTCGGTATCTGTATATCGGTCACGAAATTTCCCCTCCTTCAGAGTGTACCGGTCAGTTTAGCCACATTTCCCGTTTTGTCAAGCAACAAGCACGGACCGGAACCCGAATCTCCCCACCGGCGTAACGGCCTTCTCCTCTCCTCCAGCCGCTCTCACCCCTTGATACACCCGACGGCACTGAGCCGCGCAACCTTTGTGGACAGGCCGGCCCGATCGACCACGTTCA